>DATLZT010000001.1:0-5314 GCA_035573835.1 Gemmatimonadales bacterium
GGTAGCGAGATGCAATATAATTGAACATTTGTTTATTTATGTCAAGCCGAAGACCCGCCCCTCGCAGCGCTCACCGACCCGACGCGGGCTCTCCGGGTGCCCCGGGGGGATCCGGCGCGAGGGGGCGGGGCAACTCGATCCAGAACCGGCTCCCCTCGCCCGGGGTCGACTCGACGCCCACCCGACCGTTCAGGCGCTCCACGGTCCGGCGCACGATGGCGAGCCCCACGCCGCTGCCGGGGTACCGGTCCTGGCTGTGGAGCCGCTGGAATCCACGGAAGATCCGCTCCTGGTGGTGCGGCTCGATCCCGATCCCGTTGTCCTCGATCCAGAGCCGGACCGCGTGCTCGCGCGATTCGGCCCAGACGCGCACCCGGGGCGGCACCCCCGCCGGCACGAACTTGATCGCGTTGGAGAGGAGGTTCGTCACCGCCTGCACCAGCGAGGGGCGGGAGCCGAGCACCGGGGGCACCTGGTCCAGCGCCACGTCGAGCCGGGCCCCCGCCGCCCGGACCACCTCGGTGAGGTGGCCCGTCGCGTCGCGCACCACCGTCACCAGCGAGACGGGCTCGATCTCGAGCTCGCCGCCCCGCAGGTGCGCCAGCTGCAGCAGGTCCTCGCACAGCTGGCTCATGTAGTCGGTGGCCTTGACGATCCGTCGGATGTACTCCCGCCCCGGTTCCGGGAGCTCGTCCCCGAAGTCCTCCCGCAGCGCCTCGGTGTACCCGCGGATCGCCCGGAGCGGGGCCCGGAGGTCGTGCGAGACCGCGTAGCTGAACTGCTCCATCCGCTCGTAGGAATCCCGCAGCTCGGCCGTCCGCTCCGCCACCCGCCGTTCCAGCTCGGCCGCGTATCGCTGCAGCTCCTCCCGCGCCAGCTCCGCCTCCCGGTACAGCCGACCGAGCTCCCGCTCGGTGGACTTCCGGTGGATGGCGTAGCGGATGGCGCGGGTGAGCAGCCGGTGGTCGATCTCGCCCTTGACGAGGTAGTCCTGCGCCCCGAGTTGCACCGCCCGGGTGCCGAGCTCCTCGCTCCCGAGCCCGGTAAGCAGCACGATCGGCACCCCGGGGGCCTGCTGGTGGATCCGCAGGAAGGTCTCGAGCCCCTGGCTGTCGGGGAGGGTGAGGTCGAGCAGGACGACGTCCGCGGGCGAGTGGCGCAACCGGTCCAGCGCGTCCGCCAGGCGACCGGCGTGGACCAGCGCATGCTCGCCCCACTCCGCCTCGCGCAGCATCTCCCGGAAGAGGCGGACATCGGCCGCACTGTCCTCCACCAGGAGGATCGTCACGGGATCGGCCACGTCACCCGGCCTCACTCCGGCGGCAGCTTGGCGATCGAGCCCCAGAAGTCCTCGATCGAGCGCACGATGTGGAGGAACCGGTCCAGGCTTACCGGCTTGGTGACATAGGCGTTGGCATGCAGGTCGTAGGCCCGGCGGATGTCGGATTCGGAGGCGGACGTCGTGAGCACCACCACCGGGATCCGGCGCAGTCTGGGATCGGCCTTGAGCTTCTCCAGCACGGCATACCCGTCCTTCCGGGGGAGGTTCAGGTCGAGCAGGACGAGGTCGGGCCGGACCGCCTGGGCATGCGCCCCCCGCCGGAAGAGGAAGTCCAGCGCTTCCTCCCCGTCCCGGACGGCGTGGATCCGGCCCGGGATCTCGGCGTCCCGCACCGCCTCCTCGATCAACCGGACGTCCGCCGGGTTGTCCTCGACGAGCAGGATCTGGAGCAATCGCGAGCTCATGGCCGCGGCGATCACGACTCGGCCTCCGCTGGGATGGTGAAGTGGAACGCGGCGCCCTGGCCGGGGGCCGACTCGACCCACATGCGGCCGCCGTGCTGCTCGACGATCCGCCGGCTGATCGCGAGCCCGATGCCGGTGCCGGGGTACCGGCCCGGATCATGGAAGCGACGGAAGAGCTGGAAGATCTGTTCGTGGTACTCGGCCGGGATGCCGAGGCCGTTGTCCCGCACGGTGAACCGCCAATGGGCGCCGTCCCGCACCGCCGACACGGTCACCCGGAGCGGGGCGGCGCCGCGGAACTTGATGGCGTTGCCCACGAGGTTCTGGAACAGCTGGCGGAGCAGCGCCGCATCGGCGGGAGCGGTGGGGAGGGGATCGACCCGTACCTCCGCCCCGATCTCCCGGAGCTGGGGCTCGAGCCCTTCCAGGACCCATGCGAGCACCGCGTTGCAGTCGGTGGGGCTGAAGTCACGGCCGCCCTCGTTCACCCGGGCGTACGCCAGCAGGTCGGAGATCAGGGTCTGCATCCGGGTCACGCCGTCGACGATGAAGCCGATGAAGTCGTCGGCGTCGGCCCCGAGCCGGCCGCGATACCGGCGGGCCAGGAGCTGGGCGAACTGGGAGACGATCCGGAGCGGCTCCTGGAGGTCGTGCGAGGCAATGTAGGCGAAGCGCTCCAGCTCGGCGTTGGAGCGGGCCAGCTCCTCCGCCTGCCGCCGCAGCGCCGCCGCGGCGGCGTTGCGCTCGGTGATGTCCCGCGCGATGACCGAGGCCCCGATGAGCCGGCCCCGCGCGTCACGCACCGGCGAGAACGTGAGCGAGACGTCGACGGTGGTCCCGTCCTTGCGGCGCCGGGTCGTCTCGTAGAGCTCCACCCGCTCCCCCCGCTTCAGCCGCTCCAACAGCATCGGCACCTCGTCCGGATGGTCCGGGGTGGTGAGGATCGACGCCGACCGGCCGATGATCTCCTGCGCACGATACCCGTAGAGCCGCTCCGCCGCCGCGTTCCAGCTCGTGATGATCCCGTCGAGGGTCTTGCCCACGATCGCGTCGTTGGAAGACTCGACGATGGCCGCGAGCCGGGCCTGCGCCTCCTGCGCCCGCTTCTCCGCCGTGATGTCCCGCTGGATCGACGCCGCCCCCACCGGGACCCCATGCCGATCGCGGATCGGCGAGAGGCTCAGCGACACCGCGAGCCGGGCGCCGTCCCGGCGGACCCGCACCGTCTCGTAATGGCGGGTCGCCTCACCCCGCGAGAGCCGCCTGAGCAGCTCCCGTTCCTCCTCCTGGAGCTCGGGCGGCACCAGGGTGAAGATCGAGCCGCCGATCATCTCGGCGGCGCTGTACCCAAAGATCCGCTCCGCCGCGGGGTTCCAGCTCAGGATCGTGCCGTCGAACCGCTTGCCCACGATGGCGTCGTTGGACGAGTCCACGATCGCCGCGAGCAGCTCGTCCGACTCGGCCACCGGCGGCGCGCGCGAAGCCGCCGCCGGGGCGGCGTCCGGTGGGGGGGCGGCGGGGGGAAGGACGTCCATGCCTGGCTACCTCGGGCGAGCGGGAGGACGGAGGAGCCGAGCGTGCGGCCGACCGCGGGGATCCAACGAGGGCAGCCTTTAAACTACCGGCCTCCCGGACCCGGGACAAGAACGGCCAGGACATCCTCGATGGCCGCGCCCGCCGCCGCCGCGCCATCCCCGTTCCCTACCCCGCGCGCCACCCGCCGGGCCGCGTCCGCGAGACGGGCGTCGCCCAGGAGCGTCGAGAGCTCGGCCGCCACCCGACCGGCGCGATAGCGGCGGGGATGGACGATCCGGGCCACGCCGAGCCGGGCCAGCCGGTGCGCGTTGTCGGGCTGGTCGTGGGCATACGGTACCACGAGCTGTGGACGGCCCGCCCGGAGCGCCTGCGCCAGGGTACCCGCCCCGCCTTGGTGGACGATCGCCGCGGCGCGGGGGAAGAGCAGACCGAACGGTGCCGCCTCCACCACGCAGACCTGGTCGGACGGGGCGTCGAGCCGCCGGCTCGCGCCCTCGCGTCCCACCAACAGCACCGCCCGCACCCCCAGCCGCCGCACCGCCGCGAGGCTCTCCTCGAAGAAGCGTCCCGGCGCCATCACCGCGGCGGAGCCGAGCGTGAAGACAACCGGCGGCGGGCCCGAGGCGAGGAAGCCCTCGAGCGGCGGACCGAGACCGTCGCCGCCCGTGCTGCGATCGTAGTGGATCGCGCCGGTGACCCGGGTGCGTGGGGGCCAGTCGGGCTGCGGCCGGGCAAGCACGGGGGAAAAGAGCGCTAGCGTCCCGTGCGGCGAGAACTGGCCCTCGTAGAGCGGATCGCCACCGGGCGGGAGTCCCAGCCGCGCGCGGAGCCGCCGCACCGGGTCGCCCCAGCGACGGGTGGTGGCGCGGATGGCGGCCCGGAAGAGGCGGCCCATGCCGGGCAGCGAGTGGAGGCGGGCCAACCCCGGCGCGGGCGGGAGGACGGGGAAGTCGTGCACCGAGAAGAACGAGAGCGGCGCGAGGACGGTGGAGATCCAGGGGAGCCCTCGCGTCCCGGCCACGAGCGGCGCGGCGAAGGTGACCGGGTGCGAGACGACCAGGTCGGCTCCCTCGGTGGCGCGCCAGAGGGCCTCGAACGACGCCTCGACCCCGGGGAGGACGATCTCCCGCAGCAGCACCTCCCCGCCCCGCACCGGGTCCATCACGCGGCGGATCAGTTCCCGGTCCTCGATCGCCGTGTCGGGGCCGACCGGCCGGAACTCGAGCCCTTCCCGCTCCACGTCCGCCTGGTAGCGCGGCATGGTCGCGAGCACCGGGTGGTGGCCCCGGGCCCGGAGCTGGAGGGCCAGGCCGAGGTAGGGGTTCAGGTCGCCGTAGGAGCCCCAGCAGTTGATGACGATCCGGGCCGCCATGCGCGCTCCGTCGGGGGTCGCCGGAAGATAAGCGTCACGCTCCTTCCCCGGTCCTCGTCTTCCCTCCGGACACCCGACGCGGGCAATGTGAAAGGAGGACACGGCCATGCAGGTCTTCATCGCGGGGCCACCGGGTGGTCGGCATCGCGCGGACGCCGGAGAAGGCGGCCCTGGTGCGCTCGCTCGGCGGGACGCCGGCCCAAGCCAGCCTGTTCGACGCCGCGACGCGCTCGCCCGGGTGGCGGAGGGATCGCAGGTCGTGATCCATGCCGCCACCGCCATCCCGTCAGGCCCGGGAAGCCGGTCGCCGGCCGCGTGGGGGATGAACGACCGGATCCGGCGGGAGGGCACCCGGGCACTCACCACCGCGGCCGCCCGGGTGGGCGCCCGTCTCTATCTCCAGCAGGGCGTGGCCTGGGTCGTGAAGCGCCCGGCCGACGGGCCGCCGTTCGACGAGGACACGCCACCCGATCCGCCGGTCCTGCTCCGCTCGGCAGTCGACGGCGAGCGGATCGCACGGGAGGCGGGCGTCGTGAGGCGGGTCGTGGCGGCGGTGGTCTACCTCCACCTGGCCGCGGCCACGCTGCACGGCGCGGCCCACGCGGCGCTCGGGATCGACGTGTCGGGCCCGTGGGATCGGGTCTTCCTCCTCGCCACGGT
>DATLZT010000002.1:0-4765 GCA_035573835.1 Gemmatimonadales bacterium
CCGAACCGGCCGGGGACACGACTGCCGGCGGCGACGCGACGCTGTCGTTCGCCGCCTCGCTCGAGGCGGCACTCCACGCGGGGGCGCCGGCGCCTCCCACGCTCGGGACCGCGCCTGCCCCGACTGCGGAGGGCGTGTCCATTCCCGCCGACGAGGCGCTGCTCGACGCGCCGCCGGCGGACACACCCGCGGTACCGGCCGAGCCGACCGAGTCGACCGGGGGCCGCGGCCTAATCGAAGTGGGCGTCATCGCCGCAGGAGGAGCCGCCGCGCCGGAGGGGGAGGCCGCACCCGGCGCTCCCCGCCAGACCACCGCGACCTCGAGCGGCTCGCCACCCGGAGCGGCGACGCCCTCACGCTCGGCCGGACGCGGGGCGCCGGGGGCCGGTGCGCCGCCCGGTGTCGCCTCGCGGGGAGTGGCGGTCGTCTCGGGGTCGGAAGTCGTCGGGGTGCGTCCGAAGTCGGTCGAGGCGGGCGGGACGGTAGAGGCTCGCGCGCCGACCGGGGCCATCGACGAGAGCCGGGTTGCCGACTCAGGGGGGGGTGGGCCCGCGGTGACCGCGGCATCGGGCGCCGCGGCATCGGGCGCGACGGGCACCCGGGCCGACGATCCCCCCGCCGGCGGTCGCGGGATCGACCAGGTGCGGCGTGGCGGGTCGATGCGCGCGACGGCGGCGCCGGCACCGGCGTCCGGGTCGGATTCGCCGCGTGAGGCCCCGACGGAGGAGCGCGCCGAGGAACGGTCGGCTGGGGCGCGGCCGGTCGAACCGCCGGTGCCGGCGAGCATGGTCCTCGCCTCGTCGCTGGCGCGGGCGCTGGGGATGGACGCGCGGACGGGAGAGCGGGAGGTGGCGGAGGATGGGTCCGGCGACGGTTCGACGCGCGAGCCGAGCGCCCCGGCCGACACCGGGCCTGGACGCGCAGCGGGCCCGGCCCGACGGCTGGACGACGGGGGGCCGTTGGCCCGGAAGATCGCCGCCGCGGTGGGGCGCATCTTCGCCGAGCTGCTGGGCGGGCAGCAGGCGACCGGCGCGGGGGAAACGGATGGGCCGGTCGCACACGGACCGATCCAGGGCGACGTCGACGCGTGCAACGGCGCGCCCCCGCGGCTTCCGGTCGGGCCGAGAGTCGTGGCCGCGGTGGACGGTGAGGTCGTGAACCGTTCCCTGGGGGCGGCGGGTCGGCCCGGGACACCGGCCGGGCAACCGCGGCATCCGGGGGCGGCAGCGCCGCTGCGGGGTGCGTCGGCGTCCCCGGAGGTGCCCGGAGGGCCGGGCGAGCTCGCGGCCGGGCGGCCGGACCGGAACAGCGAACCCACGGCGGGCAACTCCGTGTCGGGCGACGTGGCGCCGCCGGTGGCGCTGGGCGATGGCATCGCGAGCACGGGGGACATGCCGCTGGCCCGCGAGGGGACGGAACCGGGGCGACCGGTGCGCGGAGCCGCCCCGGCGAGCGGGTCGCCGACGGTCGGTGATCGGGGCCCCGGCGACCGCGTGACGCTGCATCTCACGGACGACGCGGGCGGTGTCACCCGGGTGCGGATCGCGGTGCGGGGCGAGCGTCTGCGCGCCACGATCGTCCCGCCGGACGGGGAGGCGGCCCGGCGGCTTCGGGTCGCGACCGGCGAGCTGGAGCGGAGCCTGGCGCAGCACGGCTTCCCCGATGCCCGCGTCACCGTGCAGGCGTCCATGCCCGCCGCGCCGCCGTCCGAGGCGGGACCCCATTGGTTCTCGGCGCCACCGCCGAGCGGCCCGAGTGAGGTGGCCGTCGCTCGGGGGCAGGACGCCCCCACGTCCGACCCGCATCGCGGATCGGACGGTCACCCGTCCGATCGGCGGGGGCAGCGGCAGGACCGCCCGCACGATCGGCCGCACGATCGCCCCGCGGAGGGGCGGGAAAGGCAGGGATCGTGACCGTAACGGCACCCCCGATCCGGGGGCCGGCGCAGCCCAGCGAGCCGACGCCGCCCGGGCGCGTCGTCAAGAAGACGCTGGGCAAGGACGAATTCCTCGAACTCCTCGTCACGCAGCTCAAGCACCAGGATCCGCTGAGCCCGCTCGAGCCGCACGAGTTCGCGGCCCAGCTCGCGGAGTTCTCGGGGCTGGAGCAGATGGTGCAGCTCAACGAGGCGTTCGAGCGGCAGGCGGAGCTGCATGCCGAGGCCGTCCTGTCGCTGCGGACGGCGATGGGCGCCTCGCTCATCGGCCGGACCGTCACCGCGAGCGGGAACCACGTGATCGTGGGGGACGACGGCGTCGCGCGGTTCAGCGTGGACGTCGGCGGGAGCGGCGGCGCCGCGACCGTGACCGTCTACGACGCGTCCGGCCGCGCGGTGGTCACCCGGGCGCTGGGCGCGGTGCCCGGCGGCCGCCGGACGCTGGAGGTCGACTTGGGCCCCGACCTGGCGCCGGGGGCCTACACCTATGCGCTCACCGTCGACGGCCCGGGTGACGCCGCGGTGAGCGTGACCACGTACACCACGGGCGTCGTGGACGGGGTGCACTTCCAGGACGGGGGCTTGGTGCTCCGGTCCGGCCCCCTCTCGATCCCGCTCGACCGGCTGGTCGGCATCGAGCCTGCGCCCTCACCCCCTTCCCAGGAGTAGCTCGGCCATGATGCGTGCGCTCTTCGCCGGCGTCTCCGGCCTGCGGAACCACCAGGTCCGGCTGGACGTGATCGGCAACAACATCGCCAACGTGAACACCGTCGCCTTCAAGGCCTCGCGGGTCACCTTCGAGGAGGCCTTCGCCCAGTTGCTCCAGGGCGCGTCCCGGCCCCCGGGCGACCTCGGCGGCATCAACCCGATCCAGATCGGGTTGGGGATGAATATCGGGAGCATCGACCAGAACTTCGCCCAGGGCAACCTCGAGTCGACCGGGCAGGCGACCGACCTGGCGATCCAGGGCGACGGCTTCTTCATCGCGAGCGACGGGAAGCGGACGTTCTACACCCGGGCGGGCAACTTCCAGCTCGACGCCGACGGCCGGCTGGTGATGCCCACCAACGGCTTCGTGGTGCAAGGGATCAACGCCGACTCCAACGGCAACCTCTCGACCGGCACCGCGATCACCGACATCGTGCTGCCGTTCGGGAAGAAGTCGCCGGCCCGGGCCACGACCCAGCTCAAACTGAGCGGCAACCTCGACGCGCGGGAGCAGCCGCTGGGGACGATCCTCACGACCAACGGGCGGCTCTTCGCGATCGAGAAGACCGGCAGCAACGGGGGCCGGGGCTCCGACGTGAACGGGCTCTATGCCCGCGGCATGGCCAACAACCAGATCGTGGGGATGAGCCCCAGCTCGACGACGGTCACGGTGAGCGACGGCACGACCACCCGGACCTACACCTACGTGGCGCTGGACACCGGCGTGGGCGACACCGCCTTCAACTCGCTGAACGACCTCGTGGCGGAGATCAACAACGACTTCGCCACCTTCCAAGCGGCGATCGACGACGCGACGGGGGCGATCGAGCTCACGGCGAACGCGGCCAACCCCGGCGCGATCGCGCTGTCCTTCTCGAGCTCCAACCCGGTGCTCCTCAAGGCGCTGGGCGCGGCCAACACCGCGGCCCTGGGCCCCGGGGGGACCGCCCGGACCGACGAGTTCAGCCACATCGCCAACGAACAGGACCTCCTGGTCGATCTCCGGAACGGGAGCGGCCAGGGCCTCGGGCTGGTTGGCGGCGACACCATCAGCGTGAACGGCAACGTGGGCGGCTCGGCGGTGGGGACCGGCAGCTTCGGCGTGACCGCCACGAGCACGCTGGGCGAGCTGATGACCACGATCGACGCCACGTTGGGGCTGGTGAACGCGGACGGCGTCTCGCTCAACCCCTCCACCGGGGCGCTGGTGATCCACGGCGACGGCGGCACGGTCAACGCCCTGAGCGCCATCAATATCCAGTCGAACGGCGCGGGCGCCGCCAACTTCAACGCCATCTTCGGCAGCCAGCCGGGCAACTACATCGAGACCCAGGCGGCCACCGACGTGACCCACGACGTGGCGATCTCGGTTTATGACTCGATCGGGCAGTCGCACACCCTGACGATCACCTTCGTGAAGGACCCGACGGTCCAGAACCAGTGGCTCTGGCGGGCCAGCTTCCCGGCGGACTCGCCGGCGGTGATCCTGGGCGGCGGCAGCGGGGCCGTCACCTTCGACAGCGACGGCCGGTTGCAGACCTTCACCTACGACGGCGGCGCCAGCAGCTTCCAGTTCGACCCCGGGACCGGCGCGTCGTCGCCGGTGGACATCCGACTGGACTCGGGGAGCGTGGGCGACATCAACGGCCTGTCCCAGTTCTCCAGCCCGTCCAACGCGGTGGCCAGCAGCCAGGACGGCTATCCCATGGGCAACCTCCAGGACATCAGCGTCGATGCCCGGGGGGTGATCACCGGCTACTTCACCAACGGGGTGAGCCAGACGCTGGCCCAGATCGCGCTGGCGAGCTTCAACAACCCCACCGGCCTGCTCCGGCGCGGCGACAACATGTACGAGGAGTCGGGCAACTCGGGGAGCGCGGTGGTCGGGTTCGCCGGGACCAGCAACCAGTCGATGCTGACCCCGGGGGCGCTGGAGAGCTCCAACGTGGACATCTCGCAGGAGTTCACCAATATGATCATCGCGCAGCGCGGCTTCCAGGCGAACGCGCGGGTGATCACGACCGCCGACGAGATGCTCAACGAGCTGGTGAACCTCCGGCGCTAGGCGCCGTCGTCAGGCGGGGGAACCGGGGCGGGGCGACCGTGGGCGGGTCGCCCCGC
>DATLZT010000003.1:0-4411 GCA_035573835.1 Gemmatimonadales bacterium
GTTGCGGTACTTCACGAGCCACGACGACGTGTGCCCCCAATGAAAACCGCTCCATGGTGTCCCTCCCGCTCCCGATCGAAAGCGCCGGGGGGCCCGCCCCGCCGGGCGCCCGGCCGCCGCTGGCAGGGAGCGGGGCGTCTCCCCGAGGCGTCGTCGCCGGGCACGAGCCGACCGGCCTTGCTAGGGGTGCGCGGCGCTCAGGCCTGGCCGCGTCGCCGCGGCCAGCGTGGTCCGGGTCATGCTTGGGCCGCGGGGGCCTTGGGTGGATCGG
The DNA here is from genome assembly GCA_035573835.1 of Gemmatimonadales bacterium. GTDB lineage: Bacteria > Gemmatimonadota > Gemmatimonadetes > Gemmatimonadales > GWC2-71-9 > DATLZT01. The sequence continues at coordinate 272 of DATLZT010000003.1, forward strand.
TACGGGATCATCCTCCCGGGCGTCCGCATAGCCGGTCCGGTGCGGAGCCGCTGCCGCAAGGCGCGCGATCGCGTCGAGCTCTGCGTCGCACACGCGGAACAGGCCCGGGGCGAGTTCACGGATCGCCTGCGCTCGTGGGACGATGACGACGCGCCAGCCGCTCGCTGGGGCGTGCCCCTGGCGAGGCGGGCGGACCGAACATCGACCCTCGAAGCTCCGTCGGGCCCACCTTGCGCCAGGGGCGCGGCATCGCTCGGACTGGGGCCGACGAGAGACCGCCTCGGGGCCCCGCCGGCGACCCCACCACGGGACGGACGTCCTGCACGCCACTCCGGCGGCGCCCTCCGGTGGCGCTGGTGAGGTTCCGCGGGCGCCGCGCACCGGAGGAGCAGTGGCTACCGTGTTGGCCAGCCCGGTCGCGCCCTGGTGTGTCGGCTCACCTGGGAGCTCGTGGACGACAGCCCGCCGTCAACCGGAACCGACGGCCTCCTCGCCTCGGCAAGCCGCCGCCAACGGCCGGGTGGCGCGAGCGAGCCTAACTCTCAACCGCATGCCGACCGGGGCTCGAACGGGAGCGATGGCCGGGGCGGGCGGTCGATGCGGCACGCGCTCACATCCAGAAACACGATGGCGACGGGCTTGCCCGATTGGTCGTGCTCGGGCTCCCGGCCGGACGCACGGGCGCGAGCATGCGTCGGGCGATCAGGAGCGGCAGCCTCCCAGGCGAGTTGGAGGTTGCCCGGGCCGGGGTCGCAGTTCACGACGTTGATGGTGGCGAGTCCCGAACCAGGAGCGCGCCGCGATAGGGCAGGGCCGCCTGACCCGCGTATCGAGCCCCCCAGCCGGGGTGGGCCAGAGTTCCAGCTGGGGCACGGCGCGGCGCATCTCGCCTTCCCCCGCACTTGGCGAGCGCCACCGGCGAGATCGCGCTCAACGTCGTCGCACGTGTGACCGATCGGCTGCCGCAACTCGAGCGCCTCGTCGGCGGGTATGGCAGGATCGGCGTCCGGTCGGCGCATCCCGAGGCGACCGCGATCCAAGCGGTGCCACCGCGGCTGGTGCACGCGCGCGTCAGGCGGCGGCTGCGCGATGAGGCAGCAGCGGAGGTGTGCGAGCCTCGCGCCGGCTACGCCCTCGCTGAAGTCCAGGGCCAGCCTCGGATCGTGGCCCCGGTGTACGACGAGGTTCCTAGATTGCGGCCGCGCTTGGCTCGAGCCCGGGCTCGAGCCTAGGCAAGACCAATCAGCGCCTGGCGCGGGCTCGCCGCCGAACCGGCCCATGCCGCCGACGGCCTGGGTTGAAGGCCGGAGCTCCCCTGGCGGATCGGGCTCCGGGTGGCCAAGGTTGAGGAGGCGTCGGACCGCCGAGAGCACCCGACGGCACCGCCGGTGAGGGCGCGGCGGTCAGGCGCACACCCACCCGTCGCTGGGGGCGGACATGACCGAGGACGAGCGCACGTTCACACGGCGCGAGCTGCTGCGCTTGGGCGTGGTTGCGGGCGTCGCGCTGCTCTGGCACCCGCGTGGTCTGCTGTGGGGGTGGGAGGCTGACCCCTTGCCCGTCACCCCCAACACGATGATGGGGCCGTTCTACCCGCTGGTCAGACTTGCGGACCAGGACACCGATCTCACCGTGGTCCGGGGAAAGCGCGGCCGGGCCCAGGGGCAGGTCATCCATCTGGTCGGGCGGATCACCACACCCGGCGGAGAACCGATCGCCGGGGTCCAGGTCGAGATCTGGCAGGCCAACGCCTTCGGGCGCTACGATCACCCGTCCGATCCCAATCCGGCCCCCTGGACCCGCACTTCCAGGGGTATGGCCGCCAACGGACCGATCGCGAGGGGCGTTTCCACTTCCGTACCATCAAACCCGCACCATACCCGGTCGGGGAGGGGCGCATCCGCGCTCCGCACATCCACTTCGAGGTGACGGGACGGGTTGACCGCAAGGTCACGCAGATGTTCTTCCCCGGCGAGGCCCTCAATGCCCGGGATATGGTGCTCGGCACGGTGCGGCAGCGCGATCGACTGATGGCCCAGGTGCTGCCCCCGGCCGACGACATGGACCCGACCAGTCGGCTGGTCCGCTGGGACATCGTCCTGCCGCGAGGCTAGGCGGGCCTGGCGCCGGCACGCCACCGGGTCGGCACGACCAGCCGGCGGGCTGCGGGGCGCGCAACTCCGCTTGGTCGGCTTCCACCGAGACCGAAGCCGTCGCCCTGACGGTTACCCTAGGCACCGGAGCCGCCCGCCGCGGAGGTGCCTCCACCGGGACGGCGTTCTGCCGGGTGAGCCTTGACTTCGACTCGCTCCGCTCGGGGGGCGGTTCGATCCTCGCCGTCCTCGCCCTCACGATCGTCCCGCGATGGATGCCCTGCGGCTTTGGCGTCGCGGTCTGGGTGGCGACGCTGCCCGCCCCCGGGCCGGACGCCCTCCGGCGGACCGGGGTGCTCCCCGACCGGCTCGCGCCCTCGCCGAGGACGCGCTCGCGCTCGGCCTCACCGCGGTGAGCGCCGTACTGCTCGCGTTCTGGCTTGGCGCCTCACGCCGGGAGCGCAAGTGGCGGGCTCCCGTGGGGATCGCGCTCGGATGCTGCGTGCTGCTGGCCGGCGGTGGTGGTCCGATCCCGGTGGCGAGCGGCGGCCGGGCGATCGCGCGGTTCGTCGGTGTGAGCGTGCTGTGGTGGCTGGCGGGGCTCGTCCCTGCCGCCAGGACGCGGGCGCGTCGCGAGACGGGCTCTCGTCGGTCGGCGTGGAGCCGGAGGCTGGAGCAGCGGCGCGATCCCGCTCCTCGACGGCGCGGTGGCCAAGGCGCCGTGGGCAGCGGGCAAACGGCAACCCACCAGTGCGCGGTGGGGCCCTTGGCAGCCGGGCCGTGGGCGCATAGGATGACGACCGGCCTGGGGGGCGGGTACCGAGGCCCAGGCGCACCAACGTGGAGTGGCTCGACCCATACCATCCCAGCAGCTCTCGTGGAGGTCAGCAGACGCCATGGCCGAGAGGAAGCCAGCACGGAGGACGACGGGGAAGGCCGGCACGGGCAAGGCCGCGAGCGGCGGCTCTTCCAAGGGGTTCACGGCGGAGGAGCGTGCCGCGATGCGGGAGCGCGCCCGGGAGCTCGAGGCGGGCGCGCGCGGGGCGAGTGACGAATCTGCCGTCCTCGCGAAGATCGCCGAGATGCCGCCAACGGATCGCGCCATGGCCGAGCGGGTCCATGCGATCATCCGAGCCAGCGCACCGGACCTCGCGCCACGGCTCTGGTACGGCATGCCCGCCTATGCCAAGGAGGGCCAGGTCGTTTGCTTCTTCCAAAGCGCGCGGAAGTTCAAGACGCGCTACGCGACGCTCGGCTTCACCGACAAGGCCGGCCTCGACGACGGCAAGATGTGGCCCACGGCCTTCGCGCTCAAGGAGTTGACCGCCGCCGAGGAGGCACGGATCGGCGCGCTGGTGAAGCGGGCGGTAGGCTGAGCCCACGGGTCACGATCTCGGGCTGGTGATCGATCCAGGGGAGGAGATCCATGTCGTCGCCGCATGAGGCTCAGGCCGCCGAGCTCGCGGCCATCGCGGCCGGCGCGGGCACGCGGGCGGCGAGGGCGGAGCGGGCGGCGGCTTGGATCGCGCAGGTGGGCGGCTATCGTTGGGTCGGGCTCTACCACGTCGGGCCCACGGCAATCGAGGTGCTGGGGTGGGCCGGGCCGGATGCCCCGACCTTCCCCAGGTTCCCGCGCACGGCCGGCCTGAACGGGGCTGCGGTCGCGGCAGGGGAGCCGGTCATCGTGCAGGACGTGAGCCGGGACGCCCGCTACCTGCGCACTCTGGGCTCGACTCGGGCCGAGATGATCATGCCTATTGCTCTCCGGCCCGGCGGCCCGGTGGTGGGGACGATCGACGTGGAGAGTGAGCGGGCAAATGCGTTCAGCACGCGCGACCTTCACCTCCTGGGTGCTTGCGCGGCGGCACTGGTCCCGCTGTGGGACGGGGCCGTCTGACCGACGAGCCCGGGGGCCGGAGCCGAGGCGCGGCTGGGTCGCTGCCATACCCCCGTTGACGTCGTGGCCCTTCCGGTCCCCGCCGGATCGCGCCCCCGCAACCGGTTCCCGCCCGGTCGAGGCGGGTCGCCCTGTCGGCCTCGCCACCCG
>DATLZT010000004.1:0-14026 GCA_035573835.1 Gemmatimonadales bacterium
GAGGAGCCGATTCACGCTCCCGCCGCCGCCCCGCACTGGGAACGGTCCCGACCGCAGACGAACGTCCTGGTGTGCCGCCCGGTGACTCCCGTGGCGGCGCCCGGCTTCGACGCGCGGCAGCTGCCGGTGCTCCGGCCGCTGCTCCGGGAGCTCCGGGAGTCGGCGGAGCTACAGGACGTGGTCGCCTGGCTCTACACCCCGATGGCGGTGCCGCTGGCGCGGTTGCTCGCGCCCCGCGCCGTGGTCTACGACGTGATGGACGAGCTCTCGCTCTTCCTGGGCGCGCCCCCCGAGCTGGTGGAGCGGGAGCGCGAGCTGCTGGGGTGGGCCGATCTCGTCTTCACCGGCGGGCCCAGCCTCCACCGCGCCAAGCGCGACCGGCACCCGAGCGTGCACTGCTTCCCCAGCAGCGTCGACGCGGCGCACTTCGCCCGCGCCCGCGCCGACGCCCCCGACCGGCCTCCCGAGCCCGCCGACCAGGCGCCGCTCCCGCGCCCCCGGCTCGGGTTCTTCGGCGTGCTCGACGAGCGGCTCGACCTCGCGGTGCTCGACACCCTGGCGCGGCGCCGCCCCGACTGGCAGCTCGTGATGGTGGGCCCGGTGGTGAAGATCGACCCGGCGACGCTGCCGCGGCACCCGAACATCCACTACCTCGGCCAGCGCGACTACCGCGCCCTGCCGGGGTACCTCGCCGGCTGGGACGTCTGCCTCCTGCCGTTCGCCCGGAACGACGCGACCCGCTACATCAGCCCCACCAAGACGCTGGAGTACATGGCGGCGGAGCGGCCGATCGTGAGCACCGGGATCCGGGACGTGGCCGAGCCGTACGGCGGGATCGTGCACCTGGCCGACGCCCCCGCCGATTTCGTGGCCGCCTGCGGGCGCGCGCTCGCCGAGGTCGGCACCGAGGCGCACCGGCGCCGCGTTGCCGCGATGCGCGACGTGCTGGCCCGCACGTCCTGGGACGACACCGCCGCGGCGATGGAGCGGCTGGTGGCGGGCGTGCTCCAGCGCCGGACGGTCCGGCGCCCCCATCCGGTCGAAGCGTGATGCCCCGGCGCACGAGGACGCAGAAAGGACACTGAGCGATGCCTACGCCACCCACCAGCCCGAGCCCCGCCGTCGCCTCCCCCGGGCGCCCCGTCGTGGTGGTGGGCGCCGGTCCCACCGGACTGAGCGCCGCCTATCACCTCGGCGCCGACGCGATCCTGATCGAGCAGCACACCCGGGTCGGCGGCTGGTGCCGGTCGATCCAGGACCGGGGGTTCACGTTCGACATGGCCGGCCACATCATGTTCTCGAACGAGCCCTCCGTCCACGAGATGTACCGCCTGCTGCTGGGCGACAACGTGCATTGGCAGGATCGGGAGGCGTGGATCTTCAGCAAGGGCGTCTACACCCGGTATCCCTTCCAGGGGGCGTTGTACGGCCTCCCGCCCGCCGTCATCAAGGAGTGCATCATCGGCGCGATCGAGGCGCGGTTCGGCCCCCTCACGCCCGGCCGCGCCGGCGCCCGCGCCCTGGCGACCGACCCGGCGTACACCGGTCCCGAGCGGCGGGGTCAGTTCGAGCCGCTGCTCGAGGACACGGGTAACGAGGCCGGCCCGGCGTCCCGACCGCGCTACATGGGTGCCGAGCGGCGGCGCGGCGCCGGCGGCGGGGAGCCCCGCAACTTCGAGGAATTCATCTACCGGGTCTGGGGCGCCGGCATCGCCAAGCACTTCGCGATCCCGTACAACCGGAAGCTCTGGGCGGTCCCCCTGGACGAGATGGAGACCTCCTGGCTCGGCGGCCGGGTGCCGCTCCCGGACCTGGAGGAGATGATCGAAGGCGCGCTCTCGCCCTCGCCCAAGCCGATGGGGCCCAACGCCCGCTTCGGCTACCCGCTCCGCGGCGGGTTCCAGGCGCTGATGGACGGCTTCCTCCCCCACCTCACCGGCGAGCTGCGCCTTGGCACCCGGGTGGTGGGGGTATCGCCGGCGCGGCACACCGTGACCCTGGGCGACGGCACGGCGGTGCCCTACGACGCCCTCATCAGCACGATGCCGCTGCCCCACCTGGTCCGGCTCTGCGGGCGCGAGGCGCCGCCCGAGATCCGCGCCGCGGCGGCCGCGCTCCGCCACGTCTCGGTCCGCTGCGTGAACCTCGGGATCGGCCGCGAACGGCTGACCGAGAAGCATTGGATCTACTACCCGGAGGACACCGTCTTCCACCGGATCTTCGTGCAGGGCAACGCGAGCCCGTACTGCAACCCGCCGGGCGGGTTCGGCCTCACCTGCGAGATCACCTATTCCGACCGCAAGCCGCTGCCGTGCGACGGGGATGCCCTGATCCGGCGCTGTGTCGAGGATTGCATCCGGGTCGGCATCATCCGGCGGGACGACCCGATCTGGGCGGCCAACCAGGTCGACATGCCGGTGGCCTACGTGGTCTACGACCACGCCCGGGCCCACAACGTCGCCCTGATCCGGGACTGGATGCTCGAGCGCGACATCGTGCTGGCCGGCCGCTACGCCGAGTGGGAGTACTACAACTCCGATCACGCCTTCGTCGCCGGCCGGAAGGCGGCGGAGCTCGTCCGGTCGCACGGCCGGATGCTGGACGCGCTCCCCACCGCGAGCTAGGCCCGCCGCCGAGCCGGCGACCGCCGCGATGCGCCTCCCCCTCACCGGCCGCCGCCCGACCGACTTCGTCTGGGCCACCGGCATCGAGGACACGTTCGTACCGCAGACCCGGCCGGGGCACCGGGCGCTGGACGAGTACGAGCTCATGGGGCATTACGAGCACTGGCGGGAGGACCTCGCCCTGGCCCGCGAGCTCGGCGTGCAGGCGATCCGCTGGGGTGTCCCCTGGTACCGGGTCGAGCCGATCCGGGGCCGTTTCGACTGGCACTGGACCGACGAGGTGCTTTCCTACCTGGTCGAGACGCTCGGCGTGACGCCGATCGTGGACCTGATCCACTACGGTTGCCCGTTCTGGCTGCGCCGGGAGTTCGCGGCGACGGACTACCCCGCCGCGGTGGCGACCTACGCGGCGGCCTTCGCGGAACGGTACCGGACCCTGGTGCGCTGGTACACGCCGCTCAACGAGCCGATCGTGACCGCGCTCATGTGCGGGAAGCGGGGGCTCTGGCCCCCCTACATGCGGGGCGACCAGGGCTACGTGCGGATCCTGCTCCAGGTGGTGCGGGGGATCATCGCCACCGTGGACGCGCTCCGGGAAGCCGACCCCGAGGCGGTCATGGTGCACGTGGAGGCCACCGGCCTGAGCCGCACCGCGCGGGAGGACCTCCAGGCGCTCGCCCAGGAGGAACAACTCCGGACCTTCCTCGCCACCGACCTGGTGACCGGCGGGGTGGGGCCCGACCACCCGCTCTTCCCCTGGCTGGTCCGGAGCGGCGCGTCGCCCGACGAACTGGCGTCCATCGCGGGGCGGCCGCCGCGGCTCGACTACCTCGGGCTCAACTTCTATCCCCAGTGGTCCACCCAGCAGCTCTACGTCGACCAGCGGGGCCGGCTCAAGTACCGGCCGGTGGAACAGGAGGGTTCGGGATTCGCGTCCTTGATCGAGGAGTACCACCGTCGCTACGGGCTCCCGGTCCTGGTGACCGAGACCAGCGCGCGGGGCGAGGAGGAGGTGCGGGCCCGCTGGCTGGAGGCCTCGGTGGCCGCGATCCGCGAGCTCCGCGGCCGCGGCGTGCCGGTCCTCGGCTACACCTGGTTCCCCCTCTTCACGATGATCGACTGGCGCTACCGTTTCGGCCGCGGGCCGCTCCCGGAGTACTACCTCGAGCTGGGGCTCTACACCCTCCGCCGGGCCGCCGAGTCGGGGTCCGGCGACGGGGCACGCTGGCGGCCGACGCCGCTGGTCGAGCAGTTCCGGAGCTACGTCACCGACCCCGAGTCGGCCGTGGGCACCTTCCATGCAGCGACCGCCGGCTGACCCGCCCCGCTTCCGCTCGTTCTGGATGGGCGGATTCGAGTCGGCCTGCCACATCAACCGGCATGGGGTGCGGCTGGACCTGGTACGCACCACCGGCCACGAGGACGAGCTCGACGCCGACTTCGCCCGGCTCCGGGAGGTCGGGATCCTCACCGCCCGGGAGAACGTCCGCTGGCGGGAGATCGACCGCGGGAAGCGCTTCGACGTCCGGACCCTCGTCGCCATGCTGGAGGCGGCCCGGCGCCAGGGGATCCAGCCGCTCTGGACGCTCTTCCACTACGGCTGGCCGGACGATGTGAGCATCTTCAGCCCCGCCTTCGTGGACCGCTTCTCACGCTACGCCCGGGCGGTGGCGCGCTGCCTGGCCGACGCCGGCGAGGAGCGCCCGGTGGTGACGCCGGTCAACGAGATCTCGTTCTTCGCCTGGGCCGCCGGGGACGCGGGGCTCATGTACCCCCACGGGCGGGGGCTCGGCGCGGCGCTCAAGCGGCAGCTCGTGCGGGCGGCCATCGCGGCGATGGACGCCGTCTGGGACGTGCTGCCGGGGGCGCGCTTCCTGCACGCCGAGCCGCTCATCCACGTGGTGCCCCCGCGGGACCGGCCCGACCTGGCCCGCCGCGCGGCCGACGACCGCTCGGCCCAGTTCGAGGCGTTCGACATGCTCGCGGGCGGACTCGCGCCGGAGCTCGGCGGTCTCCCGCGCTATCTCGACCTCGTGGGGGTGAACTTCTACCCGCCTAACGAGTGGGAGTACCCCGACCGGCCCCTCCGCTGGGACCCGGACGACCGCGACCCCCGCTGGGTCCCCCTGGCCGACCTCCTGGCCGAGGTCCACGCCCGCTACAACCGCCCGATCGTGATCGCCGAGACGAGCCACGTGGCGGACGGGCGGGGGCCCTGGCTGCGCGACGTGGCCGGGGAGGTGGTCCGGGCCCGGGCGCGCGGCATCCCGGTGATCGGGGTCTGCCTCTTCCCCGCGGTCGACCGCCCCGACTGGGACGATCCCTCGCACTGGCATCGGAGCGGCATCTGGGACGTGGTGCGGGAGCCGGACGGCCGGCTCCGGCGGGTGCCCTGCGAGGACTACCTGGCGGCGCTGCGGGAGGCGCGGGCGCTGGTCGACGTGGCCGACGCCGCGGTTGTCGCCGGCTAGCGCCGGGTCCGTCGGTCCGCGATCACCCCGCCGGCTGCGGGACCGGGGGCGGCTCCTCCCTCCGCCCGCGCGACGGCACGGCCACGGCGCCCGCCAGCCGCTCGATCATGTCGCGCATCATCACGGTGGCCACCGGATGGGCGCCGAGGTGCTCGCGAAGCCGGAAGGTCGAGATGAGCAGTCGCCCCTGCCCCACCGTCCGTTCCGCGATCAGGGCCACGATGTGGTGCACCCAGCCCACGAAGAGGCCGGCGTGGACGTTGGCCGCGAAGTCGCGCGGCGTGAGACCCACGATGACTGCTTCCGGGGTCAGGTCGGCGAAGGCGAAGTCCACCGTGCCGCCGGTGGGGATCCCCCGGAAGATCCGGTCGTGCCGGATCCAGCTCATGCTGCTGGCCCAGTCGCCCTGCCAGCTCCGCCCCCGGCGCTGGGCGATCCCGATGGTCCCGAGGTAGGTCTGCATCGAGTCGCTCGACTCGGCCAGCCAGAGCACCCGCGCCCCTTGCTGGAGCAGCCAGCGGACCTCGTCGGTCATCGTCTCCACCACGATCACGTCCGCAGTGCCGGGGTCGTCGACGACCCGGTACCCCATGGCGGCCAGCCGGCCGGCCAGCCGGGGCAGGCCGGGCGCCGCCACCCGCGCCGAGCCCGGGCGCGCCGCCGTCCGCGGGAAGAAGTAGAGCTCGTGGTGATTCCGCGCCACCGCCTCGCCCCGCGCGGTGAGGAGCGCCAACTCGAGCCGGGCCCGGGCGCTCGCCTCGAGCCGGGGCACCTCGAACACCACGGTGCCCAGGTTGGTGAGCCGTGCCCGCTGGGGCGCCAGGCCGCCGATCGTCCCGCCGATCGACGGATCGAGGTCGAGCCGCCACTCGAGCCTGGCGTCCCGAAGGTCCAGACTGGAGAAGTGCGAGAGCGCCAGCCGCACCTCGCACCGCTCCCCCTCCCAGTACGCGATCCGCTCCCAGTCCACCGGCACGATCGCGTCGGCCCCGTTGATCTGGGCCAGCGCGTCGAAGTAGGCCTTCGGGTTGCGGCACATGTCGAGCAGACCGTTGCACTCCCAGTGCACGTCGGTGAACTCGGTGATCACGTAGCCCACGATCGAGGGATAGCGCCGCATCTGCTCGATCTCGTACTTGAGCGCGGTGAACTGCATCCGCTGGCTCGCCGCCGCGAGCTCGCCCAGCGTGGGGAAGACCCGGTCCAGGTGGTAGGCCCGGTAGCGCTGCTCGATCCCGTGGGGATACACCACGCCTTCCCCCCACTCGATCCCGGTCTCGAACCACCACGGCTCCTCGCCCCCGTAGCACGCCTTGAGCTTGTCCAGGTCGGGGAGCCCCCAGTTGCCGAACTCGGAGACCACCATCGGCTCGGTGCCGCGCCGACGGACCTCCGGGGCCGGGGTGCGCGGCAGCGGGTTCCAGGGATCGCGCACATAGTCGCGCCACGCGTCGATGCTCTCGTAGACGTGGGCGAAGGTCCACGGCGGCCGGCTGGCGAAGGTCTGGACCCAGTCCCGCCACTGCCGGTAATGGTCCGGCATGGCGTAGTAGTTGTGGAAATCCTCGATGTCGGTCACCACGTGGAAGTTGGTGAAGCACGGGGAGTTCCCCACCACCAGCCGGTGCGGGTCGAGCTCCTTCACCATGGCGTAGGTCTCGGCCAGCCAGGCGCGGTGCTCGGCGTTCACCGCCAGGTCGACCCCCCACCCCTCGTTGATCACGGTCCAGATGACGATCGAGGGGTGGTTCCAGTCCCGCTCGATCATGCCGGCCAGCGTCTCGCGCGCCCGCCGCTTGGCGGCCTCGGTCAGGTCCTGCCAGTTGGGGAGCTCGGTCCAGATCAGGATCCCCGCCCGGTCGGCCGCGTCGTAGTACCGCGGGTCGGTGATCTTGATGTGGGTGCGGAGGCAATTGAGCCCCATCTGCTTCGCCTTGCGGAACTGGTCGTCCAGCTCGGCGTCGCTGAAGGGGGTGTAGATCATCTTGGGATAGTAGTCCTGGTCCAGCGCGCCCCGGAGGTAGAGGATCCGGCCGTTGAGCAACAGATGCCCCGACGGCGACGTCGCGATGCTCCGCATCCCGAAGTTGGACGCCCGCGCGTCGAGCGGCATCCCGTGCTCGTCGGGAGCGCTCAGGAGCCGGGCCTCCAGCCGATAGAGGTTCGGCGCGTCGACGTCCCACGGCAGCGGATCGGGCACGGGCAGGATGGCCCCGAGCCGGCTCGCGCCGGCCTCGAGGGTGCGGGCATGGCGGACCACCCGCCCCAGCGGATCGGTCAGCTCGAGCGCCACCGGGAGGCGCTGCGGCGCCGGCCGGTTGAGCGTGAGCTCCGCCACCGCCTCGGCCCGGTCGAGGTGCGGCGTGATCCTAAGCCCGCTGATGTGGAGCTGGTGACGCGCCTCGACATAGACGCTCTGCCAGATGCCGCCGATCGGCCCGTACCAGCTCTGCTTCCCGTGGGGGATCTCGGCGAACGCCATCCCCTCGTAGTCCGCGTCGGTGGCGGGATCCACCACGCGGACCACCAGCTCGTTCACCCCCGGCCGGAGCGCGGCGCCGAGCTCCAACTCGAACGGGAGGTATCCCCCTTCGTGCTCGCCCAGCAATTCCCCGTTGAGCCAGACCGTGGCGAAGTAGTCCACCGCCCCGAAGTGGATCAGGTAGACCGGCTCCGCAGTGGCCAGACCCGGGTGCGGCGCCCCCGAGGGGATCTCGAACCGGCGGCGGTACCAGGCCACGCCGCTGTAGAGGCGGAGATCGTCGAACTGCGCCTGCCAGGGTCCCGGCACGACGATCCGCCGGGGCGGTCCGGCCCGATCCAGGTCCTCCGGCCGCAGGCGCTGCGCCGGGTCGACGAAGAACTCCCAGGTGCCGTCGAGATCGATGCGGAAACGCGTCACGGACGGACTCCTGGGAAACCGGGCAGCGAGGCGACGGCGGGACGAGGGCGCGTGGCGACCCGTGCCGACCCGACGGCTAGCGGGTGGGATCCTCGGTGGGACGGACCGGGGACGTCTCCTGCGAGATCTCCCGCACCACCTCGGCGGCGTCCTCCGGCTCCTCGAGGCGGGTAGCCACGTCGGCCTGCGCGATGATCCCCACCAGCCGGTTCCGGTTCTCCACGATCGGGATCCGCCGGACCTGGTGCTTTCCCATGGCGTCGAGCGCGGCCTCCACCTCGTCCTCGGGCCGACAGGTGACCGGGTCGCGGGTCATGACCTCCTCCACCCGGGTGGCGGCGGGGTCGCGTCCCTCGGCCACCACCCGCACCACGACGTCCCGGTCGGTGACGATCCCGAGGAGCCGGTTGGAGTCGTGGCCATCCACCACCGGCACCGAGCCGACGTCCTCCGCCTTCATGATGCGAGCCGCCCGCGCGACGGGGTCCGACGGCAGGACGCACGCCGGGCGGGGAGTCATGATGTCTCCGCAGGTCTGCTTCATGGGATCTCCAATTCGGTCGGCCCGCGCGAGCGGTCTGCACCTTCTACCACATCGCGGCCGCGAGGTTCGCCGCTGCGGCCCCGGTGGACGGGATCGCCGCGCGAGGTGACGGGAACACCGGGTCCCCCGACCGGCTCGTACCGATCGGGCCCGACAAGGGACTCCGTGGCCGAGCCGTCGACCGGCGGCTCGGCCGGTCGGCTCAGAACGGGATCGGGGTGATGTCCTTGAGCTTCTCCACCCCCTGACGGACCCCGGTGGCCGCGGTCTCGGCGGCCCGGCTCAGGAGGCGCTTGCCCTTGGCGGCGGCCCGGCGCACGGCACCGGTCTTCGTGCGGCCGGTCTTCGCGCCGCGACTGCGGCCGGCGGCTGCCGCGCCCCGCTTCGGGGCAGGGGTGGCTCGAGTCGACTTGGCGGAACGACGAGACGTCGACGCGCGGGCCTTCTTGCCGCGCCGGTTCGTGCCCGGGCCCTTCTTCCGTGCGCTCCGTGTCGGCATCGCTCATCACCTGGTGTCGGGTGGAAGGAACGTCGGCCGCGCCTCCGGCGCGGCACACCGGTACCCCTCTCTGGTACCCGTCGCCCTCCTGAATGGCTCCGCAGTCCGGCTCACCGATGCGCGCCCACGCCGACCCGCTCGCACCAGCGGAGCACCGGGCAGGTCGAGCAGCGCGGGAGGGCCCGGGTGCAGAGGTGCTTCCCGAACGGCACCAGCAGCGCGTTGAGCTCGGTCCAGAACCGCCGCGGCAGCCGGCGCTCCAGCTCGAGCATCGTCTGCCCCGGCGTCGCGGCCCGCACGTACCCCCAGCGGTTGGTCACCCGGTGCACATGCACGTCCACGCTGATGCGCGCCTCCCCGCAGGCGATCCCCAGCGCCAGGTGGGCGCACTTGGGACCGACCCCGGCGAAGGAGCGGAGCACCCCGGCGTCGCAGGGGAGCTCGCCCCCGTGCTCGCCCGCCGCGCGGACCGCGAGGGCGTGGATCTGCCGGGCCTTGACCTCGTGGAAGGTGCTCGGGTGGATCAGCCGGGCGATGGGCTCCGGGTCGAGTGACGCGACCTCGGCCGGGGTGCGGGCCCGCTCGAGGAGCCGGAGCGCTGCGGGGAGCGAGACCTCGTCCCGCGTGCGGATGGAGATGATGCAGGCCACCAACTGCTCGAAGACGCTCCGGTGCCCCCGCTCGGCCAGCTCGAACATCGCCGCCTTGGGATAGGGACGGATCGCCTCCCGGATCCGGCGCAGCATCGTCGGGACGTCGTGGGGGAGCTTCCCGGGCGGACGGTCGGGCGGCCCCGGGACGCCGGGCCCGCCCACCGCCCGTCCCGATCGCCTGCCGCGCCCCGTCATCGTGACCCGTCCACCTCAGCCGAGCCGCCGGCGCCGCCGTCCCCGCCGGCGCCCGGTCCTCCCGCGCATCAGCCGTCCGGCCAGCGCGGCCCCGGCGGCGATCCCTCCCAGCAGGAGGAGCGGGCGGGCGAGGGTCCGGGCCCGGCGCCCCGCCGTGCCGTACTGGAGCTCGTGCATCCCGCGCCGTTGGAGCTGCTGCCAGCGCATCATCGCGTTTCCCGGGAGCGAGACGCCCAGGCCCCGGAGCAGCTCGGGGAGCGCGTCCCGCAGCACCGGGTGGCCGGGCACGAAGTGGACCCGCGGGTCGCTCCTGTACTCCGGCTTCGCCGAGTCGTCGAAGACCAGGTACGGTCCTTCCTTCAGGTGCTCCTCGAAGCGGGGGTCGTCGACCGCACCGATCATGATCGTGGGCGTGCCGCGGAGCCAGATCACCTGCGCCAGCTCGCCCCGACGGAGCATGCTGTCGAGCGCACTCTTCACGTGGCCCACCGTCCCGGCCAGCGTGACCCCGTCGCCCACCAGGAAATTGACCGGCAGGTAGTCGAACCCCTCGTGGCCCGGCCAGGCCTTGAACGCCACCCGCTCGAGCGGCACGCCACGGTACTCGATCGGCTCGCGCCGGCCGAGCCCCCGCTGCTCCGCCTCGCGGGCGAACCGGAGCTCCCGCCAGTCCCGCCCCAGCAGCCGCGCGATCGTCACGTCGGTGGCCACCGGGTCGGTCGAGGCGAGGACGCAGCCGCACCAGCGGGGAAGGTTCGCGATCGGGCCGTCCCCCTCGCCGGCGATCAGGGCATCGGTGACGCAGAGCGACGGCGGGCTCACGGTCATGAGGTCGACGAAGCGGGGGATGTGATCGTCGTCGCCGTGGTGGTGCCGCCGCCACCGCTGGTTCACCACGCCCACCCAGTTCTTGAGCGCGCCGGTGATCGGCTCGAGGTGGTGATTCTTCGCCTTCGGGACGTCGATGATCACGTCGGCCTCGAGGAGGGGCACCGGCAGCGGCGCCTCCCGGATCACCTTCCCCTCCGGGATCGGCACCACCCGGTTGGGCACCTCGTCGCTCCCCAGGTCGACCAGCTCCGCCCCCTCGCGCTCCGCCACCGCGGCGACGCCGGTGATCGCCATGCACTCCAAGGTCGAGAACGCCTCCCCGCTCGACTCGGCCACCATGACCCGCCCCGCGCCGGCCTCGCGCGCCAGGCGGATCAGGGCGCCCACCACCAGCGGATCGGTGGTACATCCCTCCTCGGCGGAGTAGAACACGGTGAGGTTCGGCTTGACGAGCACGGTCTGGCCCGGCCGCACGAACGCCGCCATGCCCCCCAGGTGGTCGAGCGCCTCGCGCACCAGGGCGTGGACCCGCTCCCGACCCCGGTGCTTCTCGGTCGTGTGGGCAATCGCCACCACCGCCGGGACCGCCGTCCGGTTCATGACGGCCTCACGCCGGGGCGGCGGCCCACGACCGCCGCCCGCGACCAGGGACCACGGCGCAGCCGACCGCCGGGGCGCGGTGGGGCAAGCTCGCTCCGGAACCGGCGCTGGATCGTCCGGTGGACGAAGGGATAGGCGGCCCCGAGCACCACGCCGTAGACGAGGTTGAGCCCCAGGAGGCCGAGGGCCGGCCGTCCCACCCCGAGCGGGGTGCCGAGGGTCCACCGGAGGAACGTCACGGGGCCCAGCGGCCAGAGGAGGTAGCCGTAGGTGGCGCCGAAGAGCCAGCCGTCTCCACGGTCGTTGGCCCCCCGGCCGAAGCCCCAGCGGTAGCAGATCCCGGCCCCGAGCGAGAGGAGCGGGCGGAGCCGCGCGACCGTGCCCGGCCGGCGTCCGAGCGCCGCCCCGACGCTGCGCAGCGCCCCGCGCTCCACCGGCACGGCCCCGCTCGGGATCCCGGCGAGCGCCCCGGTCATGGCTCCCGCCCCGCCGGGCCGCTGGGTCGGGCCGGGGGTGTCGCCGTGGGCGCGCATGTAGCGAACCAGCCCGCTCTCCCGCATGGGCGCCCGCCTCTAGCTACTGGCCGCCATTAGTAGCCGCCCGCCCGCGTGCGGACGCCGCTCGGGAGAGCGGCAGGCCCTCGGGAATGCGTTCCCCGCGATGCATCGCGAGCAACTGGCAGTTGGCCTGGGCCACCGGCCGGGGATCGCGGTTCAGATCGAAGGGTCCGACCGGGGACACGTCGCCGTTCGCCCGGCTGAGCCCCTTGTCCCAATCGACCTGGTCCTGCAGGCTGAACCAGGTGAACCCCACCCCCGGTACCGCGGCCTGCCGGATGAGCTGCCCGTTGTGCCACTGGCGCCAGAGCCAGGCCGGCCCGCCGGCGGCGTCGGGGGTGTTGGTCTCGGTGTGCATCACCGGCCGCCGGTACCGATCCCAGCCTGACTGGTGATGACGTACCACCCGAAGAGCTCGCCCAACGACTCGGGCTTCCCCTCGACGTTGATCAGCTTCCCGTTCCACTCGTGGTAGTCGATCCCGAGGATGGCATGCTCCCGCGCGTCGTCACGGATCGGCACACCGTAGACCGGATCGAGCGCGATGAACCGCCGCTGGTTCCAGAGCGGCGCCAGTGGCGCCGGTGCCCCGGTCGCTCCCCGGACCTCCCACGCAAGCGCGCTGGGGGCTCCCGCCCCGGCCGGCGGCCTTCCGGACGGCCAGCGCCCGGATCATCGCCGCGCCCCGTTGCCGCCCGCCGATCGGCCGCGGGTGCCGACTACCGCATCGCCGGCGTCATCCGCCGGTCGGTGGTGCGCACCCGGCGGTCGTGGGTCCGCCAGTCGTGTCCCCCGACCTGCGCCCCGGAGGCGCCCTCGCCGGCGCGCAGGTCCACCCCGACCCCCCGGGCGTACACCAGCTCGCCGCCCAGCCAGCCCGAAATCCCGAGGATCACCACGGTGATCGCCGAGAGGCCGATCGGCACGCTGGCGCCGGGTGCGCTCCGGGCCCGGAGACCGAGATTGAACGCGTACAGCCCTACACTGAGCAGGTTGAGCGTGAGATGGGTGATGGCGATGCGACGGACCTGGGGCTCCCGGATTGCCAGGAAGTCGATGAAGCCGGGCACCGCGGCGATCAGCGCGCCCACGATGCCGCCCGCCATGGTGTAGAACGCCATGTCGTTCCACACCGGATCCCGGGCGCCCAGGACGTAGATCAGGTCGCAGACCAGCGAAAACACCCAGAGGCCGATCGGGAAGACGACCAGCATCGGGTGGATGGGGTGCTTGTTGATGCTCGCCGGGGTGGACATGGGTCGACTCCTCCCGCGGAGGACCGGTTGCGGCCTCGCGGTGTGCCGGCGGGGGCCCGCGCCCGGACCCCCGCGTCGGCCCCCGCCCTCACTGGGTCTCGAGTGCCTGCTGCAGCGATTGGGCCGTCTGCAGGTGCTGCCGGATGACCGGGAGCGTCTTGCCGGCCCACTGCTTGAGGTCGGGATTCGCCTCGGCGTCCTCGCCGATCTCCTGGAGCCGGTCGACCGTCTCCTGGTGATCCTCCACCATCCGGTCGATGAACGCCCGGTCGAACTCCGCCCCCTGGCGCTGCGCCAGCTCCTGCACGTCGTCGGCCTGGCCGCCCTCGAGCTGCTGCGGCAGCGTCACGTTGTTGCGCGACGCGAGCTGGCGTAGCTCGTTGTTCGCCTTGCGGTGATCCGAGACCAGCCGCCGGGCGAAGTCCTTGACCTTCGCGTTGGCGGCCCGTTGGGCGGCGATGCTCGCGAGCTCGACCTCCTTCATCCCGCCGGTGGCCAACTCGGACACCCGCTCTTCGAAGGTGGTGGCCGCCGCCGATCCGCCCAGCGTGGCAGTGGTGTCGCGGTCGGCGCCAGCCACGGTGTCGCCGACCCGGTCGGTGGCCGCCCGATCCTCCCGGGGCGAACAGGCGGGCGCGAGCGCCATCCCCAGGGCGAGGAGCGCGGCACCCGGTAGTCGAGTGATCCTCACAGCCAGACTCCTTTCTTCAGGTTGCGCGAGGGACGACGGTCGTCCCGGCCCCGCCGACGACCCACCTCCAGTCCCGGACGTCCCACCCCCCGAACCCGCCGCCGGCAGGCGCATCGGGTGGTACCCCGGTACCTACCCCACGGGTCGGCGAGGCCCCGCTCTCCGGCGCGCCCGGCCGCTCCCGGGGGACCGGGCAGCGGCCG
>DATLZT010000005.1:0-6031 GCA_035573835.1 Gemmatimonadales bacterium
CGGCGGCGGTGCGCGAGGTAGCCCGCGCCCGCCGTGACCCCGGCGAGGAACAGGAACGGCACCGTGGGGAAGCCGGGCACCACGGCGAAGAACGCCAGGATGCCGGCGGCGATCCCCAGGGCCCGGGGATGGGCGCCGAGCTGCGCCACCATCGCCGACCCGACCCGGGGGCCGGCGGAGCCGTAGGTGACGATGATGCCGGACGCGGTGCTCACGATGAGCGCGGGCACCTGGGTCACGATCCCGTCCCCCACGGTGAGCACGGTGTAGGTCCCCAGCGCATCGCCGGCCCCCATCCCCTGCTGGGTGACGCCGATGATGAAGCCGCCCACCAGGTTGATCGCCGTGATGATCAGGCCGGCGACGGCGTCGCCCCGGACGAACTTCGCCGCCCCGTCCATCGCCCCGTAGAAGTCGGCGTAGCGCGCGATCTCCTCGCGGCGGCGGCGCGCCTCGGCCTCGTCGATGAGCCCGGCGCTCAGGTCGGCGTCGATGCTCATCTGCTTGCCCGGCATCGCGTCCAGGGTGAACCGCGCCGCCACCTCCGCCACCCGCCCCGCGCCCTTCGTGATCACCATGAAGTTGATCACGATGAGCATGAGGAAGATGACCAGCCCCACGACGTAGTTGCCGCCGATCACGGCGTGGCCGAAGGCGTCGATCACCGACCCGGCGTGCCCCGTGCCGAGGATGAGGCGGGTGGTGTTCACGTTGAGCCCCAGGCGCAGCAGCGTGACCAGGAGCAGCACGGTGGGGAAGATGCTGAACTCGAGCGGATCGCGGACGGAGAGGGTGACCAGGAGGATCACGATCGCCACGGCGATGCTGAGCGCCAGCAGCGCGTCGAGGAGGACCGGGGGGAGTGGCACGATGAGGAGCGCCACCACCGCCACGACGCCGAGCGCGAGCCAGGTCTCCGCGGAGCCGCGGAGACGACCGGCGCCGCCGGCCACCGGGAGCGCCGGCGCGCTCACCGGTCACCTCCCCGCCCGTCCGGCCCGACGCCCCGGCGCCGGAGGACGAACGCGATCACCTCGGCCACCGCCACGTACAGCGCCGGCGGGATCGGCGCCCCCACCTTGGCCGTCTCGAGCAGGGCCCGGGCGAGCGGCCGGTTCTCCACGCACGGCACGCCCGCCGCCCGGGCAATCGCCTTGATCCGCTCCGCCACCTTGCGCTGCCCCATCGCCAGCACCACGGGCGCGGACGCGGCCGCGGGGTCGTACTTGAGCGCCACCGCGATGTGGGTCGGGTTGGTCACCACCACGTCCGCCTTCGGGACGTCCCGCAGCATCTGCCGCCGGATCCGCGCCTGGGCGATCGACCGCATCCGGCTCTTGATCAGCGGGTCGCCCTCGTCCTCCTTGTGCTCCCGCCGCACCTCGGGCCGGGTCATCCGCAGGCTCTTCTCGTGACGCCAGCGCTGGTAGGCGTAATCCGCCGCCGCCAGCGCCAGGAAGACGACGCCGGTGGCGAGCGCGAGGCGGACGCCGAGCTGGCGCGTGACGGCGACGATCTCCCGGGCCCCGGCGTGCCCCAGGGCCAGGAGCTGCTCCCAGCCACCGTGCAAGGCGAGGTAGGTCACCATCCCGAGTGTCGCGAGCTTGAGCACCGCCTTGAGCAGCGAGACCAGCGCGTCGAGGCTCACCATCCGCCGGAGGCCGGCCACCGGATCGAGGTGCGCCCACTTGGGCGTGAGCGGCGTGGCGCTCACCACGCCGCGCGTCTGGGCGAGGTTCACCAGCAGCGTCGCCGCGGTCACGATCCCGAGCACCGGGGCCATGGCCAGGAGCGCATCGCGCCCGACCTGCCGCAGGATCCGGGTGGCGGCGGCCAGGTCGAGCGGGCCGGCGGCCAGCCAGCGGGCGTCCTCCCGGAGCAGCTCCACGGCGTGCCGCCCCAGCGCCGCGCCGCCGGCCGTGGCGAGCGCTGCGGTCCCGGCGAGCAGCACCGCCACGGCGCTCAGCTCCTGGCTGCGCGGGACCCGGCCCTCGCGCCGCGCCTCCTCCCGGCGCCGCGGCGTGGGTGCTTCGGTGCGTTCGGCGCCGGGGTGCTCCTCGGCCATCGCTCACCTCCCGGCGGGCGCGAAGGCCCGCAGGATCAGGTCGATCCGGCCCGGGATCTCGCCGACCCACCCCGCCACGAGCCCGCCGAGCAGGGGCAGCGAGGCACCGAGGACGACGAGCCCGAGGCCGATGGTCACCGGGAACGCCACCGCCATCGCGTTGAGCTGGGGCACCGCTCGGCTGAGGATCGCCAGCGCGAGGTTGGCCAGCAGCATCGCCACCATCACCGGGGCGGCGGCGCGCACCGCGGTGCCGAAGACCGTCCCCGCCACGGTGAGCGCCGCCCGGAGCCCGACGCCGAGCTCGTAGGGACCGCCCGGCGGGATCGACACCAGGCTCTCGCCGAGCCCGCGCACCAGCATGAGGTGGCCGCCCAGCGAGACGTAGAGCGCGAGCGCGAGATAGCTCTTGAGCTCGCCCACCCCGGTGACGGTCCCCTCCCCCATCGGCGACAGCACCGGTCCCAGGTTGAGCCCGGTCTGGACCGCGGCCACCTCCCCGGCGACCGCCATGGCGTGCATCAGCACCGCCGCGGCGAGCCCCACCGCCACGCCCACCAGGAGCTCGGCGGCGATCGGGAGCGCCAAGGCGCCGGCGTCCACCGTCGTCGGGCGCGGCGCGAGGGGGAGGAGCAACAGCGAAAGCGTCACCACCAGCGCGCCCCGCACCGTACGCGGGACCGCGCTCATGGCCCAGAGAGGGCCGGTGAGCACCAGCCCGGTCACCCGACCGCTCACCAGCGCAAACACCGGCCAGTTGGCCGGCGCGAGCGCCTCGCCGAGCGAGAGGCCCTGCATCACCCCACCACCCCCGGCAGGCCGCGGAGCGCGGCCGCCAGGAACTCGACCAGGGTCCGCAGCATCCAGGGGAGCGCGAGCACCAGCACGAGCGCCACGGCCAGGAGCTTGGGGATGAACGTCAGCGTCTGCTCCTGGATCTGGGTGGCCGCCTGGACGATGCTGACCAGGACGCCCACGGCCAGCGCGGTGAGCAGCATCGGCGCCCCCACCAGGAGGCAGAGGGTCACGGCGCGGCGGGTGAGTTCGAGCGCGAGCGTCGCGGTCATCGGTCAGCTCCGGAAGCTCGCCGCCAGGTTCTGGATCACCAGCGTCCAGCCGTCGGCGAGCACGAAGAGGAGCAGCTTGAAGGGCAGCGAGATCATGGCCGGCGGGAGCATGAACATGCCCAGGCTCATCAGGACCGAGGCCACGATCAGGTCCACCACCACGAAGGGCAGGAAGATCACGAACCCCATCTGGAACGCGGTCCGGAGCTCGCTGGTCACGAAGGCGGAGACCACGGTCACGGTGGCCAACTCCTCGACCGTCGCCACCGAGTCCTCCCCGCTCATCTCGGCGAAGGCCGCGAGATCCTGCTCCCGGGTGTTCGCCAACATGAACCGGCGGAACGGCACCAGGGCCCGCTGGTAGGCCTGCACCTGGGTGATCCGGCCCTCGACGTAAGGCCGGAGCGCGGTCGCGTTGGCCTCCTCCAACGCCGGGTGCATCACCACCCCGGTGAGCAGCACCGCGATCGCCACCAGCAGCTGACCCGGCGGCGTCGCCTGCGTCCCCAGGGCCGAGCGGAGGAAGTGCAGCACGATCAGGATCCGGGTGAAGCTCGTCATCAGCAGGAAGAGCGCCGGCAGCAGCGTGAGGACGCCGAGGAAGACGACGATCCCCACCGCCCCCGAGAGCTTGAGCTGCTCGCCGCCCTGGCCCACCGTGAGGTCGATCGTGGGGGCGTGGGCCCCGGAGAGCGCCGGGGGGGCGGCCACCGTGGCGGTCGGGGCGACGACGACCGGCGGGGCGCCCCGGGCCGCCACCTGCGCCAGGAGGCCGCCGGGGAGCAGCGCCAGGAGCGCCACCAGGGACAGCCACCGCGCCACGGCCGGCCAGCGCCGGGCCGCGTCGGCCCCGCCCGGCGGCGTGGGCTCCGCCGCCAGCACCCGCCGGGCATCCTCCTCGCCCAGTTCGGTGAGCAACCTGGCCCCCTGGTCCGAGACCGACACCACCAGGACCCGCTGTCCCACTCGGAGGAGCGCCACGCCATGCCGGGGCCCCAACGAGACGCGCTGGAGCACCGCCAGCGGGACCGCCCCGGCCCGCTGGACCGTTCCCCCGGCGTAGCGCCGGAGCAGGTGCAGCACCAGGAGCAGCAGCCCCACCGTGATGCCGAAGGCGCCGACCGCGCCCAGTGCCGAGCCCGGGCTCACGATCCCGCGGCCCCCGCCTCGCCGCCCGCGATGACCCGGGTGATCCGCACCCCGAAGTGCTCGCCGATGACGACCACCTCGCCCTCGGCGAGCTTCCGGTCGCTCACGTAGATGTCGATCGGCTCGCCGACCATGCGGTCGAGCTGGATCACCGAGCCGGCGCCCAGCTCGAGCACTTCCTGCACCGTCATCTGGGCCCGGCCGAACTCGATGGCCACCGGTAGCGAGACGTCGAGCAGGGTATCGAGCGGCGCCGCGGCGCCCTGTCGGGGCCCGGCGTTGAGCTCGCCCAGCGGGGGGGCGGGGGTCGGCGTCTTCGGCGCGCCCGGCGCGGCGCCTTGGGCACCCGCCATCAGTCGGTCGATCTCTTGCTGGTCCATGGCGCTCAGAGCGCCCGTCCCCGGGCCATTGGGGGGGCCTCGGGTCGGGCGTCGGATGAGAGGTGGGTGATGCGCAGGCCGAGGTGCTTCCGGATCTGGCCCAAGGTCGCGAGGAACCGACGCCGCCCGCTCACCCGGAGCTCGAGCGGTGTCTCGACGTGGTGGCCGGTGTGGACGACCTGACCGAGCCGGAGCGCGGCCACGTCACGGGCGCGGAGCCGGAAGGCCGGCAGGCAGGCCCGGACCTCGAGCGTCGCCCCGCGGACCGTCCGCTCCACCTGCGCCCGGCTCGCCGCGCGCTCGGCGGCGTTCCCCCACGCGCTCCGGGTGAGGCGGCTGGTCTTCTCCTGCAGGAAGCTCTCGAGGCAGTGCAACGGCAGGCAGACCGCGACCAGCCCGGTGAGCCCGCCCGACCGGACCTCGAGGTTCGCCGTCAGGACGTTGTCCTCCCGGCTCGCGATCTGGAGCGTCTCGGGACTCGACTCGAACCCCGCCGGGGCCGGGACGAAGGCGAGGTATTCCGCCCAGGATTCCTGGAACAGCGCCAGGATCCGCTCCACCACGCCCTTGAGCACCTGGCGCTCGAGCGGCGTGAGCGGGCGCTTGAGGTCGCGCGATTCCCCCGGTCCCCCGAACATCCGGTCGATGAGGTGGAGTGACAGGTCGGTGCCCAGGTCCAGCACGCCCTGGCCGCCGACCTTCTCCCCCAGCTCGAACACGAACGCCGCGCAGGGATTGGCGAGCGAGAAAATGAACTCGGCGAACGTCGCCTGCTCCACGCTGCTCAGGAACACGTCGGCCGGCTGGCGGAGCCGGGTCGAGAGGAGCGCCTGGAGCGAGACGGCGAAGCGCCCGTAGATCGCGTTGAGGGTGGCCTGTCGGTCGCGCGAGATCCGCGGCGGCCGCAGGAAGTTGTAGGGCATGATCTCGACCGCCTGCCGGGGCCGGGCCGGTGCCGGCGCCGCCCCCTGCAGCAGCGAGTCGATGTCCCTCTGGGTCAGCGCGTCGACCATCGGGCGATTCACTGGATGACGAACTGGGGGAGGTAGACCCGGAGCCGCCGGTCGCCGACGAACGGCGCGACCGCCGCGGCGATGTGCCGCTTGAGGCTGTCCCGGGCGCCCGGCAGCGTGAGGCTCTCCATGGTCTGGCGCTCGAGCAGCGACGTCACGGCATCCCGGAGCTGCACGTCCTGTTCCGCCAGGCGGCGCTGGAGCTCCTCGTCCGCGACTTCCAGCGCGACCGACGCCATGAGGAACCGGGTCCCCCGCGAACCGGCCGGATTCACGATGATGTTGTCCAGCATCACCAGCCTGGCCCCCGGCTCGCCCTGTCGCTCCCCGTCCGCCGCGGCGGCGGGTATCGAATCG
>DATLZT010000006.1:0-7025 GCA_035573835.1 Gemmatimonadales bacterium
CACCTCCTCCCCCGCCACCGCCGGCGCCGCCGGCTCCCGGGCTGTACATGACCTATGCCCACATGGTGGACGACTTTGAGGGTTGGTTGAAGGGGAGCCCCGAGTTTGAGATCCACATCATGGGGCAGGCGGGCACCAGCGACTCGCTGGTCAAGTACCAGTGCGCCGGGGAGCACGCCGGGGGGCCGTACGCCTACGACCAGAACGGCCTCGATTGGTCGGGGAGCGTGCTCCTCTTCAGCCAGGCCCAGATCGACGCATACAAGCAGCAGCATCCGGGGCACAGCTTCCGGATCATCGCGCTGGAGGACGACGACACGGCCTGCGTGATGAAGGTCAGTCAGGACCGCTGGGCGGCGCTCATGAACGCGATCAACGCCGCCTTCCGGGACCTCACCGGCGCGCGTGACACCCTCACGTTCGTCCGGCTCGTCAAGGCCGCACGGAGCCTGCAGGCGGTGCTCAGCAAGGCGGCGAGTTGGATCCTCACCAACGACGAACTCATCGGCAACGCGATCGAGGACAAGGTGGTGGCCGAGTTCCACCCCGGGGCGAACTGGATCATCCGTGGTGAGAACAACGTGACCAACGGGTGGATCAAGCTGGAGATGCGTTGATACTTGCCGGGCATCGGGGCCTCCCCCGATGCCCTCACCCCCAACACGGCCCGGCCGGGAGGGAGCTCATGTCCAGGAGACTCGCGCAAATCGTCACGCTGGCGCTGGTGCCGCTGCTGCTCGCGGGCTCGACGGTGGCGCAGCAGGCACCGGGGTCCGCCGATCGCGGAGGTCTTCGGCTGAGTCTCGGCATCGCGCGGAGTTCGTTCCGAGGCGCGCTGGCAGACACGGCGACGATCCCCGACCAGGACACCGAGCTCGGTCCCGCGAGCCGCGTCGGGGTGGACGTCGAGCTCGCCTGGAGGCGCGGCGCGTGGGAGATCGGCTTGGGCCTCGGCTACTCCTCTGGCGCCCTGCGTGCCGAGACCGACGACGCAGCCACCGAGGACCGCACCTTCTCCACCGACCGGTTCCGGGCGGCGATCGTCGTCGGCCGCCGCATCGCCCGGCTCGGCGCCAACGAGCTGCTGCTCGCCGCGGGGCCCACCCTGGATCGCTGGACCCTCACCGGCTCCGATCGGGAGACCAGGTTCGGCGCCCAGGCAGAGCTCGCGCTCCGCATCCCGCTCGGCGCGGTGGAGCTCGAGAACTCGGTGGCCTACGGGATCTCGGGGAGTCCGTTCGACGAGGCGGGGCTGCCGCCTACGATGGAGCGCCGCGCCCTCCGGACCCTCTCCGTCGGCGCGGCGCTCCGGATCGGGCTGTAGGTAGGGCTCCGGGCGGGGCGGTCGTAGCGTGGACTGGCGGGCCGATTGGCGGGGCGGTCGGCGGATCAGGCCGCCACGGCGCTGCCGCAGCGGTCGCAGTACTTGCCTCCGACCACGAGCGCGGCTCCGCAGCGCCGGCACGATACCCCCGGCGCCAAGAGTACGCCGCAGCCGGAGCAGAACAGCGCGTCCGGCTCCGGTCGCGGACCGCAGGTGACACAGCTCGGCGCGGCACCGCTCCCGGACGAGCCGCCCGAACGGAGCGCTCGGACCCGGGCCGCCACCAAGGCCTCCACCGCGTCGTCCGGTCCCGCCCGTTCCTCCGCCCGGAGCGCCTCCACCGCCTGCGCGGTGTACTTGGCAAGGAGCGCCCGGTAGTCGGCCTCGGAAAGCTTGCCCGTGGCACGGTCGAACTCGATCTCCCTGAGCGCGGCGAGGGCCACGCCCTTCGGCGTCTCCTCCGGGTCCTCCGGCTCGATCGGCGGAGGCGGGAGAGGCGCCGGGCGCACCAGGGGCTCAAGCACCAGCACCAGCGCCGCCAACCCCACCAGGCCCGCGGCGATCGCCTCCCAGACCATCAGTCCTCGCTCCGGGCCAGCTCCCGGCGGAGCCGCTCCAGCTCTTCCGGGGTCGCATCGATGCCCTGGATCACGGCCGAGGTCCCGCCGGCGCCCGGGGCGCCGGGGGGCGCGGCGGCCGACGCCACGGCCGCTCGCCGCCGCGAGAGCCGGAGGAGCAGCGCCACGGCGCCGATCGTGAGCGCGGTGCCCGGCACCAGGTAGCCGGCCCAGTTGAAGCCCTCCGGCTTCGGCGCCATGAGCACCTGCTCGCCGTGGCGGGCCACGAACGCCTCGACGATCTCCTCGGGCGTCTTCCCCTCGTCCCGCAGCGCGAGCACCTCGCGGTGGAGCGCCGGCGAGGTCTGGCAGGAGAAGTCCGTGGTGCGGCAGGTGTAGATGTCGAGGTTGCAGCCGCAGGTGCAGCGGAGCCGCTTCTCGATCGCCGTGACCGTGGGGTCGTTGTCGCGCGGGGTGGCGGGCGCCCGCTGCTGCACCACCGACGGATCGCGCAGGGTCCCCGCGGCCTCCCGCCCGGAGAGGGAGTCGGCCGGTTCCTGGCTGGCGCCCACCCGAGTGACGGCCCCGGCCAGCGCCCCCGCCGCCGTTCCCAGGAAGCCCCGCCGCGTGATCGACCGACTCACTTCCCCTCCCCCACCAACGCCACCCGGTACCCCGGCTCGACCCGGCGCCGGGCCGGCATCGGGCCGCCTCCCGGCCACATCACGATCACCCCGCCGGCCGCGAGCACGAACCCGGCGAACCAGACCCACCAGACCAGCGGGTTGATCGTGAAACGATAGACCGCCTCCTCCGTGCCCCCCACCGACCCGGCATAGACCACGAAGAGGTCCTCCCGCAGGGTGCTCCGGATCGCCACTTCGGTCGAGGGCTCGAAGGTCGGCCGGCCGAAGCTGTCCACGTGCTGGCGCTTCTCGGACACCAGGAGCCCGAGCGGCCGGCCGTCCTTCCGCACGTCGACCGTGGCGGCGGTCACGATGCGGTTGAGCTGCTCATACTGCGAGACGCCCACGTGGGTGAACCGGTAGGTGTGCCCGTAGGGGCTCCGGAGCTCCACCGCGTCGCCGGGCTTGAGGGTGGCCTCGATCTCCCGCTTGAAGGCCATGCCGGCGAACGCCACGAAGTAGATCAGCACTGCCACGTGGACGATGTAGCCGCCGTAGCGCCGCCGGTTCCGCGCCACCAGCCGCGCCAGCGCCACCGGGAACGACTCGCCGTGCATGCGCCGCCGGGCGCGCGCTCCCCGGGCGAACTCCTGCACCACCGTCCCGGCCACGAACGCCGCGAGGGTGATCGCCATGGCGGCGTGGAAGTCCCGCATCCCCCCGGCCACCAGCGACGCCGCCGTGACCAGCGCCGCGAGCCCGGGCGCCACGAACTGCCGCTTGAGGTTCTCCACCGACGCCTTGCGCCAGGCGATGAGCGGCCCGATCCCGGTGAGGAGGAGGAGCAGGAGGCCAAGCGGGATGTTCACCCGGTTGAAGAAGGGCGGGCCGACCGTGATCTTCTGCCCCCGCACTGCCTCGGAGAGGATCGGGAAGAGCGTCCCCCAGAGCACCGAGAAGGCGATCCCCACCAACACCAGGTTGTTGAAGAGGAACGCCGCCTCCCGGCTCACCAGCGACTCGAGCTGCACCTCCGCCCGGAGCCGCGACCAGCGGGTGTGGAGCAGGGTGAAGCTCAGGATCCCGGCCGCGAGCAGGAAGGCGAGGAAGTAGTAGCCCACGCCCGACTGGGTGAAGCTGTGGACGCTCGCGATGATCCCCGAGCGGGTGATGAACGTGCCGAAGATGCTGAGCAGGAACGTGGCGACGATCAGGCTCACGTTCCACCGCTTGAGCATCCCCCGCTTCTCCTGGATCATCACCGAGTGGAGGAACGCCGTCATGGTGAGCCAGGGGAGCAGACTGGCGTTCTCGACCGGGTCCCAGAACCAGTATCCGCCCCACCCCAGCTCGTTGTAGGCCCACCACATCCCGATGGTGATCCCGATCGACAGGAAGAGCCAGGAGACGAGGGTCCACTTCCGGGCGGCATGGATCCACCCGGGGTCGAGTCGGCCGGCGAGGAGCGCGGCGATGGCGAAGGCGTACGGGATGGCGATGCTGATGTACCCCAGGTAGAGCATCGGCGGGTGCATCACCATGCCGACGTTCTGGAGCTGGGGATTCAGCCCCCGGCCGTCGGCCGGGGTGTAGGGAAGCCGCTCGAACGGGTTGGCCTCGAAGACCATCACGCTCACGAAGAAGACGGTGATGGCCGAGACCACCGCGGCCACGTACGGCACGAGGTCGGCGTACCGGCGGGAGGTGAGCGCCTGGGCCAGGCTCCCGAAGAACGACAGCACCACCGCCCAGAGGAGCAGCGATCCCTTCTGGCCCGCCCAGAAGGCGGAGAAGACGTAGTAGTCGGGGAGGTTACGGGAGGTGTAGCTGGCCACGTACTCGATGTTGAAGTCGTGGCCCAGGAGCCCCTTGAGCAGCGCGATCGAGGCGACGGCGAGCAGGAGGAACTGGGCGTGGGCCGCGCGGGTCACGGCACGGGCGAGTTCCGGCCTTCCCCGCCACCGTCCCGAGAATCCGACCACCGCGCACCAGAGGCCGACGACCAGCGTCGCCCAGAGCGCGAAGCTACCGAGGAGGGTCATGGGAGGTCAGGCCTCGGGGGCCGCCTCGTAGCGCGAGCCGCACTTGGCGAGCACGTCGGTCGCCCGGAACACCCCGTCGGGTCCCAGGCGTCCCTCCACGACCACCTCGATGTCGTCCGCATCGGTAAAGGTATCCGGCACCAGCCCACGATAGGTCACGGGGTAGGTCCGCACCCCGTCGGTCACCTGGAAGTCGATCGTCTGGGTGGCCGGGTCCCGCCGCACCGAGCCGGGCACCACCTTGGCGCCGAGCTTGAGCCCGACGTTGATGAACGACGGGTCGGCGGCGGTCTTCGCGGCCAGCTCCGAGGGGGTCAGGAAGTAGACCCCGGTCTCCTTCACTCCCTCGACGATCAACCAGCTCACGCTCCCGACGATGAGCGTGGCGCCGAGGAGAAACTTGTTGCGCGCCTTCATGTTCCGTCTCGTAGGATCCCCGGGGACAATATAGGCGGGCCGATCGCCCCAGGCGAGCCGCGCTCAGCCCCGGAGCCCGCTCCGCGCCCAGTGGAGCGCCGCCCCGACCGCCCGCCGCCACTCCGACAGCCCCCGCTCCCGTTCGGACGGCGGCATCCGGGGCTCGAACCGGCTGAAGCGGCGCCCGGCCAGGAACTCGTCCGCCGAGCTCCAGACGCCGAGCGCCAGCCCGGCCAGCCCGGCGGCCCCCAACGCGGTGGTCTCGATCATGTCGGGGCGCTCCACCGGCGCGCCGAGCACGCCCGCCTGGAACTGCATCAACCAGTTGTTGGCGGCGGCCCCGCCGTCCACCCGGAGGGCGGCGAGCCGGGCGCCGTCACCCCGGAGCATCGCCTCGAGCAGTTCGGCGCTGCTGAACGCCATCGCCTCGAGCGCCGCCCGCACCAGGTGGGCCCGGCCGGTGCCGCGGGTAAGCCCGGTGATCATCCCCCGCGCCTCGGGCTCCCAGTACGGCGTGCCGAGCCCGACGAAGGCCGGCACGAATGTCACGCCGCCGTTGTCCTCCAGGCTCCAGGCCAGCGCCTCGGTCTCGGCCGCGCTGGCGATGAGGCCGAGGGCGTCCCGGAGCCACTGCACCGCCGCCCCCGCGACGAAGACGCTCCCCTCGGCCGCGTACGCCGGCTCGCCGCGGGGCCCGCAGGCCAGGGTCGCGAGCACTCCCTGCTCCACCGCCGGCCGGCGGTCGCCGGCGTACGCGAGGAGGAACGCCCCGGTGCCGTAGGTGTTCTTGGCCAGCCCAGGCCGCCAGCACCCCTGGCCGAAGAGCGCGGCCTGCTGGTCGCCCGCGAGCCCGGCGATCGGCATCGAGGCGCCGAGCAGCTCCCGCCGCGTCTCGCCCAGGAGCCCGCTCGACGGCACGACCCGGGGGAGCGCCTCACGGGGCACCCCGAACAGCCGGAGCAGCTCCTCGCTCCATTGCCGGGCGTCGATGTCGTACAGCATGGTGCGCGCCGCGTTGGTGGGATCGGTCACGTGCGCCGCGCCGCCGGTGAGCCGCGCCACCAGCCAGGCATCGACCGTCCCCAGCGCCAGCCGCCCGCGGCCGGCCTCGCGCCGTAGGGCCGGGTCGCGGAAGATCCACTCCAGCTTGGTGGCGCTGAAGTACGGATCCACCACGAGCCCGGTGCGGGCCCGAACCTCCTCCGCCCGACCGGCGGCGATCAGTTCGCGGCAGCGCGGCGCGGTCCGACGGTCCTGCCAGACGATCGCCGGGCCCACCGGCGAGAGCGTGACCCGGTCCCAGGCCACTACCGTCTCCCGCTGGTTGGTGATGCCGATCCCGGCCGGCCGCTCCCCCGCCGCCCCGATCGCCTGCCGCGCCGCCTCGAGCACCGAGCGGAAGAGCTCCTCGGGATCGTGCTCCACCCAGCCCGGATTCGGATAGTGCTGGGTGATCTCCCGGTAGCCACGGCCCAGCACGGTGCCGTCCTGGTGCAGGACGAGCGCGGTGGTGCCGGTGGTGCCCTGGTCGATGGCGAGGACGGATGGCACGGGTCAACCCCCGAATGGGCGCTCGATTGTCGGGCGCACGACGGCGAGGAACGCGCGGCTCGGCAGGGGGGCCGCCTCGCGGCGGCGTACCGCGAGCGCCACCGGGCGGCACCGGGGCGGGTCGAGCACCCGCGCCGCCGGCGCCAGCGGATGGTCCGCCGGCAGCAGCGCCACCAATTCGTCCACGGCGAGCGGCAGGGTGGCAAACTCGTCGCCGGGGTGGTTCAGGAAGCCCGCGTCGACCGTCCCCGCCCGGGGCCACTGCTCCGCTTCGTGGTCGGTTCCCTCCGTGACCGGCACGGAGATGCCGGGATACCGCGTGGCGAACGCCTCGAGCGTCGGGGGGAGGAGGTGCCGGGACGCGCTCACCCGAACGAGCCCACCCGCAACGTGCCCCGCTGGAGCCGGCGCGCCGCGTCGGCGTCCTGGCGGAACTCGGCCTTGACCTGGCGCGGCCGGCGGAGCGCGCCCGCCGGCCGGGCGCGCTCCGACGCCGCCGGCGCGATGC
>DATLZT010000007.1:0-7134 GCA_035573835.1 Gemmatimonadales bacterium
CCGCGGGCGCCGCGGGCTGGCTCGGCCGGCCCGGCGCCCGGTGCCCCCGCACGTCGGGGCCGGGCCAGCGCTGCTCGATGGCGTAGAGCACCGGCGACGCGATGAAGATCGAGGAGAACGTGCCCACCACCACCCCGAAGAGCATGAGGAGCGCGAACGGCCGGACCACGTCGCCGCCGAGCGTCGCCAGCGCCACCAGGCTTCCCAGCGCCGTCGTGCCGGTGAAGAAGGTGCGCGGCAGGGTCTCGTTGATCGAGCGGTTCAGCACGTCGACGAACCGCTCGCGCTTCGACTTGTGGAGGTTCTCCCGGATCCGGTCGAAGATCACGATGGTGTCGTTGAGCGAGTAGCCCACGATCGTGAGCAGCCCCGCCACCACGAAGAGGCTCACCTCGAGCCGGGTGATCCCGATGAATGCGAGGCTCGCCAGGATGTCGTGCGCCGTCGCGATGACCGCCGCGACGCCGAATCGCCACTCGAACCGGTAGGCCAGGTACGCCAACACCGCGACGAACGAGAGCAGGATCGCCATGAGGGCCCGACCGCGAAGGTCGGCCCCGACCTTGGGGCTCACGGCCTCGGTCCGCTCGATCGTGAAGGCGTCCTCGCCCAAGGCGGCGGCAAGCGCCCGGGTCACCGCGGCGGCGGTGGCCTGGGTGTCGTCGGCGTCGGCGCCGGCGGCCGCCGTGCGGGCGCGGATCACGATCTCGCGCTCGGAGCCGAAGGTCTGGATCTCCGCCCCGGGCAGTCCCGCCCGGGCGAGGGCCTGCCGCACCGAGCCGACGTCGATCGGGCGCGGACTCGAGACGTGCACCAGGGTGCCGCCGGTGAACTCGACGCTGTAATTGACCCCGAACGCCAGGAGCGCGATCAGCCCGGGGATGAGGATCGCCAGCGTCAGCAGGTAGGCGACGCGGCGGCGACCCAGGAAGTCGTAGTTGGCGTTGGCGAACAGTCGCATGGGTCTAGATGCTCAGGGTGGCCATGGCCGGCTTCCGCGCCAGCCAGATCATGAAGAAGGTCCGGGTGACGAAGATCGCGGTCACCATCGAGGCCACGATGCCCAGGATCAGGGTCACCGCGAAGCCCTGCACCGGCCCGGTGCCGAACTGGAAGAGGAAGAGCCCGGTGAGCGCGGTCGTCACGTTGGAGTCGATGATCGCGCTCATCGCCTGGCGGAAGCCGTCCTCCACCGCGAGCCGCACGGTCTTCCCGGCCGCGAGTTCCTCCCGGATCCGCTCGAAGATCAGCACGTTGGCGTCCACCGCGATGCCGATCGAGAGCACCAGCCCCGCCAGCCCCGGCAGCGTGAGCGTGGCGTCGAGCATCGCCAGGCCGCCCAGGGTGAGGAGCACGTACAGCACGAGCGCCCCCACCGCCAGTACCCCCGCCATCCGGTAGTAGCTCACCATGACCAGGACCACGAAGGCGGTGCCGATGATGCCGGCGACGATACCCGAGCGGATCGCGTCCTCGCCCAGGCTGGGGCCGACCTGCCGCTTGTCGACGATCTTGAGCGGCGCGGGCAGCGCGCCGGCCTTGAGGGTGAGCGCGAGGTCCCGGGCCTCCTCGATCGAGCGGTTCCCCAGGGTGATCTGGCCCCGCCGGTCGATCCGGCTCTGGATCACCGGCGGACGCCCCTGCACCCGCCCGTCCAGCAGGATCGCCATGTAGTCGCCGACGTGCGCGGCCGTCTGCTGGCCGAACTGCCGCCCGCCCCGCCGGTCCAGCTCGAAGGTCACGATGGCGCCGTTGGTGAGCGGGTCGAGCTCGGCCCGCGCGTCGGTCAGCCGCTCGCCGGTGATGATCGGCTCGTCCTGCAGCGCGTAGAGCAAGCGGTAGGACTGGACCCCGGCGCTGATCGGCTCGGCGGCCCAGGCGAGGGTGATGTCGCGCGGGAGCAGCCGCCGGACCTCGGGGACCCGGAGCAGGCTGTCGACCCGGGGATACGCCGTCTCCAGCACCGCATACTCGCCCGGCATCCCGAGCCCGACCTCGGCCGACGGGCGCACCAGCGAGCTCAGCACGCCGCCGGTGGCCGCGGTAGTGTCGCCCGCGGCCTTGCCGGTGTCGGCGCCGAGCAATTGCTCCACCGCCGACGGCGCGGCGGGGCCCGGCTCGGCCCTGACGCCGGCGCTCCGCAGGACGCGGTCCATGGCGGGCAGCGCCTTCTCCAGGGCGCCGGTCTCGTCGGTGATCTTGAACTCGAGGAAGGCGCTTCGCTGCACGATCTGCTCGGCCCGGGCGGGCTCGCGCACCCCGGCGAGGCTCACCTCGATGCGTCCCTGGCCGACCTGCTGGATGAGCGGCTCCTCGACGCCGAACTCGTCGATCCGCTTCCGCAGCACGGTGAGCGCCCGCTGGATCGCCTCGTCCCGGTCGGGCACGACCTGGCGCGACTCATCGATCTCCAGCGTGAGGTGCATCCCGCCCTGGAGGTCGAGTCCCTGCTTGAGGCCCCAGCGGGTCTCGACGGTGTCCTTCACGGCGCCATCCCGCTCGACGCGGATCGGCACCTCGCGGGGACGGAGCACCCAGAGGCTCGCCAGCGCCAGCACGGCGATGAGAATCAGTCGGTTCCGGATCGTCGAAAGCATCGTCCAAACTAGGCGTGTGACACGCGGCTGAGGTCCTCGTTGGACGCGGCGGGCCGCAGCGCCTGCTGCAGCGCCTCCAGCGCCCGTTCCCGATCTCGTTGCAGTTGCGCCCGCAGCTCCTCGGCCGAAGCGAAAACGCGGGTGTCCCGCAGGCGCCGCACCCATTCGACCGTCACCCACTCGCCGTAGAGGTCGCCGGCGACGTCGAAGAGATGCACCTCCAGCACCCGGCGGCTGTCGCCGAAGGTGGGCCGGGGCCCCTGGTTCATCAT
The DNA here is from genome assembly GCA_035573835.1 of Gemmatimonadales bacterium. Lineage (GTDB taxonomy): Bacteria > Gemmatimonadota > Gemmatimonadetes > Gemmatimonadales > GWC2-71-9 > DATLZT01. The sequence continues at coordinate 2,870 of DATLZT010000007.1, forward strand.
CCCCCCGACCCGCCCCCCGCGCCACTCCACCCAGACGGCGTAGACGCCGTCCGGCGGGAGGAGCTTGCGGGGATGGAGATCGGCGAGGTTGATCGTCGGGGTGCCAAGCGAGCGTCCCCGCCCCGCCCCCTGACCGACCCGCCCGCTCACCTGGTACGGCCGTCCCAGGAGCCGGGCCGCGGTGGCGAGATCGCCTCCCGCGACCGCCCGCCGGATCTGGGTGCTGGAGACCGGGTGGCCGGCCAGCTCGACCGGGCCCACGACGTCCACGGCGAAGCCATGCGCCGCGCCCAGCCGGCGCAGGGTCTCGACGTCGCCGCTCCGCCCCCGCCCGAAGCCGTGATCGTACCCGATCACCAGCTCCCGCATCCGGCACCGGCCCAACAATACCTCCTCCACGAACCGCTCGGGGCTCATGGCCGCGAGGCGCCGGTCGAACCGGAGGAACACGACATAGTCCAGCGCGGTCTGCGCCAGCGCCACCCGGCGCTCCGCGCCCACGGTGAGGAGCGGCGGCGCGGCCTGCGGATTGACCACCTCGAGCGGGTGGGGCTCGAACGTGACGAGCACGCTCTTCCGGCCGGCCTGCCGGGCCCGCTCGGCGATCTCCCGGAGCACGGCCTGATGGCCGAGGTGGACGCCGTCGAACGTCCCCACGGTGACCGTGCTCCCCTCCGGCAGCTCGGGCAGCTCCACCGTCACGTCCGCTCCAGGACCACGGCCGGCTTGAGCCAGCCGCCTTCCGCCATCGCGACCGCCACGAGATCCCCTTCGTTCATCAGCACGACCGGCCCCTCCGGCTCGGCGGCGCCCGGGAGGGGGCGGCCGTGCGCCACCGCCCGGCGCGCCTCGGCGTCGATCTCCCGGGCCGGGAGGTGACGCAGCACCGCCTGCGGCGGCAGAAGCGGCGTGTCCGGGCGGAGCCGATCGAGTGGGATCGCGCCGTCAACCCGGAGCTCGCCCACGGCTTCGCGACGCAGCGCGACGAGGTGGGCCCCCACCCCCAGATCCTCCCCCAGGTCCCGCGCCAGGGCCCGGAGGTACGTGCCGGGGCTCACCCGCGCCCGCACCACCAGCTCCGGCGGCCGGTAGGCCACCAGCCGGAGTTGATGCACGGTCACGGGAACCGGGGGAAGATCGACCGCGATCCCCTTCCGCGCCAGGTGGTAGCTCCGGGCTCCCGCCACCCGTTTGGCGGAATAGGCGGGGGGACGCTGCTCCTGGGGGCCGACCCTCCGCGCGAGGGCGTCCCGGATCGTGTCCTCGCCCAGGCCGCTCGGGTCGGCGTCCTCGCCCAGTGGCTCGCCGGTCGGGTCGTCGGTCGTGGTACGGCGGCCGAGGCGAACCGTGGCGAGATAGGTCTTGGGCTGCTGCTCGACGAACCGCGCGAGCCGGGTCGCCCGTCCGACCATCACCACCAGGAGCCCGGTGGCGAACGGATCGAGGGTGCCGGTGTGCCCCACCGCCCGAGTGCCCAGCGCTCGCCGCACCCTGGCCACCACGTCGTGCGAGGTCGGGCCGGCCGGCTTGTCGATCAACAGCGCGCCGGTCAGTCGCGCTCCTCCCGCTTGAGCTCCTCCAGCAGCCGGTTGATCCGCGCGGCGTGCTCGATCCCGCGGTCGATCTCGAAGCGGAGCTCGGGGACCGTCCGCAGGTGCAGCACCTTCCCCAATCGGCTGCGGAGGAAGCCCGCGGCGCTCTCCAACGCCACCAGCGCCTTCTCCCGATCCTCCTCCTCGCCCAGCACGCTGAACCGGACCCGGGCCAGCGAGAGGTCGTTGGTGACCTGGACGCCGGTGATGGTGACGAAGCCGAGCCGGGGGTCGCGGAGCTCCCGCATCACGGTGTCCGCCACCACCTGGCGGATGGTCTCCGCCACCTGCTCCGGCCGCCGCGCCGAGCCTCGCGATCCCCTCATCGGAACGAGCTCACCGTGTCGATGACCCGCACGCCGTCCGCCTCCGCGACCACCCGGTCGACCGAGCGGAGGGTCTCCTCGACCACCCGCCGGTCCGACCCGACCACGGCGCAGGACAGCTCCGCCCGTTGCCAGAGGTCGAGGTGCCCGGTCTCGGAGACCGAGACGTTGAACTTCCGCAGCGCGCTCTTCAGCCGCTGCAGCACGCTGCGCTTATCCTTGAGCGACTGGCACCCCTCGAGGTGCAGCTCCCAGCTCCGGGTGGCGAGGATCATGTCGCCCCCCGGGGATCAGCCGGCGGTCGTGCTGCTCGCCGAGGCCAGGGTGCGCTTGACCTCCTCGACGCGGTACGACTCGATCCGGTCACCCACCTTGAGGTCGTTGAAGTTCTCGATGGCGATGCCGCACTCGAGCCCCTCGCGCACCTCCCGGACGTCTTCCTTGAAACGCCGGAGGCTGCCGAGCTGCCCGTCGTAGACGGTGACGCCGTCGCGCACCACCCGCGCCTTCGCGGTCCGCTGGATGGTCCCGGAGCGCACCACGCAGCCGCCCACGGTGGTCTTCCCGACCTTGAAGAGCTGGAGCACCTCGGCCTCGCCGAGGACCACCTCGCGCTCCTCGGGCTTGAGCAACCCCTCCAGCGCGGCCCGCACGTCCTCCACCGCCTCGTAGATGATCCGGTAGGTGCGGACGTCGACCTGCTCCCGCTCCGCCGCCGTCCGGGCGTTGGAGTCGGGCCGCACGTGGAAACCGAGCACGATGGCCCCGGACGCCTTGGCCAGCAGGATGTCGCTCTCGTTGATGGCGCCCACCCCGCGATGGATCACGTCGACCCGCGCCTCGGCGGTGCCGAGCTGGGCCAACGCGTCGGCCAGCGCCTCCGCCGGGCCGCCCTGGTCCGCCTTGATGATCACCCGGAGGGTGTTCATCTGGCCCTGCTGGAGCTGGCGGCTGAAGTCCTCCAGGGAGCCCGCCCGCATGCTGCGCCGGCTCTGGGCCTCCCGCTCCAACCGCTGCCGCTTCTGGGCGATCTCCCGGGCCTCGACCGCGTCGGTGACCACCGTGAACGTGTCGCCCGCGGCCGGCACGCCCTCGAAGCCGAGCACCTGGACCGGCACGGAGGGGCCCGCCTCCTGGACCTGCTTGCCGCGCTCGTCGAAGAGCGCCCGCACCCGGCCGGAGAACTTGCCGCAGATGAAGTTGTCGCCCACCCGGAGGGTCCCCTTCTGCACCAGCACCGTGGCCAGCGGCCCCTTGCCCGGGTCGAGGGTGGCCTCGAGGACGGTGCCGTGGGCCCGCCCCTTCGGGTTGGCCTTGAGGTCGAGGATCTCCGCCTGGAGCAGGATCTGCTCCAGCAGGTGGTCGATCCCGGTGCCCTTCTTGGCCGAGATCTCCGCCGAGAGCACGTTGCCGCCGAACTCCTCCAGCACCACGTTGTGCTGGAGCAGGTCGCGCTTGACCTTGTTCACGTCGGCGGCCGGCAGGTCGATCTTGTTGATCGCCACGATCATCGGCACGCCGGCGTTCTTGGCGTGGCTGATCGCCTCGATCGTCTGCGGCATGACCTGGTCGTCGGCCGCGACCACCAGCACCACGATGTCCGTCACCTGCGCGCCGCGGGCGCGCATGGCGGTGAACGCCTGGTGACCCGGGGTGTCGAGGAAGGTGATCGATTTCCCGTCGCCCAGGGTGACGTGGTAGGCCCCGATGTGCTGGGTAATGCCGCCGGCCTCGCCGGCCACCACGTTGGTCTTGCGGATATAGTCGAGGAGCGACGTCTTGCCGTGGTCGACGTGCCCCATGACCGTCACCACCGGCGGCCGCGGGGCGAGCTCGGCCTCCGCCTCGGCCTCCGGCTCCTCGGCGATGTCCGCGGCGTACTCCGTCTCCCGGACCGCCTCGAAGCCGAACTCCGAGGCGATCAACTCGATCTGGTCGAAGTCGAGCCGCTGGTTCACCGTCACCATCAGGCCCAGCTCCTTGAAGGCGAACTGGACGATCTGGGTCGCCGGGACCTTCATGAGGTCGGCCAGCTCGGAGACCGAGATGAACTCGTTCACCCGGATCCGGGTCTTCTCCCGTTCCCGCTCCTCGGCGGCGCGACCCGCCACGAGGTCGCGGTACGACGGCTCGTCGGACCGGCGGCCCTTGCGCCCGCCGCCGCGGAGCCCCTGCAGGGTGCGGAGGATGTTGGCCTGCACCACGTCCTGGTCCACCAGGCCGCGCTTGCCCTTCTTGCCCTTCTTGCGGCCCGCGCCCCGGTCCGCGTCGCTGGGCGGGGCGGTCGGGGCGCCGAAGTCGCGCCCCTTCGCCCGATCCGCCGGCGCGGCCGGCCCGCTGCTGCTGA
>DATLZT010000008.1:0-7574 GCA_035573835.1 Gemmatimonadales bacterium
CGTCCCCGCCGAGCGGCACGGCCAGCCGGCGGTGGAGGCTCCGGCCGTCGGTGATCGCCTCCAGCTCGTCGATCATCCCCATGAGGGGCGCTTGGGTGGAGCGGGCCAGCCAATAGCCGAGCCCCACGGAGAGGAGGAGGATCAGCGGGGCGATGGCCAGCATCGAGCGCAGGAGGTCGCCCGGGCCGAACGAGACGTTCCCGACCCTGGAGGCCACGATGATGGCACCCACGCCGACCACCCGGTCGGCGAGCGGCACCAGGAGGTACCGCACCGGGCCGAGCGCCGGGTCGGGGGTGAAGGTGCCGATGCGGCGCACCGTGGGCGGCGGCGCCGCGAGGCGATACAGCGGCTCGAGGGAGGAGAAGCTCAGCTGGCGGGCCGCCTCGGAGGTGTAGAGCGGGCGGCCGGCGGTGTCCACCACGACCATGTAGTCGCGGATCGCCTCGAAGTAGGCGCTCACGCTCAGGTCGAGCGACGGCTCCGCGCCGGGGGTGATCACCTGCCCCAGCACCGCCTGCGACTGGACCAGGTAGCTGGTGGCGAGATCCCCCTCGAGGGCCAACCGCTGGTCGAGCTCCCGCAGCATCGACTGGCGGCGCTCGAAGTAGAGCGCGGCGCCGAAGGCCAGCACGGTGAGGCCCAGCGCCGCGGTGTACCAGCCGGTGATCCGGCGGCGGATCGAGGCCACTCAGCGCTCCCCGCGGATCACGTAGCCCACGCCCCGCACCGTGTGGATCAGCTTCTGGGCGTGGCCCGAGTCGACCTTCTTGCGGACCCGGTTGATCACCACGTCGACGATGTTCGTGCCGGGGTCGAAGTGATAGTCCCAGGCGTACTCGGTGATCAGGGTCCGGGACATCACCCGCCCGGCGTGGCGCATGAGGTACTCGAGGACCGCGTACTCCTTGGGCGTGAGCTCGATCCGCTGCCCCGCCCGCCGGACCTCCCGGGTGCCGGTGTCGAGCTCGAGGTCGGCCACCCGGAGCACCGGGGGCGTCACCTGCTTGGGCCGGCGCCCGATCGCCTCCACCCGGGCCAGGAGCTCCTCGAAGGCGAACGGCTTGGTGACGTAGTCGTCGGCGCCGAGCCGGAGGGCCTGGACCTTGAAGTCGACCGAATCCTGGGCGGTGAGGACCAGGATCGGGGTGGTGACCCCGCGGTCGCGCAGGGTGCGGATCACCTCCAGCCCCGTCATCTCCGGGAGCCGGAGATCGAGCACGAGCAGATCGTACTGCCCGCCCGAGGCGAGCCGCAGCCCCTCCAACCCGCTCTCCACCAGCTCGGCGTGATAGCGCTGCTCCTCGAGCCCGCGCCTCACGTATTGGCCCACGGTGCGATCGTCTTCGATGACGAGGATCTTCACGAGGACGACTCCGCCGGGAGTATGACCCGGAACAGCGATCCCTTGCCCACCTGGCTCTCCACCTCGATGCGCCCGCCGTGCGCCTGGACGATGCCGTAGCAGATCGACAGGCCCAGCCCGGTGCCGCGCCCCGCCTCCTTGGTGGTGAAGAACGGCTCGAAGATGCGCGGGAGGACGGTCGGCGGGATCCCCACCCCGGTGTCCTCGACCTCCACCATCACCTCCCCCGGCGCGGCGGGGTTGACCCGGGCCCGCACGGCCAGCGTCCCCCCCTGCTCGACGGCGTCGCGCCCGTTGAGGAGGAGCGCCACGAAGACCTGCTTGAGTTGCTCCACGTTGGCCTGGACCGGGGGCAGGCCGGGGGCGAGCTCGCGCCCCACCTCGAGATCCCGGAACCGGGGATGGTGCCTGAGCAGGAAGAGCGTGTCCTCCAGCAGCGACGCCAGGTCCACCCGGCGCGCGAGCCGCCCCTTGGAGCGGCTGAAGTCGAGCAGCCCGGCCACGATCCGGGTGCAGCGCTCGACCTCGCTCTCCACGATCCGGAGGTACTCCTCCACCGCCGCGCGGGCCGGCTCGTTGCCGCTCTCCGCCAGCCGGCGGCTCATCGCCTCCGCGCAGGCGCCGATCGTGGCGAGCGGGTTGTTGATCTCGTGCATGACCCCGGCGGCGAGCTGCCCCAGGGCGGCGAGCTTCTCGCTCTGGGCCATGCGCTGGAACGCGCCGCGGGCCTCGGTCACGTCCTCGCCGATGGTGATGACGTGGCTGATCTCGCGCCCGTCGAGCCGCATCGGGATCTTGCTGATGCGGTAGTAGCGGGCGTCGTCCCCCGCCCGGTGCTCGACCACCACCTGGCGGATCTCGCCGGTGGCGAAGACCCGGTCGAACTCCTCCCGGAGGCGCTCCGGGCTCTGCCGGGTCAGCACCTCGAAGACCGACCGGCCGACGGCGTACTCCCGCGGGACGCCCTGGGTGCCGGTCTCCCGCTTCCGGTTCCAGACCTGGATCCGGTACGCCCGGTCCACCACGTAGAGCCCCACCGGCAGCGAGTCGATCACGAGCTCGGTGAGCCGCCGTTGGGTCTCGATCTCCCAGCCCCGCTTCGCCACCTCCCGGGCCAGGTCCTCCGAGAGCTCGACCGAGGCGAGGTACGGCGCCAGCACCTCGCCGGTGACCGCCGCGATCTCCCCGGCCCGGGTGGCCGCCGGGAACCCGCCCGCCCCGGTGGCCACCAGTTCCAGCGCCCCCACCCGCTCCCCCTCGTGCACCAGCTCCTGGCGCAGGTCGGGGGCGCGGCCGTCCCCCTCGAACCACGGCGGGGAGGCGAGCCGGCGGAAGTGGCTCGCGTGCGGCTCCCGATGCCAGAGGATCGCGGCCCGGGCGCCGAGCCCCGCCCGGAGCCGGTCGAGCACGGCGGCGAGCGTCTCCTCGACGCGGTGGCCGGCGTTGAGCACCCGGGCGATCGAGCCGACCAGCGCGAGTCCGTCGGTCACTTGAACCCCGTGAGCTGGAGGCCGCGGACGAAGTGCCGCTGGGCCACGAGGAAGACCAGGAGCAGCGGGAGCGTCGCGGTCACGGCGGCCGCCATCTGGTAGGGCCAGTGGGCGTAATAGAACCCGTGGAACGAGGCCACCCCTACCTCCACGGTCCGGAGGTCGAGCGAGCGGGTGGCGACGAGCGGCCAGAGGTAGTTCTTCCAGGCATCGATGAACGCGAACAGCGCGAGCGTCGCCAGGGCCGGCCGGACCGCGGGGAGCGCCACGTGGCGAAAGATCGCCCACTCCCCCGCGCCGTCCAAGCGGGCCGCCTCCTCCAGCTCCCGCGGCAGGGCCAGGAACGCCTGCCGGAGGAGGAAGATCCCCCAGACCGAGACGAGCTCGGTCGACACCAGCCCGTGGAGGGTGTCCACCCATCCCAGCGCGTGGAGCAGCAGGAACCGCGGGATGAGCACCACCACCGCCGGCAGCATGAGCGTGGCGAGCATCAGCCCGAAAAGCCGATCGCGGCCGGGGAAGCGGAACCGCGCGAAGGCGTAGCCCGCCATGCTTGCCGTCACCACCTGGCCCGCCACCACCGCGCCCGCGAACACCAGCGAGTTCAGGTAGAAGCGCCCGAACGGGAGCGCGGTGAGCGCCTCGGGATAGTTCGCCCACCGGGGCGACGACGGCAGCAGGCGGGGCGGGTACTGGAGCGCCTCGAACTCGTCCATGAGCGAGGTGCTCACCATCACCCCGAACGGCGTCAGCATCGCCGCGGCGAGCGCGAGGAGGAGGAGCGCCCCGCCCGCCCGGCCGAGCCCTCGCGCCACCGCGCGCCCGGGGCGGCGCCGCGTCCGCTCAGACAAGGTCCACCCTCCTGCCGAGCCAGCGGAATTGGAGCCAGGTGAGTCCGAAGAGGAGCACGAGGAGCGCGAGGCTCATCGCGCCCGCGGTACCGAACCGGAGGAATTCCCACGCCTCGCGATAGATCCGGTAGACGACGACGTCGGTGGCGTGGAGCGGCCCCCCCTCGGTCATCACCGCCACGAAGGTGAAGACCTGGAACGACGCGATGACGCCGGTGCTCAGCACGAACAGGATGGTGGGCCGGAGGAGCGGGAGGGTGACATGCCGGAACCGCTGCCACGCCCCCGCGCCGTCCACCCGGGCCGCGTCGTGGTACGACGCCGGGATCGACTGCAGGCCCGCGAGGAAGATCACGGTCTGGTAGCCGAGGTGGACCCAGACCGAGAGCAACATGACGGCGGGCAGCGCGGTGCGCGGGTCGCCCAGCCAGTCGGGCGTGGGGAGGCCCAGCCGGGCGAGCGCCGCGTTGAGGAGCCCCGCGTCAGGCTGGTAGAGCCACTGCCAGACCAGCGCCACCGCCACGACCGACGAGACGGAGGGGAGGATCAGCACGGCGCGGAGCGCGCGCACCCGGAAGCCGCTCCGATCCAGCGCCACCGCGGCGGCGAGCGCGAGGGCCATCGTCACGGGGACGTACAGGGCGTACGCCGCGGTCACGCCGAGCGAGTGCCAGAAGCGGGCGTCGCCGAGCACCTGCCGGAAGTTGTCGAGCCCCACGAACGGCCGGGCCGACTCGACCAGGCTCCACCGGTGGAAGGCGAGATAGACCGTGAACGCCAGCGGGCCGAAGGAGAAAATCGCGAGGTGCGCGAGCGCCGGCCCCAGGAAGCCCCAGGCGGTGAGGGTCTCGCGGAAGCGGCGACGGTGGGTCCCGGCCCGCGCGGCCCACCCGGCGAACCCGGCCGCGCCGACGGCGAGGAGCCAGGCGCCGAGGAGTCCCGCCCGGACTCCGTGCAGCCGCGCCTCCGCCGGCACCATGCTCAACTCGAGCGGCCGTCGCCGGACCGCCGGGAAGACCACCGCCCGGGGCTCATGGCCCTCGACGCGGCGCAGCACCCCGTCGATCCGAGGCTGCCCGTCCCTCGACCGGGGCGTGATCGTCACCCCCGGCGCCACGCGGTGCAACTGCGCCAGGCTCACGCCCCGCCGGCTGGCGGCGAGTTCCACCAGCCGACGGGCACGGATCAGCGTGGCGTCGGTCGCGGCGGCGGCGGTCCGCCTGACCTGGTCATCCGTTTCCAGCGCCGACGCGGCGGCCGCGATCGCCACGCCGGCCCAGGCCGCCCGGCGGGCCGCCGGGCGGACGTCGCCTCCCCCGAGGGCCACGACCAGCGCGAGCCCCGCGAGCCCCGCCGCGAAGAGGGCGAAGCCCGCGTCGGAGGTCCGTTCGACCGGAACCGAGCGCCACACCGCCACCCACCCGACCCGGTCCCAGAGGTCGCGATCGAGCAGCGGGACGATCGCGACGCGACCGAGGCGCTGGTGGCGTGCCCGCACGAGGCTCTGGCCCCGCTCCACCGCGCGCAGGAGCTCCCGGTCCAGCGGGAACAGGCCCACGGTGTCGGCCACCAGCGGCACGCTCCCCACCGCCACCTGGAGCCCCGCACCCCAGAAGGTCGAGTTGGCGAGCAGGTTGGCTTCCGAGACGAGCCGGGCCGGATGGTAGCCGCCGGTCCGGTCGACGGGGGTCACCAACGTGAGATAGCCCGCCACGGAGGCGGCCAGCATCGCGTCGGCCTCCGTCCGGAGTCGCTCGCGGGCCCGATGGCCGATCCACAGGATGAGGCTCAGGGCGATCACCCCCGCCCCGATGCCGGCCACCACGGGCCATTGCGGCGGCCCGCCCGGCGGCCGTTTCACCGCTCGGTCCTCGCGAGCAGGCGGTCCAGGTCCCGCGCCGCGTCGCGTAGCGCGGCATCGAGGTCCCGCCCCTCGAGCAGGACCTCGTCGATCACGGTCGGCAGCCGGTCCTCCACCTCGCGCCATCCCCGCACCCGGGCCCCCCAGGGCACTCGCCCGCTCCCCAGCGCGTGGACGAAGACCGCCTCCCAGCCCATCGTGTCCCGGGCGGCGAGCTCCGCCGCGAGGGAACTCAGGCTCGGGATCTCGAGGCCCCGCTCCGCCCGCGTCCGCTGCGCCAACGTGTCGGCCATGAACGCCGCGAGTTCCACGGCGAGCCGCCGCCGCGGGACATTGCGCGGCACCGCCCAGCCCGAGGCGTAGATGACCGTGGCCGGCGGCACCCCCGCCCGGTGGGGGATCGGGGCGAACCCGATGGCGATCCTCCCCTGCTCGACGTACGGCCGGAAATTGGGGATCCAGAAGTGCCCCGCCGTGAGCATGGCCACCCTGCCGCTATTGAAGAGCCGGTGGTGGTCGCCCAGCGAGCGTCGGAGGGTGTGCACCCGGGGAACGACGCTGTCCCGCCGCACCCAGTCGAGGTACCAGCGGAGCGCCTCGCGGGTGGCCGGCGCGTCGAGGCAGCCGGAGGCCCGACGGCCGTCGGGACAGAGCACGTCACCGCCCCCGCTCCAGATCCAGGGGATCCAGAGCCACACCCGCCGGTCGAACACGGTGCCCCACTGGTCGACGACCCCGTCGCCGTCGGTGTCGCGGGTGAGCGCCTTCGCCGCCCGCATGAACTCGTCCCAGGTCCAGTCGCCCGACGGGTACGGGAGCCCGGCGGCGTCGAAGAGCCGCTTGTTGTAGACCAGCACCAGCGGGGTGAAGCCCTTCGGGAACGCCACCAGCCGGCCGTCGACGGTGAAGATCTCCCGCACCCGCGGATCGAGAAGCGCCGTGTCGAGGCCGGCGCGGGCGGCGTAGGGCCCCAGGTCGAGCAGCACGTCGCGGGCGGCGAACGCGGGCACGTCGATGTTGTCGAGGAGGAACACGTCGGGCGGCGAGGCGGCGGCGATCGAGGTGAGGATCCGTTCCCGGTACTCGGCCTGGGTGGTCACCGCCTCGAGCGACACCCGCACGCCGGGATGTCGCTCCCCGAAGCGGTGGACGTAGCGTTCCTCGATGCGCTGCTCCACCGCGTCGGCCCAAGAGGCGACCCGGAGCGTGACCCGATCGTCCCCGCCGCAGCCGGCGGCGACGAGCGCGAGCCCCACCGCGCCGGCCGGCCCGGCGAGCCGTATCCCCCGCCGGCGCCGATCACCCATCGATCCGCCGCCCCTCGGCATCGAACCAGTGGAGCCGCGCCTCGTCGAACCGCACCGCGACCGCGTCGCCGACCTTCGCGTCGACCAGCCCCGGCAACCGGGCGGCGATCCGCCCCGCCAGGGTGCGGACGTGCACCAGGGTCTCGCTCCCGAGCCGCTCGACCGCCTCGACCGCGCCGTCGGCGTGTCCGGTGCCCGGGGCGGCGAGCGTCACCTGCTCCGGGCGCACGCCCAGCACAGCGGCCTCGGGCGGGATCCCCGGCACCGACACCGCAAGGCCGTCGCCCAGGAAGGCGCCCATCGCCGCTCCCGCGACGAGGTTCATCCCCGGCACCCCCACGAACCGGGCGACGAAGACATTGGCCGGCCGGCCGTAGATCTCGGCCGGCGTCCCCACCTGTTGCAGCACGCCGCCGTCCAGCACCGCGAGCCGCTGGCCCATGGTCAACGCCTCGACCTGGTCGTGGGTGACGTAGAGCATCGTCGCGCCGAGCGCGGCATGCAGCGCCACCAACTCGGCGCGGAGCTGCACCCGGAGCGCGGCATCGAGGTTGGAGAGCGGCTCGTCGAAGAGGAACACGGCCGGGTCGCGGACCAGCGCCCGCCCGAGCGCCACCCGCTGGCGCTGGCCGCCGGAGAGCTGGGCCGGCGTCCGATCGAGGAGCGGCTCGAGCGCGAGCCGTCGGGCTGTCTCCTCCA
>DATLZT010000009.1:0-14675 GCA_035573835.1 Gemmatimonadales bacterium
CCGCCGCTCCGTCCGGAGCCGCCAGCCGGCCATCGCGAGCGCGAGGCCGAGGGTCGCCGTCACCCCCACGACCGCCACCCGCCGCGCCGCGCGGGCCACCGCGGGCCAGGCCGACGACGTCCGGGACGCCACCCGGGCCGCGATCCCGGCGGCGAGCAGGAGCCTGGAGCTCCAGTGGAGCTGGGGATACCAGAGCAGCACGCTGCCACAACCGAGGAGCGCGTAGCCGGCGGCCGCGGCGCGCCGAAGCCCGGGGGACGGCCGGATCCGGGCGAGGAGGGCGAAGCCGGCGGCCGGGATCGCGAAGGTCGCCACCGCTGCGGCCGGCGCCATCCAGACCGCCTCACGAGGCAGGAAGAGGAACCGCCGCCGCGCCAACGCCTCGACCGCCATGACGCCGATCTCGACGGCGCCGGTGATCACGCCGGCGGCGATGCCGGTGAGGAAGAGGCTGGACGGGGCGGTGGCGGTCGCGTACCCGGTGGCCGCCCGCGCCGGACCGATGGTCGTCATCGGGATGGAACCGGAGGTTGTCGCGCCGTGCCGCTCGGCAGGGCCTCGATGCGCCGCGACCCGCGGGACTGGGAGCGCCGGCGCCAGCAGGTGATACCCGGACCGGCCGGGGAGGTGCTCGCCGGCCGGCCGGCGGGGAGGGCGGCCCCGCCATCCGCGGGCCCCGGCCCGGGGTAGAACCGGGGGATAACGTCAATCTCACCTGGACGACGATTCCCCAGGCATGGGTGGCCCGATGAACGTGCTCGGTCTGGGTACCGAAGGAGACAGCGGCGCCGCCGTGGTGGTGGACGGTCGCATCGTGGCGGCCGAGAACGAGGAGCGGAGCTCCCGCCTCAAGCTGGTGGAGGGCTTCCCCCGCGGCTCCATCCGGGAGGTGCTCCACCTGGCCGGGCTGGCGTCGCGGGACCTCGACGCCGTCCTGGTGGGCGGGACCTCGGACCGGTTCGTGGACCGGCTCCGGCCGTTCGAGGGATGGTTCCAGCATTGGCGCGGCGGCGGGATGCCAGGCTGGCTCAAGCGGCAGGCCGGGCGCTTCTCGCGCTATCGCGACCGGTTCCCCTTCCTCGAGCCGGCCTACTACGCGCTCCAGTCACCGACCTTCGCTCGTCGCCGCCGCGCCATCCGGCGCGTGCTCCGGGGGGAATTCGGCATCGACTGCCCGGTGCGGTTCGTCGATCACCACTTCGCGCACGTCGCCTCGGCTTACTTCACCAGCGGATTCGATGACGCCTTGGCGATCTCGATCGATGGCGGCGGCGACGGCCGGAGCAGCCTGGTCTACGAGGTGCGCGACGGCGCGTTCCGGTGCCTCCACGAGGTCTCGGCGTTCCACTCCCTGGGGAACTACTACGCCTACGTCACCATGCTGTGCGGCTTCACCGCCATGAAGCACGAGGGCAAGGTGACGGGCCTCGCCGCGTATGGCGAGCCGAAGTACGTCGGGATCCTGCGCCGGTTCGTCGACGAGGAGCAGGGCACCTTCCGGAACCGGGCGGGGGCGGTGTTCCAGGGGGCGCTGCGGGAGCTCGAGCGGAGCCTGCCGCGCGGCTGGACCCGCGAGGACCTCGCCGCCAGTGTCCAGCGCCACTTCGAGGACGTGGTGAGCCGCTACGTGAGCCACTGGGTGCGACGGACCGGCCTCCGCTCGGTGGCGCTCGCCGGGGGCGTCTGCGCCAACGTCCGCGTCAACCAGGAAATCCACCGGCTCCCCGACGTCGACCGGGTCTTCGTCCATCCCGGCATGGCCGACTGCGGCCTCGGCGTGGGCGCCGCCCTCGCGGCGTCGGTGCCGGGGGTCCTCGACCCGGCCATGCCGGCCGCGCGGGAGCCGCTCCGCCACGTCTACCTGGGCCACGACCTCGACAACCGGGAGATCGACCGGGCGCTGGACCGGGCCGGGCTCCGACCGGAGCCGGTGGACGGCGAGCTCGAGCCGGCCGTGGCGAGGCTCCTGGCGGAAGGCTACGTCGTGGCCCGGGCCGCCGGCCGGATGGAGTACGGCCCCCGGGCGCTCGGGAACCGCTCGATCCTCTACCAGCCGGCCGACCGCGGCGTCAACGACTGGCTCAACCGCAACCTGCGGCGGACCGAGTTCATGCCGTTCGCCCCGGCGGTCCTGTACGAGCACCGCCGGGCCTGCTTCCGCGACACGGACGGCGGGGAGCACCCGGCGGAGTTCATGACCATGACCTTCGATTGCACGCCGTGGATGGTGGAGCGGATGCCGGGCGTGGTCCACCTCGACGGCACGGCCCGGCCCCAGCTGGTGCGGCGGGAGGTGAACCCCGCCTACTACCGCATCATCGAGTCGTTCCACCACCTGACCGGGCTCCCGGCGATCGTGAACACCAGCTTCAACATGCACGAGGAGCCGATCGTGCGGAGCGCCGACGACTGCGTCCGGGCGTTCCTGGCCGGCCGGATCGACTACCTCGCGATCGGCCGCCGCCTGGTCCGCCACCCCCAGGGCGTCGCCCACGCGCTCCGGCCGGCCGCCGCGGCGGCCGGAGCCGGTCACGCCCCGGCGCGACTCGCCCCCTCCACCCCGCGCTGGAAGAATGCCGAGCGCTTGTAGCGCGCCAGGACCCGCCGACCCACGAGCTTGAGCAGCACCGCGGCGGGGACGGCCAGGACCAGGCCGGGGAGCCCGAGGAAGGCGCCCCCGAATCCCAGCGCCAGCATGATCCAGACCGGGTGGAGCCCCACCGATTCGCCCACGATCCGCGGGCCGGTGATCGAGCCGTCGATGAACTGGACCACCCCGTAGACCAGCGCGACCCGCCAGAGGCCGCCGAGCGGGTCGTCCATCGTGAGTGCCACGACCAGGGCGGGGATCACGGAGAGCACCAGCCCGACGTACGGCACGAGGTTGAAGACGCCCGACACCACGCCGAGCAAGAGGGCGCTCGGCACGCCCAGGATGGCGAGCCCCACGCCGGTGAGGAACCCGACCAGCGTGGCCTCGAGCAGCTGGCCCCGCACGAAGCGCCCCAGCGACCGGTCGTACTCTTGCAGGAAGCTGATGACCGCGGGGCGGTGCACCGGCGGGATCAGCCGCTCGACCCCCGCAAGGAGCCCCTTCCAGTCGCGCAGCAGGTAGAAGGCCACCACCGGGCTCACGACGAGGTAGCCGAGGACGCCGAACACGGTCCCCAGTCGGCGGAGGAGCCCCAGCACCTGGCCCCAGAGCCAGGCGAGGATCTCCTCCGCGTTCTGGCCCATGATCGTGCCGAGCTGGCTCGCGTCGAAGTCGCGGATCCAGAGCCGCTGGCGCGCGTCGAGGAACGGGGCCCGGAGCAGGGCCTCGCGCACCCCCTCGAGCCGGTCCATGAGGAACGTGGCGAACCGCGGCACGCTCTCGACCAGCTGGACCGCCTGGGCCCATACCTGCGGCGCGGTGAAGGCCACCAGCAGCACCACCAGCCCGACGAGCGGGATGACCACCACCACGATCGCGAGCCCTCGGCTGGTGCGGAGCCGCTCGATCCGGTCCACCAGCGGCGCCAGCAGGTAGGCGAGGATCAGGGCCACGAAGAAGGGGCCCAGCAGCGCGCCGTAGTGGGCCACGACCCAGAGCGTCGTGAGGAGGGTAGCGCCGAGGAGCGCGCCCCGGATACCGGGCCGCCGCCGGAGGGGCCAGAGCCCGACCAGGACCAGCGGGTAGACGATCAGGGGGCTGAGGATGTCGCGCACGCTGTAGACCAGCGCCCCGAGGAGGAGGGCCACCAGGAAGGGGGCGCTGAGGTCGCGGGTGCGGACCGCGGAGGGCTCCGCCGCGGCGCGGCGCTCGATCCGGTCGGGCGAGGGAGGGCTCATGGGATAGTAAGCTAAGGCCCGCCGGGACGGACGTAAGGGGATCGTTTACCTTACCTCGCCATGGCCGTGCCAATCGCGATCTTCGCCGCCACCTACCTGCTCATCGCCGTCCAGCGGGTGCCCTACGTCCACCTGAACCGGCCCGCCGCGGCGCTCCTCGGCGCCGTGGCCATGGTGGCCGTGGGGGGGCTGCCGCTGGAACAGGCGTACCGCGCCGTCGACCTCGACGTGATGGTCTTCCTGCTGGGGCTCATGATCTTGGTGGGCTACCTCGAGCTCGGCGGCTTCTTCGAGGCCGCCGGTGCGTGGCTCCTGCGACGCGCCGGCACGCCCGCGAGGCTGCTGCTCCTCACGATGGCGGGCGGTGGCGCGCTGTCGGCGCTCTTCGTGAACGACACGATCTGCCTGGTGCTCACGCCCGTGCTCCTCGCCGCGCTCAAGCCGCTCGGGGTGCGGCCGGTGCCGTACCTCGTCGGCCTCGCGATCGGCGCCAACATCGGCTCGGCGCTCACGTTCGTGGGCAATCCGCAGAACATGCTGATCGGGGTCTGGAGCGGACTGCCGTTCGCCCGGTTCGCGCTGGCGCTGCTCCCGGCGGTCGGGGGGGCGATGGCCATCGCCTACGGCGTCCTGCGAATGGTCTACCGCCGCGAGCTGGCCGGCCCGCTGCCCGCGCCGGTGGTGCCCGGGGCGTATCCGGTCGATCGGCGGCTGGTGGGCACCGCGCTGGCGCTCTTCGCGCTGGCGCTGGTCGGCTGGGTGGCGGGCGGGTCGCTTCCCCTGGTGGCGATCGGCGCCGGCGCGTTGATGATCGCGCTGGGACGGCGGGACCCGGCCGAGGCCTTCGCGAAGGTGGAGTGGTCCCTGCTGGTCTTCTTCGCCGCGCTGTTCGTCGTGATGCGGGGACTCGAGCACGCGGGCGCGGTCGCCCCGATCACCCGGGCCGGCACCGCCCTCGCCACGTTGGGCGGGCGGGTCGGCGAGGCGGCCGCCATGAGCGGCGCCATGCTCCTGCTGTCCAATCTGGTGAGCAACGTCCCGGCGGTGATCCTCTGGCGGGAGGTGATCCCGGGACTCCCCGATCCCGCGGCGGGCTGGCTGGTGCTCGCCATGAGCTCCACCTTCGCCGGGAACCTGCTCCTGATCGGCTCGATGGCCAACCTCATCGTGGCCGAGCGCGCCGAGGCGCGGGGCGTACGGATCGGCTACTGGGAGTATGCCCGGGCGGGGGTCCCGGTCGCACTCCTCACGATCGCATGGGGCGTCCTGGTGCTCGCGCTCCGGCCGTGAGGCGTCAGGGCTCGCGCAGCGCCCACCAACGGACCAGCAGCACGCACGCCGCGGCCAGCAAGAGGTGGACGGCGCCGACTCCCACCGGGATCACGAAGCCGAGCACGACCCAGAGGGCCAGGAGCACGACGGCGGAGAGCAGGGACGGGGACACGGGCGCTCCTCGAACGAGAGCGTTGACGATGGGGGGACACGGGCCTATCTTGCAAGCCAGAAGGTGGTGGGGAGCCCCATTATTGAGCCAACAGGTCCGATGATGGGCCCACATACCGCGGCCGATGCCATGCCCCTCGGGGGAAGACAGACGTCACGGTGAGGGCGCCGAGCATTCTCGTCGGGCTTCAATAATCCTCTCCACTGCCATCCCTTGCCGCAGGATCATTCGCGGGCTCGGCCCGCTGGTCGCTGCCCGAGGCACCGCGCCGATCCCCGTGATCGGCGCTTTTTTTGCCCGGGAGCTTGACCTCGGGCGGGGTCCGAGCATCTTCCTCCTGCACAGCCACCGGATCGCCCATGCCCCGTTGCGCCGTGACCCGGCGGGTTCACTTCAACGCCGCCCACCGTCTCTTCAACCCCGCCCTCTCGGACGCGGAGAACGAGGCGATCTTCGGCGTCTGCAGCAACCCGAACTACCACGGGCACAACTACGAGCTGGACGTCACGGTCGAGGGGGAAATCGACCCGACCACGGGCTACGTGATCGACATGAACCGCCTCAAGGCCCTGGTCGACGAGAAGCTGCTCCGGCACCTCGACCACAAGAACCTCAATCTCGACGTGCCCTGGTTCCGGGACCGCATTCCCACCGCCGAGAACATCGCCGTGGTCTGCTGGGAGGTGCTCGCCCCGGCGATCCCCGCCGGCCGTCTGCTCCGCCTCCGACTCTGGGAGACCCCGAGGAACTATGTCGAGTATGAAGGGCGGTAAGGACGGCCGGGCGCCGCTCCAGGCGCCGACCGAGACCGGGACGGTCACCGACGTCACCGTCGAGGGGGTGCCCCTCACCGACGTGGCGGCCAAGGTGCGGGACATCCTGGTGGCGCTCGGCGAGGACCCGGACCGCGACGGCCTCCTCAAGACGCCGGCGCGGGTCGAGGCGGCGCTCCGCTGGCTCACCCGCGGCTACCAGCAGTCGGTGGCCGACGTGGTGGGCGACGCCGTCTTCGAGGAGACGCACGAGAGCATGATCCTCGTGCGCGACATCGAGCTCTACTCCCTCTGCGAGCACCACCTCCTGCCGTTCTTCGGCCGCGCCCACGTGGCCTACATCCCCAAGGGGAAGATCGTCGGGCTCTCCAAGCTCCCGCGGATCGTCGAGGTCTTCGCCCGGCGGCTCCAGGTGCAGGAGCGGCTCACCGACCAGATCGCCGACGCGGTGATGGACGTGCTCGCGCCCCACGGGGTCGGGGTGGTGATCGAGGCGGCCCACCTCTGCATGATGATGCGGGGGGTCGAGAAGCAGAACTCCAAGACGGTGACCAGCGCCCTCCGCGGCATCTTCCGCAACGACTCCAAGACCCGGGACGAGTTCCTCCGGCTGGTGCACGGGGGGCGGCTGGCCGAGTGACCAGCCTGGCGGGTCGGGTGGCGGTGGTCACCGGGGCCTCCCGCGGCATCGGTGCCGCGGTGGCGGCCGGTCTCCTCGCCGCCGGGGCCCGGGTGGTGCGGATCGCCCGGAGCCTGGTCGACGGCGAACGGGACGGGGCGCTCGACCTCCGGGGCGATCTCACCCGGCCGGGGGAGGCCGCCCGCCTGGCGGGGCTGGTCCGGGAGCGGGTCGGGACGCCGACGGTGCTGGTCAACAACGCGGGCGCCTTCCTGCTCCGCCCCTTCGAGGCCACCGACGAGGCCGAGTTCGCCGGTCAGCTCGCCGCCAACCTGCAGGCGCCCTTCGCCGTGGCCCGCGCCTTCCTCCCGGCCATGCGCGCCGCCGGCGGGGGGGTCATGATCGCGATCGGCAGCGTCGCCGACCACGTGGCCTATCCCGAGAACGCCGCCTATGCAGCGAGCAAGTACGGGCTGCGCGGGCTCTGCGCCACCTTGGCGGCGGAGTACCGGGGCACCGGCGTCCGGATCTCGCTCGTCTCCCCGGGGCCCACCGACACCGCGATCTGGGATCCGGTGGACCCCGACGCGCGGCCGGGTTTCGTCCCCCGCGCCCGCATGCTCCGGCCCGAGGACGTGGCCGAAGCGGTGGTGTTCGTGGCGACCCGACCTCCCCGGGTGCACGTCGACTGGCTCCGCCTGGGGCCCGCCTAGCGGCGCACCACCGGGGCAATCCCGAGCCTCCTCTCCCCCGCCGTGAGATCCTCATGATGAGACGGTTCCCCTCGCTCTCGTTGCTCTGCACGCTCGTCGCCGGCGTCCCGGCGCTCGCCCAGACGCCCGCGCGTGCCCCGCTGCCGCCGCTCCCCGACACGACCGGATGGGGTGTCCACGTGCTCGCCGTCGCCCGGGACCCTCGCGGCTCGGTGTGGGTCGGCACCTATGGTCGCGGGATCTACCGTCTCCGGCCGGGGGCCACGACCTGGGAGTCGATCCGTCACGACACCACGAGCGGCTCGATCGCCTGGGACTTCGTCCACGCCTTCGCGTTCGGGCCGCGGGGCGAGGTCTGGTACGGGACCGTGGGCAACGGTTGGGGCGTGTCGCTCGACGATGGGGCCACCTGGCGCAACTGGACCTTCGACCAGCTGGGGCCCGAATGGCAGTACGTGGCGCCCAACGGGATCGCCACCCGGGGCGACACCACCTGGGTGGCCACGGCCGACGGGCTCCAGGTGACCACCGACAACGGCGCGAGCTGGACCGCGCTGGTGGACTCGACCGGCCCCGCCGCACGGGGGCCGGCCGACACGGCGTACGCGGTGCTGCCGAACGAGTACGTCCGCCGACTCGCGCTGGACCCGCGGGGCGTGCTGGTGGCGACGCCGAAGGGGAACCGTCGCCTGGCTCGCACCCCGGACGGCTGGGTCGGGCAGCCGGCGAGCGGGATCTTCGCGCCGCTCAGCAGCCTGCTGGTGGACGGGCGGCTCCTCCGCGGCACCCGCTGCGGGCTGCGGTTCGCCGCCGATACGGCGCCCTGCTTCGGCGCGCGGGCCCGGGCGCTCCCGGCCGAGCCGCCCCGCCCGCCGCTCACCACCTGGTTCCGTCGGCCGATCGACCTGCGCGACAACCCGTACATCGACCAGACCTATCGTTATGGGTCGACGATGGGCGGCAACTTCCAGCAGCACCAGGGCGTCGAATTCAACAACGCCGACGGCACCCCGGTCCTCGCGATCGGCGCCGGCGAGGTGGTCTACGCCGGGCGGGCGGAAGCCGGCGCCCTCACCGTGGCCATCCGGCACGACAGCGCGCTCGCGACCCCGCGGGCCCGGCTCCACGTCTTCTCGGTCTACTACCACAACGCCTCGCTGGCGGTCCGGGTCGGGGACCGCGTGACGCCGGGACAGGTCATCGCGCGGGTGGGGAGCACCGGGCGGGCCACCAACGACCATCTCCATCTCGAGGTCCACGCCTCGCCCACCGACTCGGTGGGGGCGATCGTCGACTCGCTGCAGCGCTTCCCGCCGTACACCACGAACCCCGAGCTCTGGATCGAGCCCCTTCCCGGCACCGGCCTCGTCGCGGGCCAGGTGCTGGACGCCGAGGGGCGGCCGGTGCCCGGGGCCCGGATCTACGGCCTGGTCAAGCCGGAGCCGGCCGAGACGCCCTTCTCGTTCGCCGAGACCTACGCCGACCGGGCACACCCCCATCCCCTCTACCAGGAGCACTTCGCGGTGGGCGACGTGCCGCCGGGGAACTATCTCCTGGGCACGGAGATCGCCGGCCGGAGGGTGTACCGCCGGGTGACGGTCGAGCCGGGCAAGGTGAGCTGGGTGGTGTTCCGGCCCGACGGCAGGTAGGCGGGGCGTCGGCGGATGTTCATCGAGCTTACCGACCACCTGCGCTGTCCGGCCGACCACCCGGAGGCGTTCCTGGTGCTCCTGCCTGACGAGGTCGTGGATCGGACGGTGCGCGCCGGCGTGCTCGGCTGTCCGGTCTGCCGGCGGGAGTACCGGATCCGGGACGGCGTGGCCGAGTTGCACGACGAGGCCGAGGCGATCGGGGTGGACGCCGGATCGAGGGGGGCACCGATCGACGGCTCCGCATTGGCCGCCTTCCTCGGCCTGGGCGGGCCCGGCGGCTACGTGGTGCTCGTGGGGACCGCGGCGGACCGATGGGAACCGGCGGCCGAGGCGATGGGCGGGGTGCACCTCGTGGCGGTGAATCCGACCCGGCCGGTGCCGGCGTCGCTCCGGGCGAGCCCGGTCCGCGCCGGGAGGATCCCGCTCAAGGCCCGCTCGGTCCGCGGCGTGGTGCTCGGCGCCGGCTATGCGGCGGACCCGGCGTGGCGGCGCGAGGCGATCCGGGTGACGTTGCCGGGGCTCCGCGTGGTGGGGGAGTCGGCCGAGCCGCCGGGGGAGGAGGGGATCGAGCCGCTCGCCAGTGCCGGCGGCTGGTGGGTGGCCCGCCGGCGCTGAGGCGCGGTCAGCTCAGGACCGCCTCGTGCTCGCCGGTGCGCGTCTCGGCGTAGAGCGCGTCGATCCGGTCCCGGTACTTCTGCTCGACCACCCGGCGGCGGACCTTCATCGTCGGGGTGAGCTCCCCGCTCTCCACCGTGAAGTCCTCCGCCAGGAGGAGGACCCGCTTCGGCATCTCGAACTGCGCCAGGTCGCGCAGGGTCTTCATCACCTCCCGCTCCATCTTCGTGACCACCTCGGGGAGGCGCACCAGGCTCTGGTCGTCGGCGAACAACAGCTTCCGCTCCCGGGCCCAGGCCCGGAGGTTGTCGAAGTTGGGCACCAGCAGGACGATCGGGAACCTGCGCTTGTCGCCCAACATCACGGCGTTGGCCACGAACTTGTTGGTCTTGAGCAGGTTCTCGATCGGCTGGGGGGCGATGTTCTTGCCCCCGGCGGTGACGATGATGTCCTTCTTGCGGTCGGTGATCTTGAGGAACCCGTCCCCGTCGAGGAGCCCGATGTCGCCGGTATGGAACCAGCCGTCGGCGTCGATCGCCTCCGCCGTGGCCTCGGGCTTGTTGAAGTAGCCCTTCATCACGTGGGGGCCGCGGGTGAGGATCTCCCCGTCCGGCGCGATCCGGACTTCCACGCCGGGGATCGGGCGGCCGACCGTGCCGAGCCTGAGGTGCTCGAACGTGTTCACCGAGATGACCGGCGACGTCTCCGTGAGGCCGTACCCCTCGAGGATCGGCAGCCCGGCGGCGAAGAAGAACTTGGCGATCTCCGGCGCGAGCGGGGCCCCGCCGGAGACGAAGAACCGGAGCCGCCCGCCGGTCCGGGCCCGCAGCTTGGAGAACACCAGCCGGTCGGCGATCCGTTTCTTCAGGGCGAGTCCCGCCGGCACCGGTCGCTTCGCCAGGACGAGATCGGCCCACCGCTCGGCGGTCCGCTTGGCCCAGAAGAAGATCCGCTTCTTGAGGGCCGAGCCGGCGAGGGCGTTGTCGAGCACCCGGGCGTAGATCTTCTCGTAGAGCCGCGGCACCGACAGCACCACGGTGGGGCGCCGATCGACCAGGTCGGCCGAGACGGTGTCGACGCTCTCGGCGTAGTTGATGACGACCCCGCAGTGCAGCATGACGTAGTGTCCCGCCATCCGCTCGAAGATGTGGGAGAGCGGCAGGAAGGAGAGGCACTCGTCCCCATCCTGGAGCTGCAGCGCCCGGAGCGCCGCGACCACGTTCGACGCGATGTTGCCGTGGGTGAGCATTACCCCCTTGGGCTCGCCGGTGGTGCCCGAGGTGTAGATCAGCGTCGCGAGGTCGTCCGGCGTCACGCGGAGCGCGTCGGCCTTCCAGTCGGGGTGCGCCGCCCGGGCGGCCCGCCCCCGGGCGAGCACCTCGTCGAAGCCGAGGGTACCGGGCGCTGCCAGGCCGTGGTCGAAGCCGATGACGTGCCGGAGCTGGGGCAGCTGGTCGCGGATCCCGAGGACCTTGTCGAGCTGCTGCCGGGTCGAGACGCAGATCGCCACCGCGCCCGAGTCGCGCAGGATGTACTCGATCTGCTTCGGCGGCAGGGTGGGGTAGATGGGCACGTCCGCCGCGCGGGCCGCGAGGCAGGCGTAGTCGACGATCGCCCACTCCGGGCGGTTCTCGGACAGGATCGCCACCCGGTCGCCGGGCCGGACGCCGAGCTCCAGGAGCCCGAGGCTGAACGCCTGGACCCGCTCCTGGAGGTCCGCGTAGCCGAGCGCGGTCCAGACCCCGGCCACCTTGGAGCGCATCGCGACCGGTCGCCCGCCGTAGCGGGCCATGGCGCCGAAGAAGAGCTCGTTGAGGGTGCTGGGCGTGGGGGTCGTCATGGGGGCACTCCGAGACGGGGCGGGGGCGGCCGGTGCCGCCCCGCGGTCCAACAAGAGTTCACCGCGGCTCAGGGATTGTCAAACCGCACCACGAAGCGCCGCCCCGACCCCGGCACCAGCCGTCCGCTCAGGCGCTCCGCCACGACCTCCACCACGGCGCTGTCGGGGGAGGGGACGCCGGGGATGCGGCCGACCGTGATGCCCGGTGCCGGCGGCCCGCCGCTCGCGTCGGTGATGACCGTGTCGGCCAGGGCGGCGGCGGGGAGGAGCTCGACCGTCCGCGCGCTCGGGTCGGGGAACACCGGCTCCACGATCCGATAGATGATGCCGCGCCCGGCGAGCGGTTGGGTCCCGGTGGCCGGCGGCACCGGGGAGTGGGTGTCGAGCCGGGCCACCAGCGGCTCGGACGCGGCGACGTCCACCGGGACCTGGGAGATCTCGGGACCGACCATCACCAGGGTATCGGCGCCGGGGAGCACCCGGAACGGCACCAGCTCGGAGCGCAGATTCCCCGAGCGGGCCTGGACCCGGCCGGCCTGTCCCGGGACGAGCCCCGTGAGGCGGCCGGTCGCGTCGATCCAGACCGTGTTGTCGGGGGTGAACCAGGCGATGTCGACGGGCAGCGGCTCCCCGTCCCGATTCAGGCCCCGGGCGGTGAGCTGCAGCGTGTCCCCGACCTCGACATCGCGGACCACGGGGAGCACGAGCTCGAGCGCCACCAGCTGGTCGTCCCCGCCGTCGAGGCCGCTGCACCCGACGGCGCCGACGAGGGCGAGCGCGAGGAGGCGTCGGGTCACGATGGCTTGGACGAGGCGGCGTCCTCGATGCCGCGCAGCGCCGACTCGGCGTGGCGGATCCACCGCTCGGCGTCGGGGCCCCGCGGCGGGCGGGCCAGGAAGGCGCGCAGGTGCTCCGCGGCCTGCTCGGAGTCTCCCCGCTTGATGAGGAGGAAGGCGATCCCGTAGTGGGCTCCGACCAGCGTGTTGTCCAACTCGAGCGCCCGACGGTAGTGGCGGATCGCTTCGTCCTGCTGTCCCGTCTTGGTGAAGCAGATCGCCATGTTCTGGAGGATCCGCGGGTCGGCCGGGCGGTCCCGCAGCGCGAGCCGGTACGACGTGAGCGCCGCCTCGTACTCCCCCTGACGCTCGAGGGCCAAGGCCTCGTTCAGGTAGTCGAGCCGTTGGGGAGTCGGCCCCTCGGAGCGCTCGAGGCCGAGCAGCCGTCGCCAGAAGCTCATCGCGCCGCGTGTCCCTCGCCGGTAAGTGCCGTCGACATGCGAGATTGGCCTAAGATAGTCCCGCCGGGAGGGGGCCGCAACGCGCCCGCGGGACGGGCGCGGCCGCCTCGCATTGCGGTGTAGCACCCGGATCGGCATGTTCAGGAAAACCCGTATGCCCGGAGCACCCATGCGCCGCACCACCGTCCCCGGCCCCCGAGGGGTCCTCGAGGTCGACTGGCCCTTCTTCGGCGAGCTCTGCCGCGCGCTCGCCCTGCGGGTCGCCCGCGAGTACCAGCCCGAGGTCGTGCTCGGCATCGCCAAGGCCGGCGTGATCCCCGGGGCCGTCGTCGCCTCCATCCTCCAATGCGAGTTCAGCTCGATGGTCGTCACCCGCCACCGGGAGGGGGAGCAACCGGTGCTGGTCTCGGGGCCGCCGGCCACCATCCGGGGCCGCCGGGTACTCATCGTCGACGAGACCTGCGACACCGGCAGCACCCTCAAGCTCGCCCTGAGCGAAGTCCGGGCGCTCCGGCCGGGACAGGTGAAGACCGCGGTCTCCTTCCGGACCGGCGAGTACCTCCCCGACTTCCACGCCTTCGAGACCGAGAGCTTCATCATCCTGCCGTGGGACCGGGAGATCATCCAGAACGGGGAGCTGGTCATGCGCCCCGACTACGCGGCGCGGCTCCGGCAGACCTGACGTCCCCGGCCTCCCGCCTAGCCCGTCCCAGGCTCGGCGGCGTCCAGCACCGCCCGCACCGCCCGCCCCAGGATGTCCGGGGTGAACGGCTTCTGCAGGTACGCCGCGTCGGGCATGAGCTCGACCTGGCGCGCACGCAGGGTATCGGGATACCCGGAGATGAACAGCACCCGGAGCCCGGGTCGTTCCTGCCGGATCCGCATCGCCAGCTCCGGCCCGGTCACGTCGGCCATGATCACGTCGGTGACGAGCAGGTCGATCGCTCCCGCGCCGGCCAGGCGGGCGAGCGCCTCCGCGCCGCTCTCCGCCTCGACCACCCGGTAGCCGAGCGCCTCCAGCGCGCGGCGGGCCATCCCCCGGACCGCCGGCTCGTCCTCCACCAACAGGATCCGCTCGGTCCCGGTCGGCACCGTGCCGGGGTGCTCGGGCGCCGACTCCGACCCGGTGTCCCGCACCCGGGGGAAGAACACCGTGAAGGTCGAGCCCTGGCCCGGCGCGCTCTCGACCCAGATGTAGCCACCGAATTGCTTCACGATGCCGTAGACCGTGGCGAGTCCCAGCCCGGTGCCGCGCCCGAGCTCCTTGGTGGTGAAGAACGGCTCGAAGATGCGGGCCTTGACCTCCTCGGACATCCCGACGCCGGTGTCCCGCACCGTGAGCGTCACGTAGGGCCCCGGGGGCCCGAAGCCGTAGCCGCGGACCGTTTCCTCGGTCAGCTCGACGTCGGCCGTGGCGATCGAGAGCTCGCCCCCCTCCGGCATCGCGTCGCGGGCGTTCACCGCCAGGTTGACGATCACCTGCTCGAGCTGGGCGGGATCCGCCAGGACGGTGCCGAGCCGCGGCGCGAGCTCGAGCGTGAGCCGCACATCCTCGCCCAGCAGCCGCCGCAACATCCGCTCGACATCCAGCACCACCGTGTTCAGGGAGACCGGGCGCGGCCGGGTCACCTGCCGACGGCTGAAGGCGAGGAGCTGGCGGGTGAGCGAGGCGGCCCGCTGGCCGGCCCGCTGGATCTCCTCGACGTCGGCCCGCACCGGATGCCCGGCCGGCAGCTCGGCCAGCACCAGGTCGGCATAGCCCAGCATCGAGGTGAGCAGGTTGTTGAAGTCGTGGGCCACGCCCCCGGCCAGGCGGCCCACCGCCTCCATCTTCTGGGCCTGCCGCAACTGCTCCTCGCTCCGGCGCAGCGCCGCCTCGGCCTCCCGCTGGGCGGTGACGTCGCTCATCGCCCCGATCATCCGGTAGGGCCGCCCCTCGGCGTCCCGCAAC
>DATLZT010000010.1:0-19646 GCA_035573835.1 Gemmatimonadales bacterium
ACGACGGCACCTTCCGGGTGACGAGCCGGTCCCGCCGGCGCTGGCGATAGCCGGCCACCAGGTCGTAGCCCTCGTCGAGCTTGGCGAGGAGCCGGGGGATGTCGGTCGGGTCGTTCTGGAGGTCGCCGTCCATGCTGACCACCACCTCGCCGCGGGCGTGGTCGAACCCGGCTTGCATGGCCTGGGTCTGCCCGAAGTTCCTCGCCAGCCGCACCAGCCGGACCCGCCGGTCCGCCGCCGCCAGCTCCGCCGCCAGCGCGGCGGTGCGGTCGCGGCTGCCGTCGTCCACCAGGATCAGCTCCCACGACGGCTGGGCCCGCAGGGCCTCGGCCACCGCGCCGACCAGCGGGCGGACGCATTCCTCCTCGTTGTAGAGCGGCACGACGACCGAGAGCCGGGGATGATTCGGCATGGCACGACGGTGGAGACGGGGACGGCCGCCGCGACCGTGGCGACCGGTGTCGCAGGCTTATACCCGGGAGGAGTCGCGAAGTTGGCCCGGTACGGGCGGCGGCCCGGCCGCGACCGCCGCCGCCGTCTTGGCGACGGCCTTGGGCGGGGCGCTCTCGATCAGGAGGTATACCACGCCGCCCAGGATCCCGAACGCCAGGGTCCGGACCCGCACCACCAGGCCGAGGCTCAGCCCCACCCCGACCGGCACGCCGACCTTCGCCAGCATGAAGTAGTAGGCCCATTCCTGGACCCCGATCCCGCCGATCGAGATGGGGGCGGCCATGAGCAGCAGGAGGAAGGGGACGGTGACGGCCAGGGTGGCGAGCGCCAGATGCTGGCCGAGGGCGGCGGCGCCGGTGTGGACCACGAGCACCACGGTGCCGTAGAAGAGCACCGAGTAGGCGATCGACACGAGCACGGCGCGGGGCGCGGCGCGATAGGACCGGAGCGCCCGCCGTACCAGGCGAAGTCGGACCGCGAAACCGCGGACGGGAGGGACGGGCAGGGCCCGTTCCACGAGGTCGAGCCCGAACGGGCGGCACACGGCCACGCCGAGGCCCGTCACGACCAGGGCTCCGAGGAGGACGGCGAGCGGAAGCAGCGGCTCCGTCAGGAAGTCGGGCCGGGCGGCGAGGGCGAGACCCGAGAGCGCCACCAGCGTTGCCATCCCGGTGTAGCGCTCCATGAGCACGGAGGCCAGGGCGTCGGCGTGGCGGCCGGTGGACTTGCCCAGCTCGTAGGCGCGGACCACGTCGCCGCCCACGATGGTGGGCAGGAACTGGCTGAAGTATCCCCCCACGAGGTAGAGCCCGACGCAGCGCGGCAACGTGACGCCGATGCCGCGCGAGCGGGCGAGCGCGTGCCACTTGAGCGCGCTCACGCACGTGGCCGCGAGCGCCAGCGCGACGTTGAGCGCGAGATAGCCCGCGTGCGCCCGCCGGAGCTCGTCCCAGACGGTGCGCCAGCCCACCTGGGCCAGGAGGTAGCCCAGTAGCGAAACGCTTACCGCGCCCCGGAGGATCAGGCCGCGCCGCATCGTCAGGCCGCGCCCAGGGGCGCCGCGGCCGTGGCGAGTCGGGCCCGCTCGGCGGCGCGCCGGATGTCGTCCCACCCGAGGAGGTCGGCGACGGCGTCGGCGACGCTCGGCAGCCGGCCGGGGTCGAGCCCCCAATCGCTCCGGCGGAGTAGCAGGTCGTCGAGGTGCACCACGGCCTCCTCCACGACCAACGACTGGAGCCGGCTGCGGAGGAGCCCCGGCGCCTCCCGCCGGAGCCGCTCCAGCTCGTCGAGCTCGGGGACCGCACGGGGCTCCGGCCGGGGCACGATCGGTCGGGCGAGCCGTCCCCAACCCTGCCGGGCCCATACCCGCCGCAGCGTCCGCTCCGCGACCCGGCGGGCAGTCGTGAACTTCACGCCCGACACGCTGTAGAGCCCCTCCGGCCCGCCGGCGCGGCCATGGTCGAGGACCAGGGCCCGGGTGGCGAGCCGCACGGTGCCGTCGGCGTCGGCGGGGAGGAATCCGGCGTGCACCCGCAGGACCGGAGCGGACTCGGCATCGAGGAAGGGAGCGGCGTCGTCCAGCTCCCGCAGCAGCTCCCGCACCAGCCGCTCGTCGGGTGATGGATCGTCGACCGGCCCCGACCACGGCGCGTGATAGGTGCCGGCGAGGAGTCGGCCCCGCCAGGGATAGGCGAAGTAGGTCCGTGCCCCGCGACGCCGAGCGGTGAGGGCGAGCGCGAGGGAGAAGGGCGGCTCACGATCGAGCAGGACGTTGAAGGCAAGCGAGGGACGGAAGAGCGCGGGGACGTCCCGATGGAGCCGGGCGGCGAGGGCCCGGCACCAGGGGCCGGCGCAGTTCACCACCACCGGGGCCTGGAACTCGAACTCCTCACCCGTCTCCCGATCGAGGCCCCGCACGCCGGCCACCCGGCCCCGCACGGTGATGAGTCCCGTCACCTCGAGGTAGTTGAGGACCCGGGCGCCGGCGCGGGCGGCCCACCGAAGCACCTCCATGACGAGCCGCGGGGCGTTCGGCAGGACGGCGTCGTACCAGAGCGCGCCCCCCTCGAGGTCGACCGGGTCGACGCCGGGGTGGCGGGCGCGGGCCGCCTCGGGGCTCAGGATCCCGCCCGGCGGGAGCCGCCGGTCGGCGCGGACGCCCCGATTCCGGGTGGCGCCGAGCAGGTCGTTGGCCAGGAGCGCCAGGCGCATGACCGACGCGCGCCGCACCCCGTTGCCGGGGAGCGGCATGAGGCAGGGGAGCGGCCGCACCAGATCGGGGAAGTGGCGGAGCAGCCAACGACGCTCCGCCACCGACTCGAAGAACCGGGGGAGGTCGGCCGTCTGGAGATAGCGCAGCCCGCCGTGGACGATCCGGAGGCTGTTCCAGCTGGTGGCCCCGCCGAAGTCGTTCCGCTCGACCAGGAGCGGTCGCCGGCCCCGCCGGGCGGCTTCCAGGGCCACCATCGCGCCCTGGATGCCGCCGCCCACCACGACCAGGTCGTAGGCGAACGCGGCGGCGTGGCGGGGATCGCGCCGCATCATACCGACCACCTCCGGCGCCAGTCCTGGAACACCAGCAGCGCCCAGAGGACGTGGCTGTGGTTCGCCCGCCCCTCGAGATGCTCCCGCTTGAGGCGCTCCACGACCGGCGGCTCGAAGACGCCCTCTGCCGCCAGGCGCGCGGGGGCCAGGAGCTCCTCGACCAGCGGGCGGAACGCGCCCCCCAGCCACGACTTGATCGGGATCGAGAACCCCTGCTTCGGGCGGTGGACGCATTCGGCCGGGACGTGGCGCGCCGCCACCCGCTTGAGCAGGACCTTGGTCCGTCCCCGATGCACCTTGAGCGCGCTCGGCATGCGGAAGGCGAGCTCCACCAGCTCCACGTCGAGCAGCGGGACCCGGGCCTCGAGCGAGCAGGCCATCGACATGCGGTCCACCTTCACCAGGCAGTTGTCGCTCAGGTAGCTCCTGAGGTCGACATAGAGCCCCGCGTCCACCTCGTCCCGCGGGCCGGCCTCCTCGCGGAGCTCGAGGACGTGCGCACCCAGCGGGCTCCGGAGCGCGGCGCGGGCCTCGGTGGTGAAGAGCGCCTCCCGGAGGCGCTCGCCCAGGAAGAGCCGCCAGCGGGCGTGGCCCAGCCGTTCGTCGTGCTCCAGCCCCTCGATGAAGCGCTTGGCCTTGTTGACCAGCCCCTTCTTGACGGGCCTCGGACGGAGCCGGCGGATCGCCGGTTCCACCAGTCGGCGCCGGAGGAAGGCGGGGAGGCGGCGCCAGAGCCGCGCCCGCTCCTGGGCCAGGTAGGTCTCGTAGCCGCCGAAGACCTCGTCGCCGCCGTCGCCCGAGAGGGCCACGGTCACCTCGCGGCGGGCGAGCCGGCTCACGAGGTAGGTCGGGAAGATCGAGAAGTCGCCGATCGGGTCGTCGAGGTGCCACATGAGCCGGTGGAACAGCGGCTCGACGTCGGGGCGGATGATCTGGACCTCGTGGCGCACGCCGAGATGGTCGGCCACCCGGCGCGACCAGCCGACCTCGTCGTACGTGGGATCGTCGAATCCGATGCTGAAGGTGCGGGCGTCCCCCATGCTGGCGACCACGAGCGAGCTGTCGACGCCGCCGGAAAGGAACGCGCCCAGCGGCACGTCGCTCACGAGCTGGCGGCGCACCGCCTCGCCGATCTTGGCGTCGATCGCCTCTTCCCATTCCCCCGGGGTGCGGGGCAGGGTGGAGCCGCCGCGGTCGGGGAGTGGCGGCCGCCAGTATTCCTCCCGCCGGACCGCGCCGGTCCGGAGGTCGATCTCGACCAGCTCGGCGGGGCGGAGCTTCTCGACGTCGACGAGCAGGGTGCGGGGCGCCGGGACGTACTCCCAGCCGAGGAACTGGCCCACCGCGTCGAGGTCGAGGCGCCGGGGGACCAGGGCGGAGGCGAGGAGCGCCTTGATCTCGGAGCCGAAGACCACGGCGCCGGGCGTGAACGCGGCGTAGAGCGGCTTGATGCCGAGCTGGTCCCGGACCAGGAGGACCCGGTGCCGGCGGCGGTCATGGAGCGCGATCGCGAACATCCCGTTGAGCCGGGCGGGGAAGGCGGGACCCAGCTCCTCCCAGAGGTGCGCGATCACCTCGCCGTCGGCGCCGCTCGCGAAGCGGTGGCCCCGGGCCGCCAGCTCGGCGCGGAGCTCGCGGAAGTTGTAGATCTCGCCGTTGAAGACCGCCCGCACCGACCGGTCCTCGTTGTAGTAGGGCTGGTGGCCGCACCGGACGTCGATGATCGCCAGCCGGCGCATGCCGAGGGCCACGCCGCCCTCGATCACCCCGCCCTCCTCGTCCGGTCCGCGATGGACCAGCGTCCCGGTCATGGCGGCGAGCCGCTCGGGTGTGGGAGGCGGCGAGTCCCCCAGGGCCGCGATGCCCGCGATGCCGCACATCAGCGGAGCGCCTCCAGCAGCTCCCGCATCTTCCCCTCGTACGCCGGGCGGGAGTAGCGCCGGTGATAGAGCTCCCGGGCCGCGGCCGCGAGCCGGGCCGCCCGCGCCGGGTCGGTGAGGGCGGCGACGATCCCCCGCGCGAACGCCTCCGGGACGGGGTCCGCGAGGAAGCAGACCGAATCGTCCAGGACCTGGGTGTGGGAGTGGACCCGGGTGGCCACGAGCGGGATGCCGCTCGCCAGCTGTTCGTAGACCTTGAGGGGGGTGTTGGTGCCGCCGGTGCGGGGCGAGACCACCACGGCGGCGCGCCGGACGTACTCACGCGCCAGCGCTTGGGGCACCTGGCCGGCGAACCGGCAATGACCTTCGAGCCCCAGCTCGCGCGCCCGCCGCTGGTACCGCTCGACCTGGTCGGGCCGGCCGCCGGCAAGGAGGAGGAACGCCGCCGGCACCCGCTCCCGCGCCCGGGCGAAGGCCTCGAGGAGGAGGTCGATGCCCTGGTACGGCTCGAAGGTGCCGGCATAGACCACCAGCGGACGGTCGGGAGGGAGCGGCTCCGGCGCGGGATCGGCGGGTCCCGCCGCGGACGTCGTCGCCGGCCGCCCGTCCCCGTTCCTGAGCCGCACTTCCTCGATGATCGAGTTCTCGATCAGGAAGTGGCGGCGCGGGTCGGGAAGCCGTGGCAGGGCATACGCCGCCAGGTCGGGGCAGATGGTGATCACCGCGTCGGAGCGTCGGAGGCAGCTGTCTTCCAGCCGCTTGAAGAGCCGGATGAGCGCGCGGGAGGAGGTGAACCGGAAGTTGACCAGCTGTTGGGGGAGGCTCGAGTGCATGTCGTAGACGAGCTTGAACCCGAACAACGGCTTGAGCATCCGGCTGAAGAACACGCTCTCCTCGTGGGCGTGCACGAAGTCGTACCGGTGGCGGACCAGCAGTCCCACCGTCCAGAGCACCACGAACCCGTCGAGGAACAACTTGGCCATCGACGGCCCCACCTCGATCGGCTCCAGGAACCGGAAGCGGGGGATGCGGATGATCCGCACCCCGGGGATGTCGACGTCCTCGCCCGCGCCGTAGGTGAGGAGATCGACCCGCACGCCGAGCTGGGAGGTGACCAGCGTCCGGTAGTAGACGCTGAGCGGCGTGCCCCGGGGGGAGAAGAACGGCTGGGGGGCGATCACGAGGGCCCTCATCGGCCGCTCCCCGCCCGCTTGCGGAGCTGCATCGCGGTCTGGGCCCGGAGGAAGGCGACCAGGCCCTCCCGTCGGCCGAACGGTCGCGGCCGGACGGCGGGATCGCGCAGGCGATGCTTGAGCGCGGCGGCCGGAGCCGGCCCCGGCTCGAGGTCGAGGTAGAAACCGTACCGCCCCACCTTCGTCGCCTCCCGGTGGAAGGGGAGGGGATCGCTGCCGGGGAGGATACGGATGCCCCGGGCGCGAGCCTCGGCGAAGAGTCGCGGCTCGGGGCCGGCAGCCGGGCGGCCGCCGTTGTCGCCGAGGAAGACCCGGCTCGGATCGGCCGAGGCCACCAGCTCGCCCACCAGGGCGCCCCGGAAGCGGGTCCACTTGCCGAAGCCCCACGGCACGATGGCGATGCCCGCCGCCTCCAGCGCGGCATCGACCGCGGCGCGGAACGGGAGGTCGCGCGGGAAGCGCTTGAGCGTTCCCACCGCGAGCACCTCGAGCCCCTCGCGGGTGGCGATCTGCCGCCCGGCCACGAGCACCAGCCGGTCACGCTCGCGCGAGAGGGCGAGCGAGCACGCCTCGCCGGTGGGGTCGACCAGCCAGCCGTCCATGTTCCGGCCGGCGGCCCCTCGGCATCGGTCGAAGAAGTCGTCGTCGGGGTTCTCGACCAGGAGGAGCAGCCCGGGTCCCCGGACCGCGGCCGCGGTCCCGTCGAGCGCTGCCCGGAGATTGGTGGCGGCGGCGGCCAGGAACCGGGCGCGGTCGAACACCCGGTGGAAGTGCACGTGCCCGTCCACGGCCACGAGCGATCGGGATGTCTCGGGAGCGCCTGGGTGCATCTCGGTTTCGATCCTTGACGCTGGGGTCGGCGCCGGTGCCCGGCCGGTCAGAGCCAGCCGTTGGCGCGGTACCACGACGCGGTGCGGGCCAGCCCCGCCTCGAGGTCCACCCGGGGCTCGTAGCCCAGGAGGCGTCGGGCCTTGGCGATGTCGAACGCGCGGTCGTTGGCGAAGAACTCGACCCGGCGCGGATAGAGGGGGGGATCGACCCCGATGGCCCGGCAGATCCGCTCACAGACCGTGGCCGCGAGCAGCACCGGCGCGAGCGGTACCCGCAGTCGCGGGCGGGGGCGGCCGAGCACCCGGGCTACGATCGCCACCAGCTCCGACAGGGTGGTGTAACGGGGGCCGCCGATCGTGAAGACCTCGCCCACCGCCTCGGGACGGGTGCCGGCGCGCAGGATCCCGTCGACCAGGTCGTCGACATAAGTCAGGTGGTAGAGCGTCCGGCCCGAGCCGATCATGACGAACCGGCCGCGGTCCACCGCCCGGAAGAGCTTGAGGAACCGGGTGTCGCCCGGACCGTAGATCCCGACCGGACGCACCACCACCACCGGCAGGCCGCGGGCACCGTACGCGCGGGCCACCAGCTCTCCCTCGAGCTTGCTCCGCTGGTAATGGTCGCCGGGGGCGAAGCGGTACTCCTCGGTGGCCGGTGGGTGCTCGATGTGCCCCTGGACCCCCACTGTCGAGCAATGCACGAATCGCCCGACCCCCCGCTCGCCCGCCGCCTCCAGCAGGTTGCGGGTGGCCTCGACGTTCACCCGGTGGAACTCGAACTGGTCGGCGTGTTCCTGGCGGTAGGCGGCGGCGACGTGATAGACGGTCGTGACGTCACAGAGCTCGGCGAGCACTGCCCGACGGTCACGGATGTCCACCATCCGGCACTCGACGCCCAGCTCCCGCAGGGCCTCGATCCGGCTGGTCGGTCGGACGAAGGCCATCACCCGCGCTCCCTCCGCGACCAGGCGTCGGCAGAGGTGACCGCCGGTGAACCCGGAGGCTCCGGTTACGAGGATCTTCCCCATGGCGTGCTCGTGATACCCCGTCGCGGCCCGGTCCGCGGCTCGACCCCCGACGGGGAGGCTCGGTCGGCCTCCCGGTATACCCCGGGGGAGCTGGTTTGCGCCCTGCGCCGGGGAGGAGTGCCAGGCCCACCAGCGCGGGCGGGAGCATGACGACCAGGTGGGTCAGCACCGCGCCGGCCGCCGCCACCGCCGGACTCGCGCCGCCCGCCGGCGATTCGAGCGCGGTCATCACCGCGTAATGGAAAACGCCGACTCCGGTCGGGGCGGCGGGGAGGAGGGTGGCGAGGTTGGCGGCGAGCACCACCACCAGCGCGGCGGTCCAGGGGAGCGGGACGCCGAGCCCCGCGAGCGTCACCCTCACGAGGAGGGCCCAGAGGGCCCATTCCCCGACCGCCAGGACGAGCAGCACCGGAAGCCGCCGGACGGGCACCGCGAGCCCGGTCGCGAGACGCGTGAGGACCGCGGGGAGGCGGGGCCACCGGGAGCCGAAGGCCCGCACGAGGGCGCGCGTGAGCAACGCGGCGAGGCTCCCGCTCCGGCGACCGGGGAGGAGGAGGGCGAGGCCGAGCGCCAGCCCCGCGGCGGCGCCCATGGCCAGGGTCAACACGACACCGCCGAGCCACGGCGGCAGCCCCGGCAGGAGCAGGAGGGGAAGCCCCACCGCGAGCAGCGCCGCCAGGTCGAGCGCCCGCTCGAGCGCCACGGTCGCGGTGAGCTCGGCGGCGGGCAGCCCGCGTCGGCGGGCGAGCAGGGTGCCGCGCAGGAGATCCCCGGCCCGGAAGGGCGCCACGGTGTTCACCGCCTGGGCCTCCACGATGGCCCTGAGGGCCGAGCCGAGCGGCACCCGGCGTCCGGGGCCGAGCTGGTTACGCCACCGAAACGCCTTATAGAGATAAAGACCTGCCGTCGTCACGAGGATCGGGAAGAGCGCGCCGAGCTCGAGCCGACCCAGCACCGGCTCGACCAGGCGGAAGTCGACCTGCCGGACGAAGAGCGCCGCGAAGGCCCCGCTCAGCGCGAGGCCCGCCAGGAATCCCAGCGCCGGACCGCCGCCCCGGCGGATCGGTGCCCGCGCCCGCGACGTCATGGGATGCTCCGGATCAGGCGGGGGCCGAGCGCGAGGGTGAGCGCCGGCGGAAGCCGGCGCCAGGCGGCGCGGGCCGGCGCGAGGCGGGGGTTGTTGACGTTGTATCGCGGCGGTGTCCGGCGCCCGAGGAGGGCGTATTCGTAGCAGAGCGGTGTCGCCCGGGCGCCCCACTGCTGCTTGAACAGCGCCGTGCCGGCGCCGACCGGCGAGCGGCCGAAGTCCACCATGGCGTCCCCGCGCCCGGCCGCGCGGCGAATCGCCTCCCAGACGCAGAAGCTGAACCCGTTGAGCGCCCGACGGTCGTGTCGATCGGCCCCGGTGTAGAGCACCGTCCGTCGGCCGAACCGGAGCTGGAGCAGGGCGGCGACGGGCTCCCGGCCGTCGCGGACGACCACGATCTCCGCGGCGTCGCCGAAGACCCGGAGGATGTTCTCGAAGAAGGCCCGGGCGTGCACCGGCGTCCCGAGTCGGCGCATGTTCCCCGCCACGAGCCGATAGAGGATGTCCAGGCCGTCACCGTCCCACGCCGCGCGGAGGCCGGCCCGGCGCGCCTTGGCCACCGCCCGGCGGCCGCGCCCCTCGAGCCGCTCGCGCCAGAGGGTGTCGGGATCGGCCAGCGGGAGGCGGTAGGTGAGATACTCGGCCACGCGGACCAGCGCCAGGTCCGGTGTCGGCCGGTGATGCTTGAGCTCGAGATACCCCACGCCCAGGGCGCGGGCGAGGTCGACGGCGGCCAGGGCGAGGATCGTCCCGATCCGGTCGGAGTCGGCCAGGATGCCGCCGCTGGTGCCGTATGGAGCCGAGGCGAGGCAGTCGCCGAAGAGTCGGCTCCGGATGTGCGCCAGGGGGAGCACGCCCCGGATCGTGTCGCCCTCGACCGCAGCCAGGCGGTGGACCCGATGGCCGTAGGTGTCGCGTACCACCCGAAGCCAGCCGGTGGTGTGGAAGATCTCGCCCTCGGGGCGTGCCAGGACGTACGCGTCCCACTCCGCCATCCGGTCCGTGCCGAGGGACGCGACCGCCACCCCAGCGCCCCGCCCGAGCCCGGGGACCGCGGAGGTCATGGTGCGGTTCCGACGGGCCGCGCCGGCACTGTGGCTGGCCCGAGCAGCGATCGGAAGCGGGGGTCGAGCATCGCCTCCAACTCGGAGAGTCGGCCGGCGAGATAGCCGTCGCGCTCGGCCAGCGTGGCGTCGAGGTAGCCGGGGTGGGTCACGAGCTCGTAGCGGCCCGGCGGGAGCCGGCCGAGCCGGCGCGTCAGCCGGGCGAGCCGGTCCCGGGCGTTGGCGCCGCCGAAGTCGAGCAGCCAGCCGTCCTCGGGGAGGCCGGCGGCCCGCAGCATTCCCGCGGCGCGCCGCGCGAACGGACTGAGCGCCAGCCGCCGGAGTCCCGCCGCGAATCGGGAGCGTCTTACCCTCGGGATCCCGTGCTCCGCCGCGAGCGACAGGGCGACCTCGAAGAGCCCGGGGAGCATGTGCACGTGGCGGTGACTGCTCAGCGACGCCACGGACAGCCCGAGCCCGAGCCCGCGCTCGAGCTGTGCCCGCCACTCCCGCCGGACCTCGTCCGGCCGGACGCGGCCGGCGGCGGCGCGGAGCAACAGGGTCGGGAGCCGGTGGAAGCGGCCGGCGGCATCCACCAGGCTCGGTACCGTCCGGGCCGGGAGGAGCGGGCGTCCGGCGGTGAGATCGAGATGGATCCCGACCGCGAGCCCGGGGGCGGCCCGGAGCCGGGCCACCGCCTCGGCCGCCTCCGGGAAGCCGGTCATGAACGCCGTCTCGTGGACCACCCCGCGCCGGGACGCCTCGAGGATCCCGCGGTCGACGGCGGGCGAGAGGCCGAAGTCGTCGGCGCTCACGAGGATCCGCCGGAGGACCGGCGTGGCCCCCTCGGCGGCGAGGCTATCGCCCATGGCCCACCTCCGCCGGGATGTCGGACGGGATGCCCGATCGGTCGGGGGGCGCGGCCAGGGGGTCGAGCGGCTCGGGTGGGTCGTAGGCGTGGCTGAGCTCGAGATACTTGATGCGGAGGAGCTGGGGGACGATCCGGAAAAACTCGCGGAACTGGTGAACCGTGGACTCGTCGGTGTCGTAGGTGAGGTGGACCGGGATCTCCTCGATGGGGATGCCGAGCCGCCGGGCGCGGATGAAGATCTCCACGTCGAAGAGGAATCCGTCGGCGTGGAGGCGGTCGAAGATCCGGAACGCCACGCCGCGCTGGAAGCCCTTGAGACCGCTCTGGGTATCGCGGGTGCGGACGTCGAAGAGCAGGCGGACCAGCGCGTTGAACGCCGCGCCGAGGCGATGGCGGCGGTACACGTAGCGGACCAGCCGGTTGTTCACCGTGTAGACCGACTCCGGCAGGCGGCGGTTGCCCACCACGATCGGCGCGCCTCGGGCGAGCCGGTCGAGCACCGCCTCGAGGTTGCCGGTCGAGTAGACCATGTCGACGTCGGTGACGACGATCCAGCGCCCGCGGCAGTTGAGCACGCCGTTCCGGATGGAGAACCCCTTCCCCATGTTCCGCGGGTTGCGGAGCACCCGGAGCGCCGGATGGACGAGCTCCAGTTCCCGGAGGCAGGCCAGCGAGCCGTCGCGGCTGCCGTCTTCGACCACCAGCACCTCGTGGGAGCCCGGGCGCCGGTCGAGGAACCGGAGCAGGTCGAGGAGATGGGCGCGCAGCTGCGGCCCGGCGTTGTAGCAGCCGAGGACGACGGACACCTGGTTGGCGGACAACGGCATTTCCCGGAATGCGGCAGGTCTCTCTGCCCGGTTCTACCCCGCCGCGCGGAAATGGGAGCGGGGGGCCGGTCCGTCGACCGCGGCGTGCTGTCGCGTCCCCGCCACAGCGTGGCGGGGGACGGCGGGAACCTCGTGGGGTATGAGAGGACGCCTGCCCGTGGCGGGAGCCCACCAGCCGCCGGCGGAGCGTGCACGAGGACGGGCGGGTACCTTAGTCCAGAGAGGATCCACTGCCGGGCGGTCGGCTTGGCCGCCGTACCGGGGGCGCGTCTATGAGCCAGCCTGTTCCCGCCCCGGCCGTCGATGCGGCCGAAACTCCGGCGGCGGCCGAGCCGCCGGGGCCGTCGACGCTCCGCGAGGTCGCGCGCGACCTCTGGGACTATCGCGAGCTCCTCTACCAGCTCACCCTGCGGGACATCAGGATCCGGTACAAGCAGGCGATCATGGGTTTCGCCTGGGCGGTGTTCATGCCGATGTTCGTCATCGGCGCCGGGGTGCTGGTGCGGTACGCCATGGCGCAGTTCGCCGGTCGGACGCTGGCGGCCGACGCGGTGGCGGGGATCGCGGTGAAGGCGTTGCCGTGGGCGTTCTTCGTGGGCGCGATCGGCTTCGCCACCACGAGCCTGGTGGGGAACGCCAATCTCGTGAGCAAGGTGTACTTCCCCCGGGAGGTCCTCCCCCTCTCGGCGGTGCTGGCGCAGGCGTTCGACTCGGCCATCGGGACGCTCGCGCTGCTCGTGTTGCTCTCGCTCCTCGGCGTCGACCTCGGCCTCACGGCACTCTGGGCTCCGCTCCTCGCGGGGATGCTCCTGGCCTTCACCGCCGGCGCCGCCCTCTTCCTCGGCGCCGCCAACCTCTTCTTCCGTGACGTCAAGTACATCGTGCAGGTGCTCCTCACGTTCGGGATCTTCGTCACGCCGGTCTTCTTCGAGCCGGCGATGTTCGGCCCGAGCGGGGCGCAGCTCATGATGCTCAACCCGCTGGCGCCGATCCTCGAGGGACTCCGCCTGGCGGTCGTGGCGGGGCATGACCTCCTCGCGCCCCTCCAGGCGGTGGGACGCGGCGGGCTCGAGGTCGTCGCCTGGAGCCCCTGGTACCTGCTCTACGCCGGGGCCTGGGCGCTGCTGGGGCTGTTCGGGAGCGCCGCCCTCTTCCACCGACTCGAGTTCGTGTTCGCCGAATATGTTTGAGCCGCTCCGTGGAGGATCCGGCGCATGCCGGTGACCGAGCCGGGCATCGAGGTCACCCGCCTCTGGAAGAAGTTCCACCGCGGGCCGGCCCACGACAGCCTGCGCGACCTGATTCCCGCGCTGGCCCGGCGCCTGGTCGGTCGGGCGCCCGCCGCCACCAGCCTGGGCGCCGGGGACTTCTGGGCCCTGCGGGACGTGACCTTCTCGGTCCGTCCGGGCGAGGCGCTCGGCATCATCGGCCCGAACGGGGCGGG
Source organism: Gemmatimonadales bacterium (assembly GCA_035573835.1). GTDB lineage: Bacteria > Gemmatimonadota > Gemmatimonadetes > Gemmatimonadales > GWC2-71-9 > DATLZT01. Next base: position 13,201 of record DATLZT010000010.1, read on the forward strand.
GAAGTCGACCCTGCTCAAGCTCCTCACCCGGATCCTGCGGCCCAGCGCGGGCCGCTGCGTGGTGCGCGGCCGCATCGGCGCCCTGATCGAGATCGCGGCCGGATTCCACCCCGATCTCACCGGGCGGGAGAACGTCTTCCTGCAGGGAGCGATCATGGGGATGCGGCGGGCCGAGATCGTGGGCCGCTTCGACGAGATCGTCGAGTTCTCGGGGATCGCGGACTTCATCGACACGCCGGTGAAGCGGTACTCGAGCGGCATGAACGCGCGGCTCGGCTTTTCCATCGCGGCCCACCTCCGGCCGGAGGTGCTGCTGATCGACGAGGTGCTCGCCGTGGGCGACCTCGCGTTCCAGGCCAAGGCGTTCCGGCGGATCCACGAGATGGCGGGGCTGGGCGTCCCGGTGGTGGTGGTCTCGCACCAGCTCGACCGCATCGCCACGCTCTGCACCCACGCGATCCTGCTGGAGCGTGGGCGGGTGGTCCGGCACGGCACCCCGGCGGAGTGCATCGCCGCCTACGTCCAGGGAACCGAAGCGGGGGCGCCGGCGCCGGGCGTCTCCGGTATCCGGCTCACCGGGCTCACGCCGGCGAGCGACCGGCCGGTGGCCTCCGGGGAGCGGGTCGGGCTCACGCTGCGCGGCACGGTGCCGGTGCGGGAGGAGTCGCTGGGCGAGACGATCGGGATCCGGGTCCGCGCGCTCCACACCGGCCAAGTGGTGTACGCCACCGGCACCGGCGACTGGGGGATTTCGCTGCCGGAGGCCGGCGCGTTCGCGCTCGTGGTCGAGCTCCAGATGAACCTCCCGGAGGGCCTCTACGCGGTGGAGACCTATGCCTGGGATCCGCTCCGCCACCTCGAGACGGCCCGGGGGCCCTCGCGCACGGTGCAGGTGAAGGGCGGGCGTCCGTTCTGGGGCTCGGTCCAGCTCAACTCCCGACTCCGGTTGGAGGCGCCGGCGCCCGACGCGCTGGCGAGCCGCGCATGAGGTTCCTCTTCGCGTCCTGTCGCTCGTATCTCCCCGACCGGGTGGACGGCGCGATCATGAGCGCCCACTCGCTGCTCCGGATCCTGGTCCAGCGGGGCCACCGCTGCGAGGTGGTGGCCGGCATCGAGTCCGCGGGGCGGCTGCGGCTCTCGGCCTACCGGGTGCGCCGGCTGCTCACCCGACGCCGCCGGCTCGCGTGGCCCGATTACCACCACGGGTATCCGACACTGCGCACCTGGGGCACCATGGTGCCGCACCTGGTGGCCGAGCGGATCGGGCGCTCCCGCCCCGATCTCTTCCTCACCCAGCTGGAGGGGGCGGACCGACTCGCGACGCGGGCGGCCGAGGCCGGCGTCGCGACCGTCGTCTTCGTGCACGATGCCGAGTTCAGGTGGATCCGCGGCGCATTCGCGCCGGAGCTGCCGATCCTGCTGGTGAGCGTCTCCCGGTTCGTGGCGGACCGGGTCCGGGAGCGGTTGGGGGTGGAGTCGGTGGTGCTCCCGCCGATCGTCATGCAGAACGACTACATCGCGCCGCGGGGCGCCCCGGGCTATGTCACCCTGGTGAACCCGGTGCGGGAGAAGGGCGTGGAGGTGGCGCTGCAGGTGGCGGCCCTCCTCCCCCACCGCCGGTTCCTCTTCGTGGAGACGTGGCCGCTGCCGCCCGAGCGCCGGCGCGAGCTGGAGCGGCGGCTGGAGGCGCTCCCCAACGTGCGGCTCCACGGGCCCACGCTCCACATGCGATCCATCTACGGCAAGACCTCCCTGCTGTTCGCGCCATCCCAGTGGGACGAGGCGTTCGGCCGGGTGCTCCTCGAGGCGCAGTCGAGCGGGATCCCGGTGGTGGCGAGCGACGTGGGCGGCGTCTCCGAGGTGATCCACGGCGGGGGCACCCTCCTGCCGCGGAGCGCGCCGCCGCTCGACTGGGCCCGCGCCATCGAGGACTGCCTGCTCGACCAGCAGCGCTACGCCCGGCTCTCCTACGACGCCAAGGCCAATTCGACCCGGGCCGAGTTCAACCCCGACTGCATCGCCGACCGGTTCCTCGAGCTCGCCGCCGAGCACGCGAGCCGGGCCGGCGCGGTCACCGCCTGAGATGCGTCTCACCGTCGCCATCTGCACCTGGAACCGGGCGCCGCTCCTCCGCCAGGCACTGGCGGCGCTGGCGGGGATGGTCGTGCCGCGCGACGTCGCGTGGGAGCTGGTGGTGGTCGACAACAACTCCACCGACGACACCGCGACCGTCCTGGCGGAGGCCGCCGGGCGGCTCCCGCTCCGGGCCGTGTTCGAGCCGACGCCGGGGAAGTCCCACGCGCTGAACCGGGCCGCGCGGGAGGCGCGGGGCGAGTACATCCTCTGGACCGACGACGACGCCTTGGTGGACCGGCAGTGGATGGCGGCCTACCGGCGCGCCTTCGAGCGCTGGCCCGAGGCGGCGGTCTTCGGCGGTCGGGTGGAGCCGTGGTTCGCGGTCGAGCCGCCCGCGTGGCTGGCGCGGAGCTGGCGCACGGTGGCCAGCGCCTACGCGGTGCGGGACCTGGGCGACCAGCCGATCCGGCTCGACGAGCGGGTGGTGCCGTACGGGGTGAACATGGCGGTGCGGCGGGCCGAGCAGCTCCGGTTCCGGTACGATCCCGCCCTGGGCCCCCGCCCGGGCGGCAGCATCCGGGGCGAGGAGACGGCGTTGGTCCGCGAGATGCTCCGCGCCGGCTGCACCGGCTGGTGGATACCCGACGCCCGGGTGCGGCACTTCATCCCGGCCGAGCGTCACACGGTGCGCTATCTCCGCAGCTATTACGAGGGCGACGGCGCGGTGGCCGCGCGCCGGGCCGGCAACGGGAACGGCCGCCGACTCTTCGGCCGCCCGCTCTGGCTCTGGCGCGAGGCGGTCACGGCGGAGCTGCGTTATCGGTTCCACCGCGTCGCGGCCGGTCCCGAGACCTGGCTCGAGGACCTGCGGCTGGCGAGCTACCTCCGGGGAAGGCTTCGCGGCCATGGTGGCCAGGCCGGCGCCTGAGCGGACGACCGAGGCGGCGGTCGAGCTGCCGTTGGCCGAGTCGCCGCGCGCAGCCCGGGGCGCTCCGGACGCCGAGGCGGGCGCGCGGCCCGACATCCCCGCCGGCCCGCGCTGGGAACTGCCCGCGATCATCCTCCTCGCGCTCTCCGTCCGGTTGGCGCACCTCGACCATCCTCCCCATTTCGACGAGTTGTACCACGCGCTTGCGGCCCGGTCGTGGGTGGCGGACGGGAGTCTGCGGATCGCGGACGGGACCTACACCCGCGCCTCGCTCTTCACCGTGCTGATCGGGGCGTTCTACCGCCTCCTGGGAGATTCGCTGGTGGTGGCCCGGTTGCCGTCGGTGCTCGCGGGGACGGCCTGGGTGGGCGCGATCTTCGTCTGGACCCGCCGGGAGATCGGTCGCGGCGCGGCCTGGGGGGCGGCGCTCCTCTTCGCGATCGATCCCGGCGCCGTGAACCTCTCCCAGCAGGCCCGATTCTACGCCCTCCACGGCCTCCTCTTCTGGCTCGGAGCCGCCGCCGTCTACGCCGCCGTGACCCGTCCGGGGGGGCGCCGAGCCTGGGCCCGCTGGCCGGTCGCGGCGCTGCTCCTCGGCGTCGCACTCCACCTGCAGCAGACCACCCTGATCGGCCTGGCGGCGCTCGGCTCCTGGGTTGCGGCGGCGCTGGTCCTCCGGCTCCCCCCGCCGCGCCGACTCCGCCGGAGCGCGGCGGCGCTCGGCGCCGGCATGGTCGCGCTCGCGGCGCTGGCGCAAACCGAGACGGGGCGGGAGCTCTGGCGGCTCTACCGCTACACGGCGCTCTGGGCCTCGGCCCAGGAAAGCAACGTCCGGTGGTACGCCGACTGGCTGATGGCGCGATACCCCGTCCTCTGGGCACTCCTGCCGATGGCCGCGCTCACGGCGCTGGCGCGGCGACGGGCGCCGGCCGCCTTCTGCCTCACGGTCTTCACCCTCGCGCTCCTGCTCCATTCGTTCGCCGGGTTCAAGCAGGAGCGCTTCATCTACTACGCGCTGCCGTTCTTCTTCGTCGTCTGGGGGATCGCGCTCGCCGCCCTGGCGCCGGGCTTCGTCCGCCTGGCCCGCCGGCTGGCGGGGCGTCCGCCGTCCCATGCCGATCCCGCGTCGCACCCGGCGGGCCGGGTGATGGTGGTCGGCCTGGTCGCCGGGTGCGTCGGCTTCGCGGCGTACGCCAACTCGGCCGTGGTGCTCGGTGTCCGGATGGTGTTTCCCGAGCCCGGCCGTCGCCCCTACCAGGAAGCCGACTGGGGTGCCGCGGCGCCCAGGCTCGCCGCGCTCGCCGATTCGGTGGAGGTGGTGGTGACCTCGGCGGGACCCAAGGCGCAGTACTTCGTCGGGCGGTTCGACTACGGTCTGAGCGCCACCGAGTTGATGGACTACGGCCGCGACACCCCGGAGTTCGTCCGCGATCCCCGGACCGGGCGGCCCCTCATCAGCCAGGTCGGCTCGATCGAGCGGGTGATGTCCTGTCACGCGACCGGACTCGCCATCGTCGAGCAACTCCACTGGGGACGCCGGTGGAGCGTGCCACCCGACGTGGCGGAGTACGTCGCCGCCCACGCCGACAGCGTCGCGCTGCCCCCCGCCTGGGGGCTCCTGGTCTACCGCTGGCGGGAGCCGGCGTCGGTCCCGAGCGAGCCCTGCCCGCCGGACGCCGCCGAGCTCAGTTCGCGGACCCGGGCCGGCGCGCCGTCAGCGCGCTGAGCGCCTCGAGGGTCCGCCGCGCCACGGTGGGCCAGCGGAGCCGGTCGAGCGATACCCGGGGCGGCGCGGGGGCTTCCCGACCGGACGCCACCGTCGCGGCCGCCTCGGCCAGTCCCGCCGCCACCTCGGGCACGCTCGGGCCGGAAAGGAGGGTGTGTCGGGGATAGTGGACGCAGTACTCCGCCGCCCCGCCGACCGGCGTCGCCGCCACGTGTTTCCCGAACGTCATCGCGAGCAGGAGCTGGCCGCTGCCGTAGCTCCGCAGGTAGGGCAGCGCCACGATGTCGCTCGCCTCGAAGAGTTCGGCGGTCCGCTCGTGATCGAACGGTCCCGGGAGAGGCCGGATGCGATCCAGCACGCCCAGCGCGGCGGCGAGCCGCCGGGTACGGCCGACCAGGTCGCCCGGCACCAGATCGGGGAACTTCCGCTCCCGCCCGGCCACGATCAGCCTGGCCGCGGCCAGGCGTGGGTCGCGCAGCGACTCGAGCACGGCATCGACGTTCTTGTAGGGCCGGAGCGCCCCGAACATGAGGATCACCGGGGCGTCGGTGGGAAGGTCGAGTTCCCGCCGCACCGCGTCCCGGCGCTCGGGACGGCGGGGGTAGCCCTCGTAGAGGCCGTGGGGGGCGACGATGGTCTTGCCGATCGTCGCGGGCTCGAAGGCGGCGAGCTCGGCGCGACTCTGCTCGCTGTGCACCACCAGGGCGTCGGCGGTCCGGTATACCCGGCGGCAGATCTCGTCATCGCCGGGCTCCGGCTCGTGCGGCAGCACGTTGTGCACGGTGTGAAGGACCGGAAGGCCCAGCGATCGGCAGGCCGAGAGGAAGCCTACGCCGTACGGCCCGAGGAACGGCCACTGGGTCCAGACCAGGTCGTAGCCGCGGCGGCGGAGGTGTAGCGCCAGCTCCACCGGGAGGAAGAAGCGGCGGACCCGCTCCAGCAGCGGATCCCGCACGCGCTCGGATACCGCGACCCCGTTGGCGGGCTGGAAGGACGACTTGCGCGCCGGCGCCGGGATCCGCCGCTCGACCAAGGCGCGCTGGCGGAAGAGCGGGCTGCCGAGCACCGGGAAGAGCCGATGTCGCCGGGGCCGCCCCGCCATGGTCGGGATCGCCGTGGTGTACAGGTCGACCCGGACCCCGTTGGCGCAGAGTCCTTCGGCGAGCTCGTGGCTGTACTCGCTGATGCCGTAGTCGGCGAGCGGGTTGATCACCGCCACCGAGCGGAACTGTCGCTGCATTCCTAATGGATCCTCGGCGTCCCGGTCAGTGGGCTGCGGCGCCTCCGGCGCGGCGCCTCCGGCGCGGCGCCTCCGGCCATGAGCGCCCGCCCCCGCGCGGTCCGAACCCGCTGCCCAGCCTGTTACCCGCCTGCGACGGGCGCGGTTCGCGGCCCCATGTTCGACTCTCTCTGTGGCGACCGTGCCACAAAGTGCCGCGTGTGCGACAACCCGAGCTCCTTGCCCTCGGAGCGAGCCGAGCTGCGGGGTAGCGGTGAGGCGGTTCGGGGGTGACCGGGTGGAGTGGCCCCTTCGGTGGCCCCGCCCTGCCGCTCGACCGCAACAGTCGCAAGTGGCTGGTAGGGAGGGAGTTGGTCATGGGTGGCGGCCGGCCACGGGCCAACGACGCGGTCATCCCACAGATCATGGGGCCGGATCGGCGAGCGAGCCCTGGCACCGGGCTTGCTCCGCCACATCGGCCCGGGCGAGCGCGCCGC
>DATLZT010000011.1:0-5279 GCA_035573835.1 Gemmatimonadales bacterium
CCCCGCCGATCGCGCGGCGGTCGAGCGCGCCCTCGCGCGGTGCGACGTGGCCGCCCTCCGCGGCCGCCGCACCGACACGCTGTCGGGCGGGGAGTGGCAGCGGGTGCGGATCGCGCGGGCGCTGGCGCAGGAGCCCCGCGCCCTGGCGCTGGACGAGCCCACCGCCGCGCTCGACGTGCGGCACGAAATGGAAGTCTTCGAGCTCCTGCGGGAGCTCGTGGCCTCCGGCCTCGGGGGCCTGGTGGTCACCCATCATCTCAACCTCGCGGCCCGGTACGCCGACCGGATGATCCTGCTCGACGAGGGGCGGATCGCCGCCGAGGGGACACCGCACGAGGTGCTCCGACCGGAGACGGTCCGGCGGGTCTTCCGCTGGCCGGTGGCGGTCACCGCCTGGGGCGACGGCGCGCCACAGGTGGTCCCGCTCCGGCCCGGCGAGGCTCCCGACGCGGCTCGGTCGGCGGCGCCGACACATCGATCGGGGGAGATTCCCGTATGACGCGACGTGGCACGGTGGGTTGGTTGGTCCTCATGGTCGGCGGTCTCGCCCTCCGCCCGGCGGCGGGGGCGGCGCAGGCGCCGGCGGACTCGGTGGAGCTGGAGGAGGTGGTGGTCACGGCCACCCGGCTCCCCACCTCGCTCGACGCCGTGACCGCCGGCGTCACCGTCATCCCGGGCGAGGAGCTCCGCCGCCGCGGGGTGCGCTTCGTGGCCGACGCGCTCCGCGACGTGCCCGGCGCCGCGGTGGTGCAGGGGGGCTCCTACGGCGGGGTGAGCTCGCTCTTCCTCCGGGGTGGGGAGAGCGACTACGTGAAGGTCCTGGTGGACGGCGTCCCGGTGAACGAGCCGGGCGGGGCGTACGACTTCGCCAACCTCACCACCGACAACGTCGAGCGGATCGAGATCGTGCGGGGGCCGGCGAGCGTGCTCTACGGCGCCGACGCGGTGAGCGGGGTGGTGCACGTCCTCACCCGGCGGGGCGCCGGCCGGCCCGCGCTCACCGCGCAGGTCGAGGGGGGCACCTACGGCACGGTGCGGTGGGACGCCGGCTTCGCCGGCGGCGGCCCGACGGTCGACTACTCGATCGGCCTGGCGCGGTTCACCAGCGACGGGATCTACGCCTTCAACAACACCTACCGCAACACGGTGGCGAGCGGGCGGCTCCGGGCCCGCCCCGACGCCCTCACCGACGCCACGCTCACCCTGCGCTACGGGGACAGCCGCTCGAGCTTCCCGACCGACTTCGCCGGCGTGCCGTCGGACAGCAACCAGTTCACCTTCGGAAACGCGTTCACCGTGGGGATCGACGCGGGGCGCCGGCTCGCGCCCTGGCTCGAGGCGCGGGTCTCGCTCGCGGCCCACGATGCCGACGGCGGGTTCGACGACCGTCCCGACCACCCCGGCGACAACACCGGCTTCGGCTTCCAGGAGCGGCGCTTCGCCACCCTCCTCCGCCGGAGCGCCGACGGGCGGGTGAACCTCCGCCCCCGGGCCGACTTGGTGGTCACCGCCGGGGCCCAGCTCGAGCTGGAGGACGGCCGGAGCTTCTCCGAGTCGGTGTCGGACTTCGGGGGCGGGCCCGACACCAGCGCCACCTCGTTCGAGGCCGACCGCCGGACGCTGGGCTACTACGCCCAGGCCGTGTACCGGCCGGCGACGGGGCTCGCGCTCAACCTGAACGGCCGCGTCGACGACAGCGACGCCTTCAGCACCTTCGTGAGCTGGCGAGCCGGGGCGGCGTACCTGCTCCCCACCGGCACCCGGGTGCGCGGCGCGTTCGGGCGCGGCTTCCGCGCCCCGACCTTCGCCGAGCTCTTCGCCAATTCCCCCTTCGAGGTGGGGAACCCCGACCTCGACCCGGAGCGGGCGACGAGCTGGGAACTCGGGCTGGAGCAGCACCTGATGGACGACCGGCTGCGTCTGGCGGCGACCTACTTCGACCAGCGCTTCCGCGACATGATCCAGTACCAGGGGGCCGCGCCGGGCGAGCCGAATTACCGGAACGTGGCCGAGGCGTGGGCCCGCGGGGTCGAGGTCGAGGCGGAGCTCGCGCTCCTCGGGCGGCGACTCACCGGCGCCGCGTCGTACACCTACCTCGAAACCGAGGTGACGGAAGACGGCGGCACCGCCTCGCCGGCGTTCGCCCAGGGGGAGGCGCTGCTGCGTCGGCCGGGACACTCGGCCCGGCTCGGGCTCACCGCCCGGCCGATGGGCGCGGTGACGCTCGCCGCCAACCTCACCCGGGTGGGGAGCCGCGCCGACGTGGACTTCGCCGCGTTCCCGGCCCGGCGCCTCACCCTGCCGGCGTACACCATCGTGGACCTCGCGGCCGAGGCCGAGCTCACCGCGCCGATCGGCCGGCTCCCCGGGTTCACGCTGGGCGGTCGGGTGGAGAATCTGTTCGATGAGGACTACCAGCAGGTATACGGATTCAAGAGCCGGGGGAGGGCGGTGTTCGTGGGGGTCGGGATGCGGTGGTAGGGCGGTGGGAGGGAGGTGAGGGGGGACGGGGAGCGGCCGCCGGCGCGCGCCTTCGCCGCCTCCGCGTTCCCCCCTTAGATTCCCGGCGGCCCGCTCTCCCGGAGTCGTATCCACCCATGCCGTTGCCCCGCGCCGCCGTGCTCCCGGCCCTCCTCCTGCTCGCGGCCTGCGCCGAGACCACCCCGCCGCTCCCGCCGCCGCGGGAGCTCCTGGTCGTGCTCGACCAGGGAGCCGGGGCGCTGACCGTCGTCCCGGTCGACGCTCCCGCCGAGGCGAGCACGCTTCCCCTCGGCATCGCCGGAGGCGTGGGCCTCGCCACGCGCGGCGCCGTCGCGGTCGTCCCGGCGGCTTCGCCCGAGGCGCTCGCGGTGGCCGACCTCGCGACCGGCGACACCCACGTCATCCCGCTCCCCGAGGGCCACGTCCCCAGCGCCGCGACGCTGGTGAACGACACCCTGGCCTACGTCGCCGCCCCGACGGCCGGGAGCGTGGTGCGGGTGAACCTCCGGACCGGCGCCACCGCCACGCTCCCGCTGGGCGACGCTCCCCAGGGCGTCGTCTTCACCCGCGGCCGGGTCTTCGTGCTGAACGGCGAGCTGGACGACGCCGGCGCCCCGCTCGGCCCGAGCTGGATGGTCGTGATCGATCCGATCGCCAACGCCCGCGCCGGCGGCGCCGATTCCATCCCACTGCCCGGCCCGGGGAACGCCGCCTTCGCCGCCCTGGGGGGCGACGGGCTGATCTACGTCGTGAACCGGGGCGATCCCGGGGCCGGCGAGGGCCGGATCAGCATCGTCGACCCGGTGGGTCGCGCCGAGGTGGCCAACTTCGGCGGCTTCGGCACGATGCCCGGCCCGGCGGCGCACGACGGCCGCGAGCGGCTCTTCGTGAGCTCCACCACCGAGGGGCTGATGGAGTTCAACACCCGCACCCGCGAGGTCGAGCGGGGCGCCGGCGAGGCGATCCCGATCCCGCGGAACCGCGCCGTGGCGGTGGACGGCGAGGGGCGGGTCTACGCGGTCGATTCGGGCCCCTGCGACGGCAGCGCCCCCGGGACCGTGCGGGTGCTCCGGCCCGACCTCACCGAGCTCCGCACAATCACCGTCGGCGCCTGTGCCGTGGCGGCGGCCGTGACGGAGATCCCGGCGGAGTGAGCGGATGGCGCTGGTCACCACCCCGGCCGTCGTCCTCGCCGCCGTCCGCTACGGCGAGACCTCGAAGGTCGTGCGGCTCGCCACCGAGGAGCTCGGGGTGCAGAGCGCCATCGCCAAGGGCGCCCTCCGCCCGCGGAGCCGCTTCGGCGCCGCGCTCCAGCTCTTCAGCGAGGGCCAGGCCCAGCTCCACGTGAAGGAGGGCCGCGAGCTCCACGTCCTCGCGGCGTTCGACGTCACCCGCCTCGAGCTGGGACTCGCCGCCCACCTCGAGCGCTATGCCGCCGCCTCGGCGCTGGCCGAGGTGATGCTCCGCTTCGCTCCCGCGGCGCCGCACCCCGACGGCTACGCCGTGCTCCGGGCGGGGCTCCTCACCCTCGAGACGGTCCCCGCCGACTGGGTCGAGTCCACCGCCATCCGCACCCTCTGGCGCCTGGTCTCGGTCCTCGGCTTCGCCCCGTCGCTCGACTTCTGCGTGCGGGACGGCGCGCCGCTCCCGTCCGACGCCCCGATCTGGTTCAGCGCCCGGGAGGGGGGCGCGCTCTGCGACGCCTGCGCCGCGGGCCAGGCCTTCACCCGGCTCGAGGCCGGGCACCGGCACGACCTCGCGGCGCTGCTCGACGACGGCACCGAGCTCCCCCCGCTCGACCGCCGCCACGCCGCGGCCCACCGACGGCTCCTCCTCCGCTATATCCAGCACCACCTGAGCGAAGGCGCTCACCTCCCGGCGCTCGACTTCTGGGTCCGGCGCCCCTGGGCCGAGCGGTGATCGTCGGCACCGCGGGGCACATCGACCACGGGAAATCGGCGCTGGTCGAGGCGCTCACCGGCCGCCGGATGGACCGGCTCGCCGAGGAGCGCCGGCGCGGCATCACCATCGACCTCAACTTCGCGCCGCTCGACCTGGGCGACGGGCTGGTGGCGGGCGTGGTCGACGTGCCGGGGCACGAGGACTTCGTCCGCACCATGGTGGCCGGCGCGTCGGGCATCGACCTGGTGCTCCTCGTCGTCGCGGCCGACGAGGCGATGATGCCGCAGTCCCACGAGCATCTCGCCATCGTGGAGCAGCTCGGCATCCCGGCCGGGATCCCGGTGATCACCAAGGCCGACCTGGTGGACCGCGAATGGGCCGAGCTGGTGGCGCTCGAGGTGGCGGAGCGGGTGGGCCGCTCCCGCCTCCGGTTCGAGCCGCCCGCCATCGTCTCGGCCCGCACCGGCCAGGGGCTCGACGAGCTCCGGCGCCGCCTCGCCGCCGCGGCCCGCGCCGTCGGGGCCCGGCGGGGCGACGACGCCTTCCGGCTCCCGATCGACCGCGCCTTCTCGGTGAGCGGCGTGGGCACCGTGGTCACCGGCACCGCCTGGTCCGGCAGCGTGGGGGTGGGGGAGACGGTGCTGGTCCTTCCCTCGGGGCGCGAGGCGCGGGTCCGCACCATCGAGTCGTTCGGTGAGCCGGTGACCCGGAGCCGCCCCGGCTCGCGGGTGGCGCTGGGGCTCGTGGGCGTGGAGCGGGACGAGATCCGCCGGGGGGACGTGGTCGCGAGCCGCGCGCTCCCCTGGACCCCGGTGAGCGCGATCGACGCCCTGGTCGAACTCCTCCCCGACGCGCCCCGGCCCTTGGCGGCCCGGAGCCGGGTCCATTTCCACCTC
>DATLZT010000012.1:0-11615 GCA_035573835.1 Gemmatimonadales bacterium
GGTGCAGGGTGGCGCGGGCGATGTCGACCAGCCGGCGCCAGCCGCCGGAGAGGCGCCGGGCCTGGATGGCCGCCTTGGCGCCGAGGCCGATCCGGTCGATGGCGTCGTCCACGGCGGCGCGGCAGGCGGCGCCGCCGAGTCCGGCCAGTCGCGCGGCGAAGGCGAGGTTCTCCCGCACCGTGAGCAGGCCGTCGACGCTCGGCTCCTGGAACACCAGGCCAAGGCGGCGCCGCACCGCCGAGCGCCCGCGCCGGACGTCGTGGCCGAAGATGCGGGCGGTGCCGCGGGTCGGGGCGAGGAGCGTGGCGAGCAGCAGGAGCGCGGTCGTCTTCCCGGCGCCGTTGGGGCCAAGGAGACCCACCAGCGCGCCGGGTGCCACCGAGAGATCGAGCCCGTCCAGGGCGCGGACGTCGCCGTAATCGCGCCCCAACCCGAGCGCCTCGATCGCGAGTCGGTCCGCCGTCACGCCCGCTGCGGCTCCTTGCCGATGGCGCGGTACTCGTACTCGCCGGCCCCGTCGACGCTCGCGTCGGCGGCCGCGACCGCCCGGTCGATCAGGTCCCGATGGGGTGAGAGCACGCAGACCGGATCGGTGGCGGCAGCGTCGCCGGTGAGCGCGAACGCCTGGCACCGGCAGCCGCCGAAGTCGACCGCCTTCCGCGGGCAGCTCCGGCAGGGATCCTTCATCCAACCGTCGCCGCGGAAGGCGTTGAAGCCGGGGGACGCCTCCCAGATCCATCGGAGGTCGTGGTCCCGGACGTTCGGGAAGCTCAACCGCGCGATCTCGGTGGCGCCGTGGCACGGGAGCGCCCGGCCGTCGGGGGCCACGAGGATGTAGAAGTTGCCCCACCCGCCGTAGCATGGCTTGGGGTAGGTCTCGTGGTAGTCGGGCAGGACGTAGACGATCTGCATCGTCCCCCGATACCGCGCCATCCGCTCCTCGGCCACCCGGCGGGCGCGCTCGACTTGCTCCCGGGAGGGAAGCAGCGCGGCGCGGTTACGGAGCGCCCAGCCGTAGTATTGGGTGTTGGCCAGCTCCAGCCGGTCGGCCCCCAGCTCGGCCGCCATGTCGATGATCTCCCCCACCCGGTCGAGGTTGGCGCGGTGCAGCACCACGTTGACCGAGAAGGCGAAGCCGAGCTCCCGCACCAGGGCCGCCGCCGCCCGCTTCTGGGGGACCGACCGGACCCCGGCGATGCGCTCCGCCGTGGCGGGATCGACATCCTGGAAGGAGATCTGCACGTGCTCGAGCCCGGCGGCCTTGAGCCGTTCCGCCCGGACGCGGGTGAGCCCCAGCCCGGAGGTGACCAGGGTCTGGTAGAGGCCGAGTCCGTGGGCGTGCGCCACCATCGCCTCGAGGTCCTGGCGGACCAGCGGCTCGCCGCCGGAGAGGCCGAGCTGGAGCACGCCGAGCTCGCGGGCCTGGGTGAAGACCCGGAGCCAGTCGGCCGTGCCCAGCTCCGCCTCGGCCCGCATGAGCTCGATCGGATTCGAGCAGTAGGGGCAATGGAGCGGACACCGGTGCGTCACCTCGGCGAGGAGCGTGGTCGGGTGTCGGGTGGTCATTTCGTCGTCCTCGCGCCCGGGCTCATGCCTCGAGCACCAGCTCGCGCTCGGCCAGCCGGTCCAGGTATTCGGTCACGTCGGCGAGCACGTCGGCCCGGTACCGGTCCCCGAGCTCCCGGGCGATCTCGGCCACCGTGCGGGTGCCGTCGCAGAGTTCGAGGATCGCCTTGCCGGTCTCGTTGAGGAGCACGGCTCCCTCGGGGTAGAGGAGGACCGGCCGGTTCCGCACCGGGTCGAACGAGATCCGGGCCAGGCGCCAGAGCCGGGGACGGGACGTCGGCGCCACGGTCATGCGCCGCCGGACCCCGCGGGGGGCTCGGCGTAGGCGTGGTGGATCGCGTCGATCATCGCCCACAGCATGTCGAGCTTGAACGCCAGCGCCTCGAACGCCTTCCGCTGGGTCTCGACGGTGGTGCAGTGTCGCTTCACGATCGCGAGTCCGTGGGCCACGTCCCGCGGCGCCTGCACCAGGCGGCTCCGGAAGTACTCCAGCGCCTCGGGCGGGATCCAGGGGTAGTGGCGCGGGAAGGCCTCGATCCGCTCCCGGTGGATCCGGGGGGCAAAGAGCTCGGTGAGCGACGCCGCCACGGCCTCGACCCAGGGCCTCGTCCGGCAGAACGTCACGTACGACTCGCAGATGAGCCGCACGCCCGGGAGCACGTGGCGCTCGTCCTCCATCTCCTCCCGGGGGACGCCGAGCGCCACGCCCAACCGGATCCAGAGCTCGATCCCGCCGGTGCCCGGCGCGGTGCCGTCGTGGTCGACGATCCGCTGGATCCAGATCCGGCGGACATCCGGATCGGGGCAGTTCATCAGGATCGCCGCGTCCTTGCGGGGCACCACCCGCTGGTAGGCCAGGCGGTTGGCGGCCCAACCCTGGAACTGCCGCCGGGTGAGCTTGCCCTCGTACATCCGCCGGTGGAACGGGTGCTGCACGTAGTAGGAACCGTGGAACGACCGGAGCGCCGCCTCCAGCTGGTCGGGGTCGAGCGGCCGGTCGAGCGCGGGGATCGGCGGGCGCGGCGGGGTCGCGAGCGCGGAGGCAGCGAGGGTGGCGGTGGCCATCGTCCCTGGCTCCGTCACAGGGTGAACCGCATGCCGTCGTGCCCGACGATCAACCCCGCGCGCTCGACCACCGCGCGCTCGGCCGATCGCTCGAGCAGCATCGGGTTGGTGTTGTTGATGTGGGTGAAGACCGTCCGCGGCCCGACCAGCCGGCCCAGCCGGTCGAGACTGCCGTCGGGCCCGTCGATCGGCACATGGTCCAGCTCCCGCGCCCGTCGCTCCCCGATGCCGAGCCGGATCAGCTCGTCGTCGGTCCAGAAGGTGCCGTCGAAGAGTACCAGGTCGACGGCACCCAGCCGGGCCAGGAGCGCGTCGTCCAACTCGCCGCAGGCCGGCACGAAGGCGCAGCTCCCACCGGTCCGCTCGTCGCGGATCACCAGTCCCACCGTGTGGCCGGCCCCCGCCTGCGGGGCGAAGCGGGGCGGGCCCGCTGCCACCGGGAAGGCCTCGACCGAGAGCCCGCTCGGCTCGCCGCCCTGATATCCGAGCTCGACCCGCCGCGCGGGGTCGAGCTCGGTGAACCCCACCTCGGCGAAGGCGCGGGTGACCGCGAGGAGCCGCGAGTCGCGCTCGAGGATCTCCCGCACCGCCTCGGTGGCGTACAGCCGGAGCCGACGCGCCTCCCGGAGCAGCGCGAGGCCGAGCGAGTGGTCGAGCTCGGCGTCGGTGAGCACGATCCCCTCCACCGGGACGTGGCGGATCCCTTCCGGCGTCGTGGGGAGCGAGGCGAGCTGCCGATGCACGTCGGGCGAGGCGTTGAGCAGGAACCACCGGACGCAGTCGGCCGAAACGGCCACCGAGG
This sequence comes from Gemmatimonadales bacterium, assembly GCA_035573835.1. Classification (GTDB taxonomy): domain Bacteria; phylum Gemmatimonadota; class Gemmatimonadetes; order Gemmatimonadales; family GWC2-71-9; genus DATLZT01. The sequence continues at coordinate 3,434 of DATLZT010000012.1, forward strand.
ACTGCGTCCGCGGCCGACCGGCGCCGGGATCCTCCCGCACCGCCCGGCAGGTCGGACACCAGCAGTTCCACTGGGGGAACCCACCGCCCGCGGCGGTCCCGAGCAACACGATCTCCACAAAAACCGAGGGGCCCGCTTTCGCGAGCCCCTCCGCGATCAGACGCCGCTTCAGAGCGTCGCGACGTACGCGGTCACTTCCATCGTCACGGCGACGATCTCCGCTTCGGGCTTGGTCCACGCCATAGCGCTAACCTCCATCGGTTGGTTTGGGCCGCGGAGGGCCCCGTATGTGGTGGGTGAGGCCACCCAGCCGGGCCGTCCGCAGCCCGACCCCACGCATGGCCGTGCAGGGACCGTGCCGCATCGGGGGAGCCGGGATCGAGGCCGTAAGTGATGGAGCCTCGGGAAGTTGGCGTCGAGATACCGGATCGGGCTCGAGTCGCCCGGCTGGGGGATCCGACCCGGCAGTGGGTGAGATCACCCAGCGGATTCAGCCCTGGATGCCGTACTTCTTGAGCCGGTACCGGAGGGTGTCGCGGGATATGCCGAGCCGCTGCGCCGCGCGGGTCTGGTTGCCTCCCGCTTCTCGCATCGCCTGCTCGATGAGCGCCCGCTCCCACCGCTCGAGGTCGACGCCGGGGGGCGGGAGCGGGGGGAGCGGGCTCCCGTTGCCGTCCATCGCCGCCGCCGGAGCCGAGGCCGGTGCCGACTCGGGCTCCGGGGTCGCCGGCACCGACAGCGACAGGTGCTCGACCTCCAGCGTCGGTCCCCGGCTCCAGAGCACCGCCCGCTCGATCACGTGGCTCAGCTCCCGCACGTTCCCGGGCCAGGGGTAGGCCCGGAGGAGGTCCCGGACCGCCGGCTCGAGCCGCCGCACGGTCTTGCCGTACTTGGCGCTGAACCTGGCGAGGAAGTGCTCGGCGAGGAGGAGCACGTCCTCGCCCCGCTCCCGGAGCGGTGGGAGCCGGAGGATGATGACGGCGAGCCGGAAGTAGAGGTCCCGGCGGAAGCGCTCCCGCTGGGTCTCCCGTTCCAGGTCGCGGTTGGTGGCGGCGAGGATGCGCACGTCGATCCTCCGGTCCCGCACGCCGCCCACCCGGCGGACTACCCGCTCCTCGATGGCGCGGAGCAACTTGCCCTGGAGCGAGAGCTCGACGTCGCCGATCTCGTCCAGGAAGATGTACCCGCCCTCGGCCGCCTCGAAGAGCCCCAGCTTGGACTCCTTCGCGTCGGTGAAGGCGCCGCGCTCGTAGCCGAAGAGCTCGGCCTCCATGAGCGTGGCCGGGAGCGCGGTGCAGTTGACCTCGATGAACGGCCGCCCGGCCCGCCGGCTCGAGGCGTGGATCGTCCGCGCGACCAGCCCCTTGCCGGTGCCGGTCTCCCCGGTGATGAGGACCGGCGGCGGATCCTCCAGCGCCGCCACCTGCCGTACGCGCTCCAGCACCTCCCGCATCGGGGGCGAGGCCGCCAGGATCCCGGCCGGCGGCAGCTCCTGGGCGGCGCGCCCGCGGTAGTACGACAGCTCCTGGCGCAGGAGGGCGTGCTCCCGGGCCCGGTCGACCAGCAGCCTGAGCTCCTCCAGGTCCACCGGCTTCTTGAGGTAGTCGAACGCGCCCAGCTTCATCGCCTCCACCGCCCCCTCGATCGAGCCGAAGGCGGTCATGACGATGACGGGGATCGCGGGATCGAATTCCCGGATCCGTCGGAGGAGCGCGATCCCGTCCATCCCGGGGAGCCGGACGTCGGTGAAGACCACGTCCGGGCGGAGCGACTCGAGACGCTGGAGCGCCTGCTCGGCGTCGCCCGCCACCTCGGCCTCGTAGCCCTGCTCGGCGAGGAACGCCTTGATGGCGCGCGCCAGGGTGCGCTCGTCGTCGACGATGAGGATCGTGCCGCTCATGCCCGCTCCGGTCCGGCGGCCACCGGCGCCGCGACCGGCTCCGTCGCCCGGTCGACCGCGTCGGCGGTGGGGAACCAGATCCGCACCGTCGTGCCCTCCCCCGGGCGGCTCGCGATCGTGAGGCGACCCCCGTTCTGCTCCACGTAGCGCCGCGCGATCGCCAGCCCGAGGCCGGTGCCCTCGGCCCGGGTGGTGAAGAACGGCTCGAACACCGAGGGGAGCACGTTCGCCGGGATCCCGACGCCCGTGTCGGCGATCTCGAGCCGGACCCCGGGCGTGTCCCCCTCGGGCGCCGGCTCGGCCCGGATCGCGAGCCGGCCCCCGTGGGGCATGGCGTCGACCGCGTTGGAGACGATCTCCACCAGCGCCTGCTCCGTCTGCATCGGGTCGACCCGGACTTCGGGGAGGTCGGCGGGGAGGGCGAGCTCGACCGAGACGCCCCGCTCGCGGATCGGCTCGGCGAGCGCCGGCAGGGCGGTCTCGACGATCGGGGGCAGCGCCTCGCGGCGGGGATGGAAGGGCGCCGGCCGGGCGAAGGTGAGCAGGTGCGCGATCCGCCGGTCCAGCCGGTCGACCTCCTCCACGATCGCCTCGAGCTGCTCCCGCGCGGCGGCGGAGCCGGGATGCCGGAGCACGAACTGCGCCGCCGCCCGGAGACTCGCCAGCGGGTTGCGGAGTCCGTGCGCCACCGCGGCGGCCATCTCGCCGATCGAGGCGAGCTTCTCGGACTGGACCAGCTGCGCGTTGAGCCGGATCATGTCCTCCCGCGAGCGGCGGAGCCGGTCGGTCATGGCCGCGAATGCTCGGGCGAGGTCGCCGATCTCGTCCGGCGACCGGACGTCGATCGGGTGCTCGAGCCGCCCCGCGCCGACGATCGCCATCGCCTCGCGGAGCTGGCTGATCGGGCGGGCGAGCCCCCGGGCGATGAGCCAGGAGCAGCCGAGCCCCGCCGCGAGGGAGAGGAGGAGGATCGAGAGGAGGATCCACCGCTCCCGCTCGACGATCTGCTCCACCCGGGCGAAGGCCCGCTGGACGCTGAACTCCCGTGCCCGCCGGTAGATCTCCCGGTTCACCTGGGTGAGGGCGGGCTGGAGCCGCTCCTTGAGCTCCCGGCGGGCCAGGCCGTAGGCGGCCGCCCGGTCCCCGGCCTCGTACAGGCGGAAGACGCTGTCGCCGACCGCCTGGATCTGTCGCTGGATCTCCTGGACCCCGCGGGCCAGCGCCGCCTCGTCCGGCTCGAGCTCGCCGCGCCAGCGCTCGAGCCAGAAGTCCACCACCTCGCCGGCGAGCTGGAATTCCCGCTTCGCGGTCGGCTCCATGCCGCTCAGGTAGCGCCAGATGACCTCGCTCTGGTTGAACATGGCGGTCTCGACCTCGGCGTAGGTCCGGGTCCGGCTCAGGCTCTCGCCGAGCGTCTCCAGCGCCCGCCGCGCGAGGGTGTTGCTGCGGATCGCCTCGGCCCCGATGAGCAGCACCGGGAGCACCATGACGGAGAACGCGAGGAGGAGCTTGCGCTGGAAGGTCACGAGCCGAACCCGATCTCGCCGGTCAGGCGGAGGCGATGCCGACGGGGACGCGCCGGGGGTGCCTGCGCTAGGTAAGGGGGTGGCGAGTCCGGCGTCAAGGGCGGCGCGGCGGCCGGGCTTGTCCCGGGGCGGGGCCGGCCGGTAGTTTGCGCATGCGATGCTCCGAGACGGCCCCGCGCCCCCTCGCCCCACCTATCCCCCGGCACAGGAGCGCGCGCTCCGGACCTGGATCGCGCTCACGCGCTGTCATGCGGCGCTGAGCCGGGCGGACGCGCAGCTCATCCGCCGGCACGGGCTCACCCCCCCGCAGTTCGCGGTGCTGGAGGCGCTCTATCTCCACGGCTCGCTCCCGCTGAGCCAGCTGGGCGAGCGGCTGCTGGTGACGAGCGGCAACATCACCTACGTGGTGGACAACCTGGTGGCGCTGGGCTACGTGGCGCGGGACCGCTGCGCCACCGACCGGCGGATCGTCTACGCCCGGCTCACCCCCCGCGGCGCGGCGCTGCTCGAGGCCGCGTTCCCGGCCCACGCCGAGGGGATCGAGCGGCTCTTCGAGGTGCTCACGGCGCGGGAGCAGGACGAGCTGCGTCGCCTGCTCAAGAAGCTGGGCAGGGCCACCGAGCGGGGCGACGTCGAGGGTGGGTGAGCTCTCTTGCCGGCCCGGCGGTCCGCCTCTAACTTCCCAAGAACCCGCCGCGGGAGGCCCACCGGATGTCGGACCACTTCCTGAGCTCCGACGACTACGACGAACAAGCCCATCTCCTCTACAACGAAGGCCGCTACGACGAAGCCCTGGAAGTGCTCAGGGAGGGACTAACCCTCTACCCCCACGCCGTCGAACTCCACGTCGGGACCGCCTACGCGCACCTCGCGCGGGAGGAGTTCGCCTGGGCGCGTCGCGGCTTCGAGCGGGCGCTCGCGCTCGATCCGGAGCACGAGGATGCGCTCGCCGGTCTCGGGGAGGTCTTGCTCAAGCTGGGGGACCGGCCCGGCGCCACCGCCGCCTTCGAGCGGATCCTCGCGCTCGGCTTCGGCACCGACCTGGACCTCATGCTCCAGATCGGCCGGGCGCTCTTCCGCGAGGGGCAACTGCCCGAGGCGCAGCGCTTCTTCGAGCTCGCCACGGCGGCGCATCCCGAGTCGCCCGACGCGGCGGCCTGCATGGGCTACGTCTCCCATCGGCTGAGCCAGGACCCGGCGGCGCTCTTCTGGCTCCGCCGGGCGCTCGAGATCGATCCCCACCACGCCGAGGCGCGGATCTACCTCGCCAACCTGCTCTATGACCGGGGCGAGGGCGAGGCGGCGCTGTACCACCTCGAGCGCACCCAGCCCGACGACCACTACGACGAGCTGGGGATCTGGCGCTACATCGAGCTCAAGAAGACGATCTACCGGCTCCCCGACGACGACCCCGAGCTCGCCCCGTGGCTGGCGCGGCTCGACGAGGTGGCGGGCGAGCCCGACCCGGTCGACATGCTGCTGGCGGAGATCGAGTCGAAGCAGCCCGACGGGAGCGTGCGGGACCCGAAACAGCTCGAGCTGTTCGGCACCCTGCTCACCGAGCTGCACGCCATGCAGAAGCGGCCCGCCATGGGCGACTCGCATCTCGTGACGACCCTCACGGGCCAGACCTTCCGGGGCACCTGGGAGGAGATCCTCCTCCAGATGAAGGCGGCGGACCACCAGTGGGCCCACGCCTCGCTCGCCGAGTTCATGACGGGCCTGGCCCGACGGGGCGAGGCGGAGACCGGCGTGGTCATCCCCGTGACCGACGCGGAGGCGTTCATCCGTGGCAGCGCCGAGGCCGGCGTGCTGCGGATCATCCAGTGATCGAGCTCCGGGGCCTCGGCAAGCAGTACCGATCCCTCCTCCGGCGCCGCGCGGTCCGCGCGCTCGACGACCTCACCCTCACCGTGGAGCGGGGCGAGGTCCTCGGCATCGCGGGGCCGAACGGCGCCGGCAAGTCCACCCTCCTCTCGCTGCTGCTCGGGTTCCTCCGCCCCACCGCGGGGTCGGTGCGCATTGCCGACCGGGAGCCGCGCGCGTACGTGGAGGCGCACGGGGTCGCCTATCTTCCGGAGGCGCCCGCGCTGCCGCCGCGCTGGACCGTCGAGGCGACGCTCCGCCGCTCGGCCGCCCTGGGCGGCCTCCCGCCCGCCGCGGCCCGGGAGCGGGCGGCCGCCGCGCTGGCCGAGCTGGAGCTGGAGGGCGTCCGGGCCCGACCGCTGCGGCAACTCTCCAAGGGCACCCTGCAACGGGTCGGCCTGGCCCAGGTGCTCGTGGCCGGGAGCGAGCTCGTGGTGCTCGACGAGCCGACCCACGGGCTCGATCCCCTCTGGACCCGGCGGTTCCGGGACCTGGTCCGCACCCTCCGGCACCCCACCCGCGCGATCCTCGTCGCCTCCCACAACCTCGACGAGCTCGAGCGGATCGCCGATCGGGTGGCGATCTTCCACCAGGGACGGCTGGAGCGGGTGGTGGCGCGGGGCGGGGCGAGCCACGTCGGCGACTATCGCCTGGTGCTCGCGGCGGCCGAGCCGGCGCCGGCCGAGCTCTTTCCCGACGCCCGGCCGGTGACCGGGCGCCCCGGCGAGTTCCGGGTGCGCGGGGAGCCCGCGGAGCTCAGCCGGCGGCTCGGGGCGCTCATCGCCCGCGGCGCCGTGGTGCTCGCATTCCATCCCGAGGAGAGCCGCCTCGAGGCCGAGTTCCGCGCCGCGGTGGGGGAAGGGTGAGTCGCTGGCCGATCCGCTACGCGCCGTGGATGGTCCGGGACCTCGTCCGGGGCCCCGGCGCCCTGATGCTGGCGATCCTCGGGTTCGCCGCCGTCCTGGTGCACCGCACCGCGCCGCTCCGGGCCCCTCCCGCCGGCGGGGAGCGGGTCCTGGCCGAGATCCTCGGGGGCGTGGCGTGGCCCTTCGCGATCCTCGCCGCGGGCGGGATCGTGAGCGGCGACCGCGCCCGCGGGTATTACCGGGTTCTCTTCTCGAGGCCGGTGAGCCCCGTGGCGTACTACCTCCAGCGCTGGCTGCTGGGGGGAGCGCTCGTCGGACTCGCGGCGCCGGTCCTCGGCCTGGGGCTCTGGCCCAGCTTCGGGGTCGTCCCCTTCTCGTGGGAGACGCTGGCGCGGCTCGGGTTGCTCTACCTCCTCCTCGGCGGGCTGGTGCTGTTCTGTTCCGCCGCGACGTCGACACCCCACCGCGAGCTGGTGGCGGTGGCGCTCGTGGTGGTGCTCCAAGGAGTGTTGCACGGCATGATCGAGAACGGACTGCTCGCGTCGCCGCTCTGGCGCGCCGTGGCGGGCGCGCTGCCGCCGTTCCACCATCTGGGCGGCGACCGGCGGCTCCCCACGGGCGGGGAGCTGGCGCACGTGGCGCTCTACGGCCTCACCCTCGTCGGCGGGGGACTCGCGCTGGTGCGGCTCCGGCCGCTCGGTGCCGGGGGGCGGGCGTGATGACGGGTCGATGGACGGCGGGCGTCCGGCGCGAGGTGCTCGCCAACGGCCTCACCCTCCTGGTCCAGCGCGATCCCTCCGCGCCGGCGGCCGCGGTGGTGACCCACGTGAAGGCCGGGTTCTTCGACGAGCCCGACCGGTGGGTGGGCATCTCCCACGTGCTCGAGCACATGTTCTTCAAGGGCACGGCGCGGCGCGGGGTGGGGCAGATCGCGCGGGAGACCAAGGCGGCCGGGGGCTACCTCAACGCCAGCACCACCTACGACCACACCAGCTACTTCGTCGTCCTGCCCGCCTCGGGGCTCGCCGCGGCGCTCGACATCCAGGCCGACGCGCTGCGGAACTCGACGATCGACGCGTCCGAGCTGGCGCGCGAGATCCAGGTGATCATCCAGGAGGCCAAGCGCAAGCTCGACACCCCCGGCGCCGTGGCGTACGAGACGCTCCACGAGGTGATGTTCGACCGGCACCGGATCCGCCGCTGGCGGATCGGCTACGAGGCCCAGTTGGCCGGCTTCACCCGCGACGACCTCGTGGCCTACTACCGCTCGCGCTACGTGCCGAGTCGGACGATCGTGGCCATCGTGGGCGACGTGGACCCGGACGCGGCGCTCGAGCTGGCCCGGCGCGCCTACGGCGACTGGCCGCCGGCCGAGCCGGCGCACGATCCGTCGCCCGGGGAGCCGCCCCGCCGCGAGGTCCGGGCCCGCACCCTCCGGGGCGACGTCACCCAGTCGGAGATCTACCTCGGCTGGCGCACGGTGCCGCCGCTCCACCCCGACTCGGCGGCGCTCGACCTCGCGGCGGCGATCCTCTCGACCGGCCGCGGGAGCGCCCTCTACCGCGCCCTCCGCGAGCCCGGGCTCGTCACCTCGGTCTCGGCCGTCAACTACGCGCCCACCGAGCTCGGGGTCTTCAGCATCGGCGCCGACTTCGACGCCGAGCGGATGGAGCCGGTCGTGGAGCGGGTGGCGGAGGAGGTGTCGCGGCTCGGGATGCTCGGCCCGTCGACCGAGGAGCTGGAGCGGGCCCGTACCCTCGTGCTCACCCGCTGGGCCCGCCGGCTCGAGACGATGGAGGGGCGCGCGAGCGCGCTCGCCGCGGCCGAGGCGCTCCGGGACGTGGCGCTGCTCGACGAGGAGTACGCCCGCCTCGCGACGGTCACTGTCGACGAGGTCCGGGAGGCCGCCGCGCGATACCTACTGCCCGACGCCGTCTCGGCCGTGGTCTACCACCCGCGGGAGCGGGGCCGGGACCTCACCCCCGACGCGCTGGCGCGCGCCTTCGCGGTGACCCGGCTCGCAC
>DATLZT010000013.1:0-2565 GCA_035573835.1 Gemmatimonadales bacterium
AGTCGGTCGTTCCCTGTTTGAAGCTGGTCAGCGCGTCCAGCACCACGCCCCGGCGGATGCGGGTGTCGTAGCGGATCCCCCCGCCGCCGGTGAGCACCGTGGCCCGGTCGAAGAGCGCCGGGTTGCCCACCGCCCGCAGGATGTCGTCGCGATCCGAGTAGGTGATGGTGTCGGCCTCCAGGGTCGTCTCGCCCCGCCGGGTCATCGCCTCGCCCCGGAGGTGGATGCGCCGCTCCTCGGCGAAGAGGGTGGCGGCATCGGCCCGGTACCGGGTGGCCTCATAGCCGGCCCGCGCGAGGAGCGCCTCCAGCACCGAATCGGTCGGGGCGAAGCTCCGCCGGGGTCCGGTGGGGAGTCCGAGCCGCCGGGCCGCCGCGGTGTCCACCGCCTGGCCCGGTCGCGGCCGGAGCGAATCCGGTCCGGCGGCCGTGTCGCCGGCGGCGGGGCGGCGAAGCGAGTCCGCCGCGGGCACCCCGGGTCGCGGCTTTCCGGGTTGTTGCGCCTCGAGCCGGGCGGGGGCGGCGAGGGCCGCCAGCAGCACCAGCGCCGCGCCGGCCGCGGCCGCCCGCCGCACCCGCCGCCGGTGAATGATCCAGGCCCCGAGCCCTCCCACCTCGTAAAGCAGGAGCAGGGGGACGGTCATCATGGCCATCGAGATCACATCGGTACCCGGCGAGAGCACCGCCCCGGCCACAGCGGCCAGCACGATGGCGAACCGCCGGAACCGGTGGAAACCGGCGGGCGTCACCACGCCCAGCGCGGCGAGGAGCATCATGACCAGGGGGACTTCGAAGCACACCCCCATCGCGAGCACGATGGCGAGGACGAAGTTGAAATACCTCTCGTAGGTGATGAGGCCGGTGAGTCCTTCGGTCTGGAAGCTGAACAGCACCTCCAGCGCCTGCGGCACCAGCAGCCAGCCAAAGGCGCCCCCCGCGACGAAGAAGAGCAGGCCCGCGAGGAGGGCGGGCACCGCCACCCGGCGTTCCCGCTCGTAGAGCGCCGGCGCCAGAAAGCGCCAGGCCTGGTAGAGGATCACCGGTGAGGCGAGCAGCAGACCGACCACGAACGCCAGCTTGAGCGTGATGAAGACCGGCTCGGTAGGGCTGGTGAAGGTGAGCTTCCCGCCGGTGGTGCCGAGGTAGGGCGCGATGGGGCCCTTGAGGAGCGCGACGAGCTGGAACCGCTGCACCAGCCAGAAGCCGGCCGCGAAGCCGGCCACCAGCGCGAGCAGCGCGCGCAGCAGCCGGACGCGGAGCTCCTCGAGGTGCTCGAGGAATGGCATCTCCGCGCCAGGGCCGGTCATGGCACTCCCCAGCCCGGGGCTAGCGGCCCAGGCTCTTCAGGCGCTCGCGCGCGAGGGCGGCTTCGTCGGAGGCGGCGTAGTCGCGCACCACGCGCTGGTAGTAGGCGCGGGCGGCCTCGAGGTCCCGCTTCCGCTCCGCCAGCAGGCCGAGCTTGTACAGCGCGCTCGCCGCGCGGGGGGAGGTGGGATAACTCTGCACCACGCGACTGTAGTACTGCGCGGCCGAATCGGGCGACTCCGCCGCGAAGGTCTCGCCCAGGAAGTATGTGGCATCCCCCACCCGCGGATGGCCGGGGTAGAGCCGGAGCAGCTCGCGGAACCCCATGCGCGCGGTGCCGGGACTGCCGCGCCGGAGCTGCTGGAGCGACGCCTCGTAGATCTGTTCCGCCGAGGGCTGGGCCGGCCCGGCCGGCGGCGTGGTGTCGCCGGTGGCCTTGGCCGCCGCGGCCAGTTGCTCGCTCCGGGCCTCGAGCTGGGTCTGGAGTTCCGTCAGGCGCTGCTGGCTCTGGCCGGTGAGGGCCTGCACCTGCACCAGCTGCTGCTGGATGTTGTAGAGGTCGCCCGCCAGGTCGCCCCGGAGGGCCTGCACCTGGCGGGCGACCGCCTGGCTGAGCTCGCGCCCCATCGCGTCCAGCGAATCCGCGATGCGGCGCTGCAAGGTGATCACGCTTTGCAGCTGGGCGGCCCGGAGCGAGTCGGTCTGGCGCGCCTCCTGGCGCGCCAGCAGGACCTGCTCCTCCAGCCGGCGCAGGTCGCCCTTGGTGGCGCAGCCGCCGAGGGCGGCGAGGCCCGCGAGCCCGAGGGCGACCTTCGCGTGCACCGGGCCGGCGCTCAGGGCAGGACCAGGGTGGCCGGCCGGGCGGTCACCTCGAACTCGTCCCGCCGGTTCTTGGCCCATGCCGCCTCGGTATGGCCCGGATCCACCGGCTGTTCCTCTCCGAAGGAGATGGTCTCGATCCGGTCGGCGGCGATGCCCTGGTTGACCAGATACTGCTTGGCCGCGAGCGCGCGGCGGTTGCCCAGCGCCAGGTTGTATTCATCCGAGCCCCGCTCGTCGCAGTGCCCGGCGATCCGGATCCGCACCCCGCTGTTCGCCCGGAGAATGGCGGCTTTCCGGTCGAGCGTGGGCCGGTCCTCGGGCAGGATGTCGGACTTGTCGAAATCGAAATGGATGGGCTGGGCCAGTTCAGCCAGCGCGGCAGCCGTCGCGCGCGCCGCCGCCGCGGTCGGATCCTCGGCCGGCTGGGCCGGCGGAGGGG
>DATLZT010000014.1:0-2026 GCA_035573835.1 Gemmatimonadales bacterium
CGCCCCGCGCGCCCGGCCCGCCACCCGACCGGACCGCCGCCTGGTTCGAGCTCGCCGTGGGCGGCGACACCGCGCGCGCCCCGCTCCCGCTCCGGCTCGACCTCCTCGACCCGAGCCGGCTCCCCGTCGCGACCGCGCACGACCCCCGGCCCGCCGGCGGCGCGAACGACGGCTACGTCGTCGGCCGGCCGGCGCCCGGCACCACCTCGCACTGGTTCTGGCCCAACACGACCCGCCTCCTCATCGACGGGGAACGCGACGACGAGCTCCGCGTCCGCCTCGCCGCCGACCTCCACGCCTGGGTGCCCGCCGGCGAGGTCGCCCTCCTGGCCCCGGGCACGCCTCCCCCCACCAGCCTCGCGGGCACCGTCCGGATCGACCCCCGCGCCGACTGGGTGGACGTCCGCATCACGCTCGCCCGCCGGCTGCCGTTCGCCGTCGATGAGGAGGAGCGCGCGCTCACCCTCACCGTCTACGGCGCCACCGCCGCCACCGACTGGCTCATCTACGGACCGACCGACCCGCTCGTCCGCCGCGCGGCATGGAGCCAGCCCGCCGACCGCACCTACCGGCTCCGCATCGAGCTCGCACGGCCCGTCTGGGGATACCAGACGCTGTGGGCCACCGGCGACGACCTCGTGCTCCGCATCCGCCGACCGCCCGAGATCGACCCCGACCGACCGCTGCGCGGACTGCTCATCGCGCTCGACCCGGGCCACGGACCGCCCGAAGGGCGCTGGGGACCCACCCGCCTCACCGAGTCCGAGGCGAACCTCGCGATCGCGCTCCGGCTCCGCCACCTGCTCGAACGCGCCGGCGCACGCGTCCTCCTCACCCGCACCGACACGAGCGCCGTCGGGCTGTACGACCGGCCCCGCCTCGCCACCGAGGCCGGCGCCCACCTCTTCGTCTCCATCCACAACAACGCGCTGCCGGACGGCGTGAACCCCTTCGAGAACAACGGGACCAGCACCTTCTACTTCCACCCCCACTCCTACGAGCTCGCCCGCGCCCTCCAGGAAGAGCTCGTCGCCGAGCTCGGGCTCCGCGACCTCGGCGTCGGCCGCGCCAGCCTCGCCGTCGTGCGCTGGCCCACCTGGTTCCCCGCCGCGCTCACCGAGAGCATGTTCTTCATGATCCCCGAGCAGGAGGCCGCGCTGCGCGACCCCGCGGTCCAGGAACGCATCGCGCGCGCCCACCTCCGCGCGCTCGAGCGGTTCGCCCGCGCACGCGCCACCGCCCCAGCCCCACGACCGGAGACGACACCCTGAGACCCGAGCCCGGACCGTGCACCCCCACACCCGCGCCACGACCCGCGCCACGCTGACGCTGCTCGCCCTGGCCACCAGCACCGGCCCGGCCACCGCCCAGATCCCGCCCCACGCGCGCTGGCAGACGATCGCCACCCCGCACGCCCGCATCACCTTCGCCCCCGGCCTCGACTCCCTCGCCCGCGAGGCCGGCCGCCACCTCGAGCACGCCTACGCCCGCCTCGCCAGCGCGCTCGGCCGCACACCCGACGGGCCGATCGACCTCCTCCTCACCGACCACGCCGACATCGCCAACGCGTTCGCCGCCCCGTTCCCGTCCAACCGCATCGTCATCCTCGCCCGACCCCCGCTCGACGACCTCGGCCTCGCCTACCACCGCGACTGGCTCGAGCTCGTCATCGCCCACGAGCTCACCCACATCTTCCACCTCGACCGCGCCGGCCGCTGGGCACGCGCCGCCCGCAAGCTCCTCGGCCGCGTGCCCTCCGCCTGGCCCCTCTTCCCCGCCATCGCCACACCCCAATGGGCGATCGAAGGACTCGCCACCTCCTTCGAGTCCCGACTCACCGGCTACGGACGCGCACGCGGAACCTACCACGAGATGGTCCTCCGCACCGCCGCCCTCGAGGGACGCTTCGACCGCATCGACCAGGCGAGCGGCTACGGCCCGAGCTGGCCATCCGGCCAGCGCTGGTACGCCTACGGATCCCTCTTCCTCGACCACCTCGCCCACACCCACGGCGACGACACGCCCC
>DATLZT010000015.1:0-2234 GCA_035573835.1 Gemmatimonadales bacterium
CGCGGCGGGACCCGCCGCCGCGCAGGCGCCGGAGCCCGCCCGCAACCAGATCATCACCCACGGCGCCGGCGAGGTGAGGGTCCCGCCCACGGAGGCCGTGGTGACGGTCGGCGCGCAGGTGCAGCGTCCGTCGGCCGCGGAAGCGGCCGGCGAGGCGACGCGGATCGCAGAGCAGATCCTGGCGCGCCTGCAGGCGCTCGGCATCCGCCGGCAGGACATCCGGACATCCGGCGTGCAGCTCATGCCCGTGTTCAGCGCGCCGCGCGAGGGTGCGCCCGAGGTGGTCGGGTACCGAGCGATCTCGACGTTCACCGTGACGCTGACCGACCTGAGGCAGGTGGGACCGGCGATCGACGAGTCGGTCCGGGCCGGCGCCAACCAGGTGATGGGCGTCCGGTTCGGGCTGCGCGACCCGGCCGAGGCGCGGCGGGAGGCCCTGACGATGGCGGTCCGGGAGGCGCGGGACAAGGCCGAGACGATCGCCCGGGCCGCGGGGCTGACGATCCGCTCGGTCGTCCAGATCTCGGAGGAGTTCGTCGGGGTGGAGGCTCGAGGCCTGGAGCGGGCGGTCCCGGTGCCGGCGCCCGCCGCGCCGACCCCCATCGAGCCGGGGCTGATCACCGTCACCGCGCGCGTCACGGCGATCTTCTCGTACTGAGTGCACGGTCCGCGGCGGCAGGAACGTTTGTTCGCGCGGGCCTGTGGGGAAAATCGGGGGGACACGTGACGGGCCCGGTCCCCTCACCCCCCGGGAGGCGCCCCATGCAAGGCAAGGCGCGGATCAAGGAGCATCCGATCCACCCGATGCTCATCCCCTTCCCCATCGCGTTCTGGGTGGGCTCGCTGATCGCGGACATCGCCTATTTCGCCACCGACAACGACTTCTGGACCTCGATGGGCACGACGCTCATCGGGTTCGGCATCATCGGTGCGCTGCTGGCCGCGATCGCGGGGTTCGTGGACTACTTCACGGCGCCCATGCCGGCCCGGGTGAAGGGCACCGCCACGAAGCACATGCTGGTCAACCTGGGCATTACCCTCCTCTTCGTCGTCAACTACCTCCTCCGCGTCGATACGCCCGAGACCGCGGCCGGCTACGTCCTCTCGGTGATCGGCATCGCCGCGCTGCTGTACTCCGGCTGGCTCGGCGGCGACCTCGTCTACGACCACCGGGTGGGCGTCGCCGAGGAGCGGCCCCGACCGGGGGCGCCGCAGGCCGGGGAGCGGCCGCGCGTCCCGACCGGGACACCGCGCCGCTGAACCGGCCGCCGCCGCACGACCGGCGGTGGGGCCTGATCATCCTCTGTCTCACGTTGCTGAGCCCGGGGATGCCCGCCCGGCCCGCCGCCGCGGCGCCCGGCGGCCGGAGGAGCGACGTCAGGCCCATCCACCTGCCGGCCGGGTACCGCATGATCAGGGGGCACCCCAGGCTGTGGGCCACCTCCCACGGCGCGGATGTCCGCGGCAGCGAAGGCAGCGCCCCGCTTCCTCTGGGCGCGGGCACCCCGCCCTGATGCCGCCCGACGTCACCTTCGATCCGCACTCCGGGGTCAACGGCTTCGCCTTCTCCCCGGGCGGGGCGTTCGGCTTCGAAGGGGACGCCTTCATCGCGATGTTCGGCGCCGACGTCCCCGCGGCCACCGGCATCAACATCCGGCCCGCCGGCTACAGCGTGGGGCAGGTGAACGTGCGCACCCGTCAGGTGCGCGAGTTCGCCTCCAACGCGCTCCCCGGCCCCTCCTACGTCAACCGCGGCGGCGGGTTCGATCGGCCAACCGACATCGCCTTCGGCCCGGACGGGAGCATGTACGTGCTGGACTGGGGGGCGTCGACCGTCACCGACAAGGGCCTCGAGCTCGTCCCGCAGACCGGCCTGGTGTGGCGGGTCTTCCCCGAGCGGCTCCCGGCGCTCCGCCCCGGCGGCCCCGTCGTCGTGGAGGCCGCGCCCCTGCCGCCGGAACGCCGACGGGCTCAGGTGCGCAACGTGCCCGAGCTCTACGCGATGCTCGCCCCGACCCTGCTGCTGCTCCTGGGCGGGCTCGGCCTGGCCGCCATCGCCCTCCTGCTCGTCATCCGCGCGTCCCGGAGGACTTGATGAGGGGGACCGCGGTGGGTAAAAGACGGCCGACGAGAGGAGGTGAGACGATGGACCGCCAGGTGGTGCGCCCCCGGACGGAGGTCGTCACCAAGCTGTGGCACGAGCTGCGCATGCTCGACCGGCACGACGCGCACTC
>DATLZT010000016.1:0-2168 GCA_035573835.1 Gemmatimonadales bacterium
GAGCCGATCGGGGCCAGCGCGGCCACGGCGGTGAGGAACGCCGCCCCCGCGGCGCCGACCAGGCCGGCCACGAGCACGATCCCGGGCGGCGCGTCGGGGCGGATCGGCGCCCCCTGCCCGGGGGCCGCCGGCGTGAGGGTGGGCCAGGCGGCGGAGGGGCTCGCCATCATGCCGCTCACGATCCAGAGCGCGAGCCCGATCACCGCCCCGCCCACCAGCACGGCGAACAGGACGCCCCGGAGCGCGAGCCCCACCTGGCTCCGCTCCGGGAGATCCGGCTCGCCGGCGAGCGGCGACGAGATGGGCATCGACGGTCCCCGGTCGCGCGTCAGATGTGCATCACCCGGCCCATGGAGTCGAGCGCCGCCTCGGCGATCGCCTCGGAGAGGGTCGGATGGGCGTGGATGGCCAGGTCGATCTCCTCGACGGTGAACTCGTTCTCCCGCGCCACCGCCAGCTCGTGGATCATCTCGGAGGCGTGGCCGCCCACGATGTGGGCGCCCAGGATCTCGCCGTGCTTCTTCTCCCGGATGATCTTCACGAAGCCGTCGGTGTCGCCGGCGGTGCGGGCCCGGCCGTTGGCGCTGAACGGGAACCGCCCCACCTGGTAGTCGAGCTTTCGCTCCTTGCACTGCTCCTCGGTGAGCCCGATGCTCGCCACCTCGGGATGGCAGTAGGTGACGCTGGGGATGTTGTCGTACCGGATCGGGTGCGGCCTGTGGCCGGCGATGAGCTCGGCCACGAACACCCCCTCGCGGCTCCCCTTGTGCGCCAGCATCGGCGGGCCGGCCACGTCGCCGATGCAGTAGACGCCCGTGGCCGTGGTCTCGAGGGTCTGCGGGTTCACCTTGACGAAGCCGCGGTCGTTCAGCTCGACCCCCGCCTCCTTGAGGCCGATCCCCTCCACGTTGACCGCCCGCCCCGCCGCCATGAGGACCTTCTCGACCTCGAGCGTCTGGGGCTTGCCGTCGGCGGTGAATTCCAGGGTGACCGCGTCCTTGCCGACCGTGGCCTTGGTGATCTTGGCGCCGGCATGGACGTCGATCTTCCGCTTCCGGTAGCTCTTGGCGAGCGTCTCGGAGCACTCGGCGTCCTCGAGCGGGAGGATCCGGGGGAGCGCCTCGAGCAGGGTCACCTTGCTCCCGAAGGCGTTGAAGATGTCGGCGAACTCGCAGCCCACCGCGCCGGCGCCCACGATGGCGATGCTCGCCGGGGCCCGCTCCAGGAAGAGCGCCTCGTCGGAGCTGATCACCGTGGTCTGGTTGAGCTCGAGGCCGATCTGCGGGATGCCCTTCACCCGCGACCCGGTGGCGATCACCACGGCCCGGGACGCCTCGTGCACCTCGTTCCCGACCTTGACCTTGCGGCCCGGGAGCAGGGTGCCCGTGCCGCGGATCACGGTGACCTTGTGCTTCTTCATCAGGAACTCGACGCCCCGCGAGTTCTGCTCCGAGACCTGGCGCGAGCGGCGCATCGCCGTGCCGAAGTCGGTCTTGATCGGGCCGGTCTCGATGCCGAGCGCCTTCGCGTCGTGCGCCACGAGGTTGATCACGTAGGCGCTGTGGAGCAGCGCCTTGGTCGGGATGCAGCCGATGTTGACGCACACCCCGCCCAGCTTGTCCCGCTCCACCACGGCGGTCTTGAGGCCGAGTTGGGCGGCGCGGATCGCGCAGACGTAACCGGCGGGACCGCCGCCGAGCACGATGACGTCGAAGGTGTTGGTAGCCACGAAGGGTCCTCGGTGCTAGGTGATGGATGCCAGGGGCCGGGTCCCGCTTACCAGACCATCGCCAACGGGTTCT
This sequence comes from Gemmatimonadales bacterium, assembly GCA_035573835.1. GTDB lineage: Bacteria > Gemmatimonadota > Gemmatimonadetes > Gemmatimonadales > GWC2-71-9 > DATLZT01. The sequence goes on from DATLZT010000016.1 coordinate 1,803, forward strand.
CCAGCATTCGCTTCAGCGTCCGCAGGAACTGGGCGCCGGTGGCGCCGTCGATCACGCGGTGGTCGCACGACATCGTGAGGCGGAGGCGTCGGCGGGTCTCCACCACGCCGTCCATCACCACCGGCCGCTCCGCGATGCGCCCGATCGCCACGATCCCCGCCTCGGGCGGGTTGATGATCGCGGTGAACTCCTCGATGTCGAACATGCCGAGGTTCGAGACCGAGAAGGTGCTCCCGGTGTACTCCTCGGGCTTGAGCCGGCGCTCCCGGGCCCGGGCGGCGAGGTCGCGGGCTTCCGTCGCGAGCTCGCGCAGCGACTTCCGGTCCGCGTGGCGGACGACCGGCGTGATGAGGCCGTCCTCGATCG
>DATLZT010000017.1:0-6961 GCA_035573835.1 Gemmatimonadales bacterium
GGCCGGGTGGAGCCCGCCGCTCCGGCGCCGGTCGATTCCAGCCCCGCCGCCGTCGCGCCCGCGCCCGAGCCGGCCGTGCCCGACGCGGTCGTGGCACCGCCGCCCCGCCCGCGGGAGATCCCGGCGGAGGAGGCCGCCGCGGCCGACTGGCTCTCCCTCGGCAGCACCCGGGTACGGGAGTTCCGGCGCTCCCATCCCACGTACGACGGGCGCGGCGTCCTCATCGCCATCCTCGACAGCGGCATCGACCCGACCGTCCCGGGGCTGCAACGCACCTCCACCGGCGAACGGAAGATCCTCGACCTCCGGGACTTCTCGGGCGAGGGCGCGGTCGTCCTCACGCCGCTCGAGCCGCGGGGCGACACCGTGGCGGTGGCGGGGCGCCGGCTGCTCGGGTTCGGCCGGGTGGCGGAGGTCGCCGCCGGACCCGCCTTCGGCGGGCTCGTGGCCGAGATCCCGTTGGGCGAGCCGCCCGCGGCCGACCTCAACGGCAACGGCCAGGTGGCCGACACCTTGATCCTGGTGGTGACGCGCGCCCGCGACGGCTGGGTGCTCTTCGCGGACACCGACGGCGACGGCTCGCTCGCCAACGAGCGACCGGTGCGGGACTACGCGGTGGCGCACGAGAGCTTCGGCTGGGCGCCCCGGGGGCAGGTCCCCCCCATCGGGGTGGTCGTCAACTTCCGTGAGGGTGGCGGGAGCGCTCCCCGCCTCGACCTCCTCTTCGACACCAGCGGCCACGGCACCCACGTGGCCGGGATCGCCGCCGGGAACGACATCTACGGCGTGGCCGAGCTCGACGGCGTGGCCCCCGGCGCCCAGCTCATCGGACTCAAGATCTCCAACAACGCGCAGGGCGGGATCTCGACCACGGGGAGCATGGTCGAGGCGATCGATTATGCCATCCGTTTCGCCGCGGCGCGGCGGCTCCCGCTCGTCCTCAACATGAGCTTCGGGGTGGGGAACGAGCGCGAGGGCGCCGCCCGGATCGATCGGATCGTGGACTCCGTCCTCGCGGCCCATCCCGAGCTGGTCTTCACCATCAGCGCCGGCAATGACGGGCCGGGGCTCTCGACCGTCGGATTCCCCGGCTCGGCGGAGCGGATCATCAGCGTCGGCGCGACGTACCCCGGCGTGTTCCTCCCGCCCGGTCGCCTCGGCGCCCGGTCGGAGGTGGTGGCGTTCTTCAGCTCGCGGGGCGGGCCGCTCGCGCTGCCCCACCTCGTCACGCCGGGGATGGCCTACTCCACGGTACCCCGATGGAAGACCGGCGAGGAACGCTCCGCCGGCACCAGCATGGCGGCGCCGCACGCGGCCGGTCTGGCCGCCTCGCTGCTCTCCGGGCTCGGGCAGGAGGGGAGGTCGGTCGAGGGGCGCCTGATCCGCCACGCGCTCATGGTCACGGCGCGTCCGGTCCCCGGCTACGGCGTGGTGGACCAGGGGGCGGGGGTGCCGGACCTCGGCGCCGCTTATGCGTGGCTCGCGGCCGAACGGGAGGTCCCCGAGGTGCGGGTTCGGGTGGCGGGGGACGGCGTGAGCGCGGCCTGGCACATGGGGGTGCCCCGCGGCCCCACCCGTTTCGAGCTGCGGAGGCCCGGCCGTGATCCGGTGGGAACCTTCACCCTCCGGAGCGACGCGCCCTGGCTGGTCGCCCCCGAGTCGGTCACGCTGCGGGACACGCTCACGGTGGTGGAGGTGTCGTATCGGTCCGAGGCGCTCGCCGCGCCGGGGGTGCATACCGGGGTCGTGACCGGCTGGACCCGGGATACCGCCGCCGGGCCGATCTTCCGGCTGGTGAGCACGGTGGTGGTGCCTCACCCGGCGGGCCGCGACACGTCGGCGGCTCCGGTACCGGTCGCCGCCGGCGGCCTCCGTCGCTTCTTCTTCGCGGCGGACTCGGCCCGGCCATTCATGGTCGAAGTCTTCACGGCCCACCGCCACGAGCGCGCCCTGGCCCACCTCCACGAGCCCGGTGGCATGCCGTTCCGGGACGAGACCGGGATCGCCGCCGGCTCGGGGGAGGCCGCAGCCATCTTCCAGACCGACGGCCGCGACGCGATCGCGGGTGTCTACGAGGCGGTCGCCTCGGCGGCGCCCAACCAGCCGACGTCGGTGGGGCTCCGGGTGACGCACTCGCCACTCCTCATCGACGGCGCCCGGGAGCGGAACGGCGTGGTGGTCCGGCTCCGCAACGTCTCCGGCCGCCCGGTGGAGGCCAGGGTGCGTGCCGGGCTCACCGGCGGCGAGCGCGTGGTGCCGATGGTCGGCTTCGGCGGCGAGACCCGCCGGATCCCGTTCGTGGTGCCGGCCTGGGCCAGCCGGGCCGAGATCGACGTGGCGATGGCGCCCGAGCAGTGGCCCCGCTTCACCGACTTCGGCGTCACGCTCTTCGACTCGGGCGGCCGCCAGCTCGGTCAGTCCCCGATGAACTACGCCTTCAATCGCCTCCAGGTGGCCTTCCCCGAAGGGCACGGCGACATGCCGGTCGAGCTGGGGCTCTTCCCCGGCCTCGCGGAGGTCGGGAGCACGGAGCGCTGGACGGCGCGGGTGTCGATCCGGCTCTACGCCGACTCGGTCGGTGCGCTCGCTCCCCTCGGTCGTGCCGACCCCGCCGCCGTCGCGATCGCCCCCGGCGCCACGGACACGCTCACCTACGGCCTGGAGGACTCCCCCTGGCCCCTGGGCGACGGCTTCGTGCCGCTCGGCATCGTGGCCGCCGAGGTGGGGCCCCGCACCTGGACCCGCGAGCTCCGTCTTCCTCGACCCACACCGCCGCTGATGCGATGACCCAGCAGAAGAAGATCGTGCGGATCGCCGCCGGCCAGGGCTTCTGGGGCGATTGGCTCGAGGCGCCCGTCCGCCAGGTCGAGGGCGGGCCGATCGACTACCTCATGATGGACTACCTCGCCGAGGTGACGATGTCCATCATGCAGAAACAGAAGTCCCGGGACCCGAAGCTGGGCTACGCCCGCGACTTCGTGCCGCTCATGGAGCGGATCCTCCCCCGGATCGTGGACCGGGGGATCCGGGTCACCGCCAACGCCGGCGGCGTGAACCCGCGCGGCTGCGCCGAGGCGGTCCTCGAGGTCGCCCGGCGGCTCGGTCTCGGGGGCCGGCTGCGGATCGGCCTCGTCACCGGCGACGACATCCTCCCCCGGCTCGACGAACTGCTGGCGCGCGGGCACGAGCTCCGCGACCTCGACACCGGCCGTCCGCTCGCCGAGATCCGCGACCGGGTCCTCTCGGCCAACGCCTATCTCGGCATGCAGCCGATCGTGGCCGCGCTCCGGGGCGGGGCCGACGTGGTGATCACCGGCCGGGTCACCGATACCGGACTCACGCTGGGCCCGTTGGTCCACGAATTCGGGTGGGCCCCCGACGACTGGGACCGGATCGCCGCGGGCACGGTGGCGGGGCACATCATCGAGTGCGGCGCCCAATGCTCCGGCGGCAACCTCCTCCGCGACTGGCGGCGGGTGAAGGACCTCGCCAACGTGGGCTTCCCCATCGTCGAGGCCTCGGCCGACGGGACCTTCGTCGTCACCAAGCACCCCGGCACCGGCGGCGTGGTGAACGTCGCGAGCGTCACCGAGCAGCTGGTCTACGAGATGGGCGATCCGACCACCTACATCACCCCCGACGGGGTGGCCGATTTCACCACGATCCGGCTGGAGCAGGCGGGGCGGGACCGCGTCCGGGTGAGCGGCATCAGGGGCCGGCCGCGGACCGACAAGCTCAAGGTGTCGATCGCCTATTTCTACGGCTACAAGGCGGTCGGCACCCTGGTGTACGCCTGGCCCGACGCGTACGAGAAGGCCCGGGCGGCCGACCGCGTGCTACGGCAGCGGCTCCGCGACCTGGGGCTCGAGTTCGAGCAGATCCTGACCGAGTTCGTCGGCGTGGACGCCACCCATGGCCGACTCGCGGGGGCGCCGGGCCCCGACCTGGCGGAGGTACAGCTCCGGGTGGGCGTCCGGGCGAGGGAGAAGGCGCCCGTGGAACGGTTCACCAGGGAAATCGCGCCCCTGGTGCTCACCGGGCCGCCGAGCGTCACCGGGTTCGCGGGTGGGCGGCCGCAGGTGGAGGAGGTCGTGGCCTACTGGCCCGCGCTCATCGACCGGACGGAGATCGAGCCGCACGTCAGGGTGGAGATCCTGGAGGCGTGAGGGTGACAGGCATGGCGAAGAAGACGGCCGCGACACGGAAGACGCCGAAGCGCGCCACGACGAAGCGCAAGACCACCGTTCCGGTACAGCTCCGCCACCTCGCGCACGCCCGTTCCGGCGACAAGGGCAACACCGCCAACGTCGGGCTCATCGCCCTCGATCCGGCGTACTACCCGATCCTCGTCAAGCAGGTCACCGTGGCGCGGGTGGCGCGGCACTTCCGCGGCATGGTGAGTGGGGTGGAGCGGTTCGAGCTCCCCAATCTCCATGCGCTCAATTTCCTCCTCCACGGCGCGCTCGACGGCGGCGGCACCATTTCGCTCAAGACGGACGCCCAGGGGAAGGTCTACTCGACCGCGCTGCTCCGGATGGAGATCCCGGTCCCCGCCGCGCTCGCCCGGACGCTCCGATGACGCTCCTCACGGCCCTCGAGGGTGGCGTCCTCACCCTCACGCTCAACCGCCCCGAGAAGCGGAACGCGCTCGACACGCCCACCCTGGCGGCGCTCCAGCAGGGACTCGAGCGCGCGGATCTCGACGCCCAGGTCCGGGTGGTGGCGATCCGCGGGGCGGGGAGGGACTTCTGCGCCGGCGCGGATCTCGAGGAGCTCCTGGCCTCGGCCGACCAGACACCGGAGGAGAACGAACGGGCGGCGCTCCGGCTCGGGGCGATTTTCCTCGGCATTCGCCGGATCCCCAAGCCGGTGGTGGCGGTGGTCCACGGGCGCGCCCTGGCCGGCGGCGCGGGCCTCGCCACCGCCTGTGATCTCGTCATCGCCGCCGCGAGCGCCCAGCTCGGCTATCCCGAGATCCAGCGCGGCTTCGTCCCCGCCATGGTGATGACCATGCTCCGCCGGCTCGCCGGCGAGAAGGTCGCCTTCGACCTCGCCGCCACCGGCCGGGTGGTGGGGGCGGCGGAGGCGGAGCGGATCGGACTCGTCTCGCGGGTGGTGCCGGACGACGAGCTGGACGCGGCCGCGGGGCGCCTCCTCTCGGAGCTCGCGGCCGCCAGCGCGTCGGCGCTCGCGTTCACCAAGCGCCAGTTCTACCAGCTTGACGGGTTGTCGTTCGAGGAGGGGGTGCGGCTCGGTGCCAAGGTGAACGCGGCAGCGCGGGCCACGCCCGACTTCCGCGAGGCAATCGCCCGCTTCCTCCGGCGATGAACGCGGCCAAGCAGGCGCTGTCGTTCGTCGGGATCGCGCTCGCCCTCCTCGGCATCGCCTGGGAGAGCCGGACCGTGGTCTGGGGGGCGATCGCCGCGCTGAGCGGCGCCGTGCTCCTCCGGCTGGTCGCCCGGGCCCGGGCCGCTCGCCGGGCCCGGTCCGGGGAGGACTCCCCTGAGTCATAGGCCCACGCGCCGGCCGCGCGCCGGTACCCTGCGTCGCCGGGCCCCGTCCGGCGGCGATCGGGTTTCACCATCGGCACCCGCCGCCCCCAGGTTGGGGCATGGCGGCATCCCTCCCCGAGCGGCTCGCGCTGGCCCGCGAGCTGCTCCGGCGTCACTTCGGCCATCCCGACTTCCGGCCCGCGCAACGGCGCGTGGTCCAGTCGGTGCTGGCCGGCCGCGATACCCTCGCCGTGCTCCCCACCGGCGGCGGCAAGTCGATCTGCTTCCAGATCCCCGCCCTCGTCTCGGGCGGCCTCACCGTCGTGGTCTCGCCGCTCGTCTCGCTGATGCAGGATCAGGTCGCCGCGCTCCGCGCCCGCGGCATCCCGGCCGCCGTCCTCAACAGCACCCTCTCCCGTCCGGCCCAAGACGAGGTACGCCGCGCGCTGCGTGATCGTGCCGTCCCGCTGGTGTACGTGGCGCCGGAGCGACTCGACCGCCTGGTCCGGGAGTTGGCCGGCTGGGGGGTCCGGCCGGCGCTGCTCGCGGTGGACGAAGCGCACTGCATCAGCGAGTGGGGAGAGGACTTCCGTCCCGCCTATCGGTCGATCCACCGTGCCCGCCGCCGGTTGGGCGCTCCGCCGGTCGTGGCCCTCACCGGCAGCGCCACTCCCGAGGTGCGGGCGGACATCGTGCGCACCCTCGGCATGCGGCGGCCCGACGTCCATCTCGCGTCGTTCGACCGGCCCAATCTCTGGTTCGGGGTGCGCCGGGTGCGGGACGAGCGGGAGCGCCACCGGGCGCTCCGCGAGCTGCTCCGGGGCGAGGATCGGGTGGCGATCGTCTATGCCGCCACCCGGAACCTCACCGAGGCGATCGCCCGGTCGCTCCGGTACGACGGCGTCCGCGTGGCGCCCTACCACGCCGGGCTCGACAAGGAGACCCGTGCCGGGGTCCTGGAGGCTTTCCTGGCGGACGAGCTCGAGGTCGTGGTGGCCACCTGCGCCTTCGGGATGGGGATCGACAAACCGTCGGTCCGGCTGGTCGTCCACTGGACCATGCCACCGACGCTCGAGTCCTACTACCAGGAGGCCGGGCGGGCGGGGCGCGACGGCCATCCGGCGCGGTGCGTGCTCCTGTATCGGAAGGGCGACGCCGAGCTCCACCGACGCCAGCTGGAGGTGACGTTCCCGCCCAAGCGGCTGGTCGAGGCCGTCTGGCGCCGCAAGCGGCCGGTGGGCGTGCCGGGTAACGTGCTCGAATCGATCGAGCGTCTGCGGCGCGAGCTCACTCCCGAGCGGGGGCCGGTCGATTGGCGCCCGGTCGACCGACGGCGCGCCGCGGCGGAGCGGCGGATCGACGCCATGCGCCGCTACGCGGAGGCCGACGGCTGCCGCCGGGCCGCGCTGCTCGGGTACTTCGGCGAGAGGCCGCGGCGATGCTCGGGGTGCTCCGCCTGCGGAGCCCCC
>DATLZT010000018.1:0-4062 GCA_035573835.1 Gemmatimonadales bacterium
CATCGAGCGGCTCGACTCGGCGGCCATCTCCCCGCCAGCGTTGGAGGCTCTGGCACGGTATATTGTGAACAGACGATCGTGAGGCCGCGGGCTATGGATGCGGGGCCGGTCCCCGGTGAGGGATCGCCACCGGTCCATCGGCGTGACTGCGTCTAGGTCCGTCCCGGGAACCGACCAGCCCTGGCCCGACGTCCGGAGCCCAGCACCAGCATGAGCCTGCTCGCCACCATCCGCGGGCCCGAGGACCTCAAACGCCTCGACCGCGACCAGCTGCCCCAGCTCGCCCGCGAGATCCGGGAACGCCTCATCGAATGCTGCTCGATCACCGGCGGCCACATCGGGGCGAGCCTCGGCGTCGTCGAGCTGGCCATCGCGCTGTTGTACGAGTTCGACTCCCCCACCGACAAGATCGTCTGGGACGTGGGCCACCAGGCCTATGCCTGGAAGCTGCTCACCGGCCGGAACGAGGCCTTCCCGACCCTCCGCCAGACCGGCGGCATCTCGGGCTTCCTCAAGCGGAGCGAGAGCCCCCACGACCATTTCGGCGCCGGCCACGCCGGGACCGCCGTGTCGGCCGCCCTGGGGATGGCCACGGCGCGCGATCTCCGGGGGGAGCACCACAAGGTGGTGGCGGTGGTGGGGGACGGCGCGCTCACCTGCGGCCTCTCCTACGAGGGGATGAACAACGCCGGCCACTCCGACCGCGACATCATCCTCGTGGTCAACGACAACGGCATGTCGATCTCGCCCAACGTCGGCGCCATCGCCAAGATGCTGGGCGGGATCGCGGCCAATCCGGTGACCAACAAGGTCCGGGAGCGGCTCAAGCAGATGACCTTCGCCCTGGGCGGCGTCTTCGGCGAAGGAGTGGTGGAGTTCGCCAAGAACCTCGAGGAGAGCGCCAAGAACCTCTTCTCGGCCGGCATGCTCTTCGAGGAGCTGGGCTTCCGCTACTTCGGCCCGATCGACGGCCACGACGTGGGCAAGCTGTGCGACACCTTCCGCTTCGTCCGGCCGATGACCGGGCCCCGGGTGGTCCACGTGGTGACGGAGAAGGGGAAGGGCTTCGCCTTCGCCGAGGCCAACCGGGAGAAGTGGCACGGGCTCGCCGCCTACGACCCGGTGACGGGGGAGGCGCGGAAGAAGGCGAGCGGCCCCCCGACGTGGACCCAGGTCTTCGGCGACGCGATCACCGCCCTGGCGCGGGAGCACCCCGAGCTGGTGGCCATCACCGCGGCGATGCCCAGCGGCACCGGGACCAACATCTTCCAGCAGCGCTGGCCGGAGCGGTTCTTCGACGTGGGGATCGCCGAGGGCCACGCCGTGACCTTCGCGGGAGGGCTCGCCACGCAGGGGATCCGCCCGGTGGTGGCGATCTACAGCACCTTCCTCCAGCGGGCCTACGACAACGTCATCCATGACGTGGCGGTCCAGCAGCTCCCGGTAATCTTCTGCCTGGACCGCGCCGGGCTGGTGGGGGAGGACGGCCAGACCCACATGGGTCTCTACGACATCGCCTACATGCTGGCGGTGCCGGGGATGACGGTCACCGCTCCCAAGGACGGCGACGAGCTGATCGGCCTCCTCAAGACGGCCATGCGCCACTCCGGGGGACCGTTCTGCACCCGCTACCCCCGCGACAAGGCGCCGGCGGAGCCCTCGGCCTACGAGCGGATCGCCCCCGTCCCCTACGGCACCTGGGAAGAGCTGCGCGAGGGGCGGGAGCTCGCGATCCTCGCGGTCGGCACCATGGTCCAGCCGGCCCTCGAGGCGGCCCGACTCCTCGCCGCCGACGGGATCGACTGCACCGTGGTGAACTGCCGCTTCCTCAAGCCGATGGACGCCGCCATGCTCGAGGCATTGGCCCGCGAGCATCGGACGTTGGTCACGGTGGAGGAGGGGACCATCGTCAACGGCTTCGGGGCCTACCTGGCCGAGACGATGCAGACCACCCATCCCGAGGTCCGGGTGGTGGCCCTGGGCGTGCCCGACCGCCTGATCGAGCAGGCCCCGCGGGCCGAGCAGCTGGAGAGCTGCGGGCTCACCGCCGCCGGTATCGCCGCCCGCATCCGGGCCCTCCAGGGCGAGGAGAGCCTCGAGGCCCGATGAACGTCGGCGTCGTCGGCAATCCTCGTTACGGCGATCTCCGCGCGCTATTGCGCGGGCTGGCGCAGGAGGCGCCCCGCCGGGGCATCCGGCTATACACCGAGGCCGGGCTCGCGGCGATGTGGGACCAGGCGCTCCCCCTCATGGACGGCGCCGCGCTCGACGCGCTCCTCACCTTCGGTGGCGACGGCACCCTCCTCCGCGGGGCCCGGCTCCTCAAGGGGCGCGAGATCCCGATCCTCGGCGTGAACCTCGGCCGGGTCGGTTTCCTCACGACCGCCACCCGCGAGACCCTGGGCGAGGCGCTCGACGCGCTGGTGGCGGGGCGGTGCGTCACCGAGCGCCGGATGGCGCTCAGCGCGTCGATCGTGAGCGCCGAGGGCGTGGTCCGGAGCGAGCAACTGGCGCTCAACGACGTTGCCATCCACAAGGGCGGCGTCGCCCGGGTGATCCGGATGCGGGTGGTGATCGCCGGCGAGGACGTGGGCCCGTACAGCTCCGACGGCATCGTCGTCGCCACCCCCACCGGTTCCACCGCCTACTCGCTGAGCGCCGGGGGGCCGATCGTGGTCCCCGGCGTCGAGGCCATGGTGGTCACCCCGATCTGCGCCCACACGCTGGCCGTCCGGCCGCTCGTGGTGCCGGCGGACTTCACCGTCACCATCGAGCCGATGATCCCCTGGGCCGATGACATCCTGGTCTCCTTCGACGGCCAGGTCGGTACCACCATGGCCGGCGGGGACCGGCTCTGCGTGCGGCGCTCGCCCAGCGCCGTGCTGCTCCTCCGGCTGGGGAGCGAAGGGTTCTTCCACCGGATGCGGCAAAAGCTCCAGTGGGGCGACCTGTCCGACCGGGAGGTGCAGCGATGATCCTCGAGCTCCGGGTGCGCGACCTCGCCACCATCGCCGACGTGGGCCTCCAACTCGGGCCCGGGCTCAACGTGCTCACCGGGCAGACCGGCGCCGGCAAGTCGATGCTGGTGGACGCCGTGGCGCTGCTCCTCGGGGAGCGGGCCGAGAGCGGCATCGTCCGGCCCGGAGCCGCGAAGACGATCCTCGAGGGGGCGTTCGAGGTACCCGACGCCGCGATCCGCCGCCGGATCGAGGAGCTGGGGCTCGACGTGGAGGATAACCGCGTCGTGGTCCGGCGGGAGATCTCGGCCGAGGGCCGCTCCCGGGCCTGGGTGAACGGGAGCCCCACCACCGCCTCGGTGCTGGCGCAGCTCGGTTCGCTCCTGGTCGACCTCCACGGGCAGCACGAGACCCAGTCGCTGCTCCGGGCCGACGCCCAGCGCGACATCCTCGACGCCTTCGCCGACGCCGCCGCGGAGCGGGCGGCGGTGCGCGAGGCCTATCTCGCCGCCGAGGCGATCCGCCGCCAGGCGGCCGAGCTCGCCGCCAGGCGGGACGAGGTCCGTCGGCGGGCCGACTACCTCCGTCACGTGGTGGGCGAGATCGACGCGGCCAAGCTCAAGCCGGGCGAGGACGACGCGCTCGCCGCCGAGGCCAAGCGGCTGAGCCACGCCGGGCAATTGGTCGAGCACGCCCGCCGGATCGCCGACCTCCTCGACGGCGACGGCGAGACGGCGCTGGGCGCCCTCTCCTCCGCCGACCGCGCGCTGGGGGCGCTCGAGCGGATCGATCCGTCGGTGGCCGCATGGCGGGAAATGCTCGACGCCGCCTACGCCAATCTCTCGGAGCTGGCCCGACTGGCCGGCGAGTACGCCGACACGGTACAGGAGGACCCGGCCCGGCTGGCGGAGGTGGAGCGGCGGCGCGACCTCATCTTCCGGCTGGGTCAGAAGTACGGCCCCACCATCGAGGCGGTGCTCGAGACCCGGGCCCGGGCGGCGGCGGAGCTCGACCTGGTCGACACGGCCGACGTGGACCTCCGGGCGCTCGCGGCCCGACGCGAGGCCGCCGAGGCGGCGCTCCGCGCCGCGGCCGAGGCCCTGGG
>DATLZT010000019.1:0-4497 GCA_035573835.1 Gemmatimonadales bacterium
GCCGAGGCCTCGTAGACCGGCCGGATCCGGGCGGTGACGACCCACCCCGCCGCGATCGAGAGGACCAGGCATGAGGCGATCAGGATCCAGTTGCGCCGAATCGTGTGCCACACCTCGCGGAGGTCGATCTCGTCGTCGGCGCCGACGGCGGCGACTGGCACCGGCGCCGGCCCGGCGCCGTGGACGAACACCGGCCCGGGGGCCGGCGGGGGTTGCGTCGGCTCGATGGAGTGCGCCATAGGACCCGGGAGTCTCAGCGAATCAGGGCGACGGTGACGGCGGTGAGCGTGCCGAGCGCGCCGGTGAAGACCCAAGGGTTCCGGCTCAGCCAGCTCTTCTGCGGGACGTAGAGCTGATCGCCCGAGCGGAGCGGGCTGTCGCCCACACGGGTCTCGACCGAGAGGTCGGCCACGATCCGCCGGTCGGCCCGTCGGATCTCCACCCGGTCCCGCCGCCCGTCCGGCGCGGCGCCGCCGGCCAGGGCCAGCGCGTCGGCGATGGTCATGGTGCCGTCCACCGGATAGAGGCCGGGATTGCGGACCGCGCCGAGCACCGTGATCCGGCGGAGGAGCGTCACCTCGATCGACGGGTTGTTGAGGTAGACCTGGTAGGCCTGGACCAAACGGGGCCGGAGCGAGTCGGGATGAACCGACGAGACATCGAACGGACCGATCTTGGGGAGGACCACGATACCGGTCGGGTCGACCGGGAACTCGCCCGAGAGATCCGGCTCCCGCCAGATCCGGAGCCGCAAGATGTCACCGGGCGCCGGCCGCTCGACCCCGGAGGCGGCCGCGGCGAGCCGGTCCCTCTCCGGCCCGGCCTCTTGGGCCACGCCCTGGGCCGGGAGCGCCCCCGGCAGGGCCAGTCCCAGGGTGAGCGTGATGGCCTGGAGCGCGGCGCGGCGGTGTCGCCCGCCGGGGCGCATGGCTGCAACCGACCTCGAAGGCACTGTAGGCGGCCCTCCCTGGACCCGACGGCTGGTGATGACGGTTCTTGCACTGCGGATGGCAATCAGCGTACCAGCCCGAGATCGTCCCGCGGCACGACAATGCCCAGCCAGAACCTAATCCGTAACCGCTTGATGCGACAACACTTGAACGGCTGGGTGCGCTCCGCGCGGCCGGCCTGCCGCTGCGGCCCCCCCTCCCCTCCCGAGCCGCTTCGATCCGGTCGAACGGAGAAGCCCCTAGTCAGATGCAAAATGCCGCACACGCGACGGGCAGGCGCCGTTCGTCGGTTAGACGACGAGAATCGTGATAATTTCGCGCGGGCCGGCCCGAAACGGTACTTCCCGGCCGCCGGCCTGCACCGGAAGCGGCTCGACCGGCGTCTCATCCAGCCGGGTCCGTTCCGCCCGACCGATGGGCCACCCGAGTATCCACCTGCCCCCGACCGGGGATTGGGAGACGTTGTAGCAGCGGAGGATCACACCCTCCCCGGACTCGGCGGGCTTCACGGCGGAGAGGACCAGGCCGTCGCCTTGGAGCTCCACGCTCCGCGGCGACGGCTCGTCGGCGGCGGTGCACTGGCGCCGCCAGAACCCGCGCACCGGAAGGAAGACGTCCTCCCACGCCTCGAGCACCGGCGTCCGCCGGGCGAGCTCGCCCGGAGCGAGGGGAAGGAGCGCGAGCTCGACCCGGTGGCGACCCGGCTCCTGCGCCAGCGGCGTCGGGGTGGGCCAGCCGGCGTGGCCCGGGCGGGTCGGGAGGTCGGGGCGGGAGAGCTCGCCCACGGCGCGGAGGACGGTGAAGATGAGATCTCCCGCCGGCGTCCACTCGTACTCGAAGAAACCCGGGGCGAGGAGCGCGAGCCCGCGTCGCCCCTCCCTCCCCCCGCCCGCGACCGCCACGAACCGATGCGCCGGCGCGGTGGCCACGGGGGTCTCGACCGGATAATCCGCCGGGTCGACGATCACCGGCTCCCGCGCGATCCAGCCGAACTGCGCCCCCGCGAGGGCCGGCACGCCGGGGAGACCGGTGTGGGACCGGGCGCGGAGCCGGTGGTCTCGAGCCCGGTTGTCGACCTCGAGGAGGCAGCGGACCGCGGGAGAATCGGCGTGGAGCGTCGCCACCAGCCGCGCCGGGCACCCGCGGGGTCCATACCAGCGGGCCTCGATCGCGCCCACCAGCGGCCCCGCCGCCAGGATCCGGCTCCGGATCGGCTCCGAGGCAGTCACCGGCTCGTCCCCGTCCGGTGGACACCAGGTGTAGCAGTCGCCCACGTCCCCCTCGCTCTCGAGCGCGAGCAGCGGCCCGTACCGCTCGCCGCTCCGGCGGTCGAGCAGCACCAGGGATCCATCGGGGCGGATCGTCACCTCGACCGCATCGTTGCGGAGGGCGCGCCCCTTCACCGTGACGCGCCGAGCCGGGCGGAGTCGGGCCGGAGGCGCCGGCGCCAGGCGAGCGAGCCCCAGGCCGGCGAGCGGCGGCGCCGCGAACGCCACCCGCACCACGTCCACCTCGTCCTGGTCGGGATAGTGCCGCGCCGCGTCGAGCCGCTCGAGCCCGGGCCGCCGGTCGAGCGGTTGCACCGGCACGATCCCCCCGTCGGCCGAGCGGAGCGCGAACGGCGCGAACCCGGCCCCCTCGCGGGGGACACGACCACCCGGCGGGCCCACCAGGACATCGCGGCGGAAGAAGGTGAGCTCGGCGATCGTCACGCCGCCGCGCCGGCGCGCGGCGGGATTCCAGAGGACGAGCGCCGGCTCGGCGAGCGCCGGCTCCTCGCGCGCCTGGTCGGGATCGTGGCCCGCCAGCGCGTCGACCGAGCGCCGGACCAACTCGAGCCCCATCGCCTCCACTTCCCCGAAACGCACGTCGAGGGCGCGCGCGACCTCGTCGGCGGCGGTGCCGCAGATGGCGTCGTGGAAGTGGCACTGCACCAGGAGGCGCCAGGCGGCGTGCGCGAGGGGCGCCAGGTCCCCGCCCGCGTGGGCGCCCGCGAGCGCCGCCAGCGGCTCGACGTAGCGCTCGAGCAGCAGCTCGAGGCCGGCGTTCCGCCGTTTCTGCCGGGCCCGGGTGCCGTGGGTGCCCTGGAGGGTCCAGGTGTAGCCGTAGGACCAGCGGAGCTCGCCGGTCAGGGCGGGCGCCGAGCCGTCGAGCGCCGCGGCGGCGCAGCGGAGGAACTCGTCGAGCCGGGAGATCCGCACCTCGTGCCCCGGCTCCAGCTCGGCGAGGAGGTCGCGCAAGTGGGGGAGGGAGGGATGCGCCGCGTGGTGGTCGGCCCCGACGAAGACGGCGACGTGGCGGGTGGCCGCGCGGGCCACCAATCCCGGCCGGATCCGGCGCCAGGCCTCGGGCAGACGAAGGAGGTCGGCGGGGAGCGCGGAACCGATTTCGTATCCGTCCGGCGGCAGGTGGTAGACCAGCACCTCCGCGCCGTCGGGCCCGGTCCAGCGGACGAAGTCGGACGGCGTGCCGCCGCCGTCGCCGAGCCCGCGCCAGAGCACGCCGTGCCCGAGACCGAAGCCCCGGGCCAGCGTGGGCCAGACAGCGGGATGGCCGAACGCGTCGGGCGAGTACAGCACCTCCAGCCGGTCGCCCAACCGGCGGCAGTCGGCGGCGCCGAGGAGGAGGTTGCGGACCAGCGACTCGGCGGACGGGATCAGCTCGTCGGCCAGGACGTACCACGGCCCCACCTGGAGCCGACCGGCGCGCACCAGCGCCTCGACGCGCGGCGCCTGCTCGGGCCGCACGGCGAGATAGTCCTCGAGCAGCACGGTCTGGCCGTCGAGGAGGAAGCTGCGGAAGCCGGGCTCGACCTCGAGCCGGCGGACGAGGTCGTCGATCGCCGGCACCAAGCGGGCGAGGAAGCCGGCCCGGGGGAGATACCACTCCCGATCCCAGTGGGTATGGGGGATGAGGTGAAAGACGAGCGGGTCGGCGGGCATGGGGCGGAAGTTAGCGCCGCCCGGCCGCGGGCCCCAGCTGGTCAGCCGTAGTTGGTGTACGGCTCGGTGAGGAGACGGATCCCGGTGGGCGTGTGGCGGACCAGGTGGGTGATGGTGATCTCCTCGCCCGAGCGCTCGACCCTGGTCTCGAGCAGCTCGAACTCGGCCGCGTCGCCCAGGCCGAGGCGGTTCAGCCGCTCGGCCTCGGCGCGGCAGACGTCGCCCGGCGTGGGGCGGCTTGCGGGGTACGCGTCTTCGTGATGGCGCCGGAGGCGCTGGAGGTGCTCGTCGCCGGCGCGCTCGACCGCCTGGCGGACCAGGTCGCGGGTGAGGGGCATCGTCGCGGGGCTAGGCTTCGCCTTCCTCTTCGGCGATCTGCCGGAGCTCCTCGAGGTCTTCCTCGTCGAGGTCGAGCGTATCCAGCTCGTCCTCGGCGTCCATTTCGTCGAACTGGTCGAGCTGGTCGCCCCCGTCGTCGTCACGGTCGGGATAGCCCCGACGCCGCTCGACGGCCCGGAACGCCGGCGCCACGGCCCTGGGCATGGCTGTCCTCCTGTCGGACACGGAGCCGAAGGGGCTCCGTGGAGCCGTACCCGACCGGCGGG
>DATLZT010000020.1:0-19930 GCA_035573835.1 Gemmatimonadales bacterium
CCCCTCCCCCCCTCCCGCCGCATATTTCCCCCATGTCCCACCCGACCTTTCCCAATCTCACCGTCCTCACCCATCCGCTGATCCAGCACAAGCTCACGTTGTTGCGGGACCATCGGACCGGCACGCGCGACTTCAAGCAGCTGGTGAGCGAGATCGCGATGCTCATGGCGTACGAGGTCACCAAGGACCTCCCCACCGAGCCGGTGGAGATCGAGACACCGCTCGAGCGGACGACCGGGACCCAGGTGGCCGGGAAGAAGCTCACCCTGGTGCCGATCCTCCGGGCCGGGCTGGGCATGACCGACGGGATCACCCAGCTCATCCCCTCGGCCCGGGTGGGGCACATCGGGCTCTATCGCGACCACGACTCGCTCCAGCCGATCGACTATTACTTCAAGATCCCCAACCCCGACGCCGGCCGGGACTACTTCGTGCTCGACCCGATGCTGGCCACCGGCGGCTCGGCCACGGCGGCGGTGACGGCGCTGAAGAGCGCCGGCGCCCGGCGGATCCGGTTCCTCTGCCTCGTCGCCGCGCCCGAGGGGGTGCGCCGGATGCTCGACAGCCACCCCGACGTGCCGATCTTCGCCGCGGCCCTCGACCGCGAGCTCGACCCGCGCGGCTACATCCGCCCCGGGCTCGGCGACGCCGGCGACCGGCTGTTCGGGACGCGATAGGCGCCGGGAAGCGACGCGTGGTGCGGGACCGTCACGTCATCCCGGGGCCGGCGGGCCCGTGCCAAGGCGGCGCGCCTGGCGCGCCATCGCCCGGCACCCGTCACCAGATCCCCCAGCCGCCGGCACCCAACACCTAGTCATGCCCGCTCCTCGCATCACCTTCCACGGCGCCGCCGGGCAGGTCACCGGCTCGATGCACCTGCTCGAGGCCGCCGGGGCACGGCTGCTCCTCGACGCCGGGCTCTTCCAGGGTCGCCGGGCCGAGGCGCACGCGCTCAACCGGGAGCTGCCGTTCGACGCCCGCCGGATCGACGGCGTGATCCTGAGCCACGCCCACATCGACCACACCGGCCGGCTCCCCCTGCTGGTGAGCCGCGGGTTCCACGGCCCGGTGTACGCCACGGCCGCCACGCGCGACCTCTGCGCCATCATGCTGGCCGACTCGGCCCACATCCAGGAACGCGACGCCGAGTTCCTCCGCAACCGCGGCAAGGCGGGGCCGGCGAGCGAGCCGCTCTATACCGTGGCCGACGCGGTGGCCACCCAGGGGCTCATGGTTGGGCTCCCGTACCGGCGGCTCTTCCACCTGCGGAAGAACCTCACCCTCGAGTTCACCGAAGCGGGACACATCCTCGGCTCCGCCACGATCGACCTCCGGATCACCGAGGGGACGCCCCATCGGTTGGTTTTCTCCGGCGATATCGGCCGGAACGGCCTGCCCATCGTCCGCGACCCCGATCCCCCGTCCGGTCCCGTCGACACCTTGATCATCGAGGCGACTTACGCCGACCGGGACCACGAGTCGGTGGCCGATTCCGAGGAGCGCCTGGGCGACGCCGTGCGCCGCACCGCGGCCCGTGGCGGCAAGGTGCTGATCCCCGCGTTCGCGGTGGGCCGTACCCAGGAGTTGGTCTACGCCCTGCACCAGCTCCACCGCGCCGGGCGGATCCCCGAGATCCCGATCTACATCGACAGCCCCCTGGCGGTAAACGCCACCGACGTCTTCCGCCTCCACCCCGATGCGATGGACCGCTCGGAGCGGCTGATCGACCAGACCGACCGCATCTTCGACTTCGGGCTGGTCCGGTACGTACGCGATGTGCACGAGTCGAAGGGCCTCAACACGTTGCACGGGCCCGCGGTGATCATCGCCGCCTCCGGCATGGCCGAATCGGGCCGCATCCTCCACCATCTGGCCACCCACGTCGGCAACCCGCGCAACCTGGTGCTCTTCGTCGGCTTCCAGGCGGAGCACACCCTCGGGCGCCGGATCCAGGAGGGGGCGCGCACGGTGAAGATCTTCGGGGAGGAGTACGAGCGGCGGGCGGAAGTGGAGACGATCACCGGTTACTCCGCCCACGCCGACCGTACCGAGCTGCGCGCGTGGATCCGGCGGCTGGGGGGCCCGATCCGCCGGGCTTTCGTGGTCCACGGCGAGGCGGAGGGGCTGGAGGCGATGGCGGGGATCCTCCGGGACGAAGGGGTGCGCGAGGTCGTCGTCCCCAAGCTGGGAGAGTCGTTCGAGTTGTGCTGAAGCGGCGGAGGAGTCGGACCGTCCTGCGCGCCGGCGTCTGGATCGCGCTGGCGGGAACCCTCGCCTACGCGGTGTCGTTCGGCCTGGTGCTGCTGGCGAGCCGGGAGGACCAGCGCCGCCCGGCCGACGCGATCGTGGTCCTCGGCGCGGCGCAATACAACGGACGGCCGTCCCCGGTGCTGCGGGCCCGGCTCGACCACGCCTTGGAGCTCTATCGGGCGGGGCTGGCCCCCCTGGTGGTCGTGACCGGCGGCATCGGTACCGGGGACCGCGAGAGTGAGGCGACCGTGGGGCGGCGCTACCTCGTGAGCAACGGCGTGCCCCCCTCGGCGGTGGTGGTCCGCCCGGAGGGACGCACCACCGAGGCCTCGATGCGGGCGGTGGCCGAGTGGGTCCGGGACCGGGACCTCCGGCGCGTGCTTCTGGTGAGCGACCCGTTCCACATGTGCCGCCTCCGGCTCGAGGCGCGTCGGGTGGAGCTCGAGGCCCATACCTCCCCGACCCGGACGAGCCCCATCTCGGAGAACCCGCGTCGCGAGCTGGCCTATTTGGCCGCCGAAGCGCTGAAGGTACCGGTAGCCTGGGTGAGGAGTTGGTGGTAGTATTTATACATACTACTCAGCGGACCGTCGGAATGCGCCGGGGCGGGAAGCGCCCGGCGCCAGCGACGAGCTCGGTTCCTCCAGCCGCGCTCAGGGCCGGCCCTCGCCCCGCCAGTGCAAGTTCGTGCGCATCCGGTGACTCAGGTCACGGCATTGGGTGGCCCAATACGCTAGTAAAGACCTCGTTGGTAACACTCTCGTCTCTTGGAATCGACACCAAGAGGGTTTTGCTTTATAAATAGTGCAGGCAGCTGCAGGGGTCGTGCAGCTCGACTCAGGATGCTCGCCTTCGGCGACTCGACCAGGCGTGAGCATGCCGGTATATACCATCCTCCCCGCCGTTCCCTCCCGAGACCGCCCTCGGTCCGGGGGGTCCCGTGTGTCCCGGCGGGCGGCTGCCCACCGGCGGCTCGAGCCCGGATCTCCGATGAGTCTCCTGTCTTCCGAGCGGATCCACACCGGTCGCGTCATCAACCTGGATATCGACACGGTCGCCTTCCCGGACGGCTCGACGGGCCGGCTGGAGATGATCCGTCATCCCGGGGCCGCCGCGGTGGTGCCATTCCTCGACGACCCCCTGGGCCCCGACCCGCGGGTATTGTTGCTCCGGCAGTTCCGCCACGCGGCCGACGCCTACATCTGGGAGATCCCGGCCGGTCGGCTGGATGCCGGGGAGCCCCCGGAGACCTGTGCCCGCCGCGAGTTGCTGGAGGAGGCGGGAATGGAAGCGGGCCGGCTCGAGCATCTCATGAGCGTGTTCACGACCCCCGGCTTCACCGACGAGCGTATCCACCTTTTCTGGGCCGCCGAGCTCAGGGAAGGCGTTCACCGGCGCGAAGCGGACGAGTTCCTGGAAGTGCACCTGCTCCCCTGGTCCCGGGTCATGGCGATGATCCGTCGGGGCGAGCTCCAGGATGCGAAGACCCTTTGCGCCTTGTTGTTCATGCAGGCATTCCTGAGGCACCGTTGATCACCCCTCGGCTCGGCACCAGACCATGGGCGCCGCAGCGCCGCCGGGACCGGCCCTATGCAGGTGGTAGGCTCGGTGTGCCTGGATACGCGGCGTGGGTCGTCCCGATGGGCCTGGTCGCAAGCCTTCGACTCATGACACGAGTGACCGCCGGCCCGCCCGGGCCGGCAAGGAGTAGAAGTGCCCCTGGTAACCGAAGCAGCCACCGAGACGGGGCCGCGCGCCGGCCTCGAGCAGGACCGCATCCAGAAGGATAGGACCACGGGAGGTGCCGCCACTGCCAAGGCCCCGCCCGCACCGCCGCATCCCGAGCCCGCGCCGCTCGAGCGGCACGTGGCCGAGCGGCACGTGGCCGAGCGGCAGGCGGCCGAACGGCAGGGCAACGAGGAAAACTCGGCGCTCGTCGCCGCGCACCTGGCCGGGGATCCCCGGGCCTTCGCGCAGCTCGTCAAGCGGTACGAGACGCGCCTGTTGAACTTCGTCTACCGCATGATCGGCGACCGCGAGCGCGCCGAGGACCTGGTGCAGGAGGCGTTCATCCGGGTCTACCGGCACCTGCACCGCTTCGACCAAAGCAAGAAGTTCTCGACCTGGATCTACACGATCGCGTCGAACCTGGCGAAGAACGAGCTCCGCAACCGGAGCCGCAGCCCGCTGGTGCTCTACCAGAGCATCAAGCCGCGCTGGGAGGAGGACCAGCGGCCGCTCCAGTTCGAGGATTCGACCAGCCGCCCGGACGACATGTACTCCCACCGGTACCTCAAGGAGCTGGTGGACGAGACGGTCGCCAAGCTGTCGGACCATCACCGCGAGGTGTTCGTCCTCCGGGAGCTGGAAGGGAAGAGCTACGAGGAGATCGCCGAGATCACCAAGTGCAACCTGGGCACGGTGAAGAGCCGCCTCAACCGGGCTCGACACAGCTTCGCCCAGATGATCGCGCCGCTCCTCGACTGAGTCCCGGACGACGCCGTCGGCGGGTGCCTGGTGCGGGCGGGTTGGAAACCCGCCCGCACGCGCGTCCGGGCCCGGCGCGCGACGGCTCCCGGAGCCGGGGCCCGCCCCCGGCCGCCCCGTCTCCCCTGGCGCCGCCGGACTCGTCAGGCTATCCTACTCGGACGATCCCCATGGACTGCCCGACCTTCCACGCCCAGTACTCGGCCTACCGGGACGGGACCGATCCCGCGCTCGCCGCGGCGATGGACGATCATCTCGCCGCCTGCCCGGCGTGCGCCGCCCACGACCGCGCCCTGCGGGTGGGCGTCGCCGCGCTCAAGGCGGGCGAGATCGAGCCGTCGGCGGACTTCCGGCGCTCGCTCGAGCTCCGGCTCCGCGAGGCGGCGGCCGGGATGCTGACCCCGACCGACCTCCCGGGCTGATCCCCCGGTCCGGCCCGGCACCCTCCCGCCGGCCGCGTGGTGCTCCGGATGCCCCCCCGCCAGAAGGCCCTCACGCCCCAATCGCTCCGCCGGGCGCTCGCGCAGGGCGAGCTCGAACGGGTCTATTACGTCCACGGTCCCGAGGAACTGCTCCGGGAGGAGGCGGTGCGGGCCGTGATCGACCGCGCCCTCGATCCCGCCACCCGCGACTTCAACTTCGACCAGCGCGCCGTGGGGCAGCTTGACCCCGAAGGCCTCCACACCCTGGTCAACACCCTCCCGATGCTGGCGGAGCGGCGGGTGGTGGTGCTGCGCGACGTCGAGGCGGCCCGCAAGAAGCCCCGGCTCCGCACGGCGCTGCTGGCCTACCTCGAGCACCCGGCGGCCGAGACCGTGCTGGTCATGGTACAGGGGGCGGGGGAGGACCAGCCCGACGAGGAGCTCCTGGCCAGGAGCTGTGGGGTGGGCTGCGAGCCGCTCGGCACCGAGCAGGTCGGGGAATGGCTCACCGCACGGGCCCGCGAGGCCGGTGTGACCCTCGCGCCCGACGCCGCCCGACACCTGGTGCAGGCCGTGGGCGGGGATCTCCGCGCCCTGTGGCTCGAGCTCGAGAAGCTCGCGTCGCTCGGCCGCGACGCCGCGATCACGGTCGAGGAGGTGGGCGCCCTCGTCGGCGTCCGGCACGGCGAGACGCTCTGGGACTGGCGCGACGCGGTGCTCGACGACCGCACCGCCCGGGCGCTGGGGCTGATCGACCTGATCCTGGAGCAGCCGGGCGCGACGGGGGTGCGGATGGTCACGGCGGTCGGGAGCACGCTGATCGGGGTGGGGATGACCCGCGGCCTCCTCGACCGCGACCTCCGGGGCCGCACCCTGGAGCAGGCGGTACTCGACGCGCTGTTCAAGCGGGTGAAGCCCTACGCCTGGCTGGGCGGGGTCGACTTCAGGGCCGAGGCGCGGCGCTGGACCCGCTGGGCCGAGCGGTGGACGCCCCCGCGGATCCGCCGCGGCATCGAGGCCGCGCTCGCCGCCGACCGCGCCCTCAAGGGTACCCGGATCACCGACGAGCGCGGGGCGGTAGCCGATCTTGTCATGACGTTGGCGCTCTCCTCGAAATCGAAGCGGGAGGTGGCATGAGGCACGGCGGGGGTGTGAGGCACGGGGGACTCATCCTGGTCTCGGCCCTGGCGGCGCTCGCGGCGTCCGCCGGCGGCCCGGCCGGCCGACTGGCGGCCCAGGACCATCCGCAGCTCGCCGCCGCGGTCCGGCTGTCCCAGGAGGGGGCCAGCGACTCGGCGCGCGCCGTCGTGAGCCGGCTCCTCCAGGCGACGCCCGCCACCGATACACTCTACCCCCAGATCCTCTTCACCCTGGGCACCATCGCCACCAGCGCGCAGGAGCGGGAGCAGCTCGACCGCCGGGTCGCCATCGAGTTCCCCGCCTCCGCCTGGGCCGACGACGCGCTCCTGCGGCTGGCCCAGATGGACTATGCGGCGAACAACCCGGAGGGGACGGCGCGCCAGGCCGAGCGGATCCGCACCGATCATCCGTCGAGCCCGCTCCTGCCACAGGTGGCGTTCTGGGCCGCCCGGGCGTACTTCGACCTCCGCGACACCGCGTCGGCCTGCCGCTGGCTCGCCACGGGGCTCGAGCGGGTGGGTGAGGACGTCGAGCTCCGCAACCAGCTCGGCTTCTACCAGAGCCGTTGCCCGGCGCCCACCGTGGCCGGCGCGCCGGCCGCGAGCGCCACGGCCGACACCGTGGCGCGCACCGGGTCGGACACGCCGGGCCGCGCCGCCCGGCCCGACAGCGCCGAACGGAAGACCGCCGTGAGCGCGCCCGCCGGCACGGCCGGCGGCTACTCGGTCCAGGTCGCCGCGGTGCGGAGCCGCCGGACCGCCGACGACCTGGTGCGCCGGCTCGAGGCGGCGGGCTTCGAGGGCCGGGTGGTGCAGGGAAGCGATGGGCTGCTCCGAGTGCGCGTGGGCCGCTATCCCAGCCGGAGCGGCGCCGCCTCGGTGGCCGCCCAGCTCAAGGCGAAGCTCGGCGGCACCCCGTACGTCGTGGCGGAGTAGCCGTCGCCGCGCGCGCACGCGCGGGGCCGCCCCGCGCTCCGGCGACAGGGTGTCGTCCCCTCGGCCGCGGCCGATCGCGACCGGCCGTGCCCCGGTCAACGGCGTCGCCGTGTACGACGAGCTGCACGGCCGGCGGGACGGCGTGCCGCTCGTGCCGCGCCGCGGGGGCCGCTTCGCTGTCGCACCGAGGTTCGGCCGGCTCCTCCCGATCGTCGCGGAGCGCCGCCGGGTGATCGCGCTGGAAAGTCGAGCCGTCCGCGGAGGACGTCTTCGGGTCCAGCAACGGGGCCAGCGTCGCGCTCCAGCTCGGCGATCGGGACATCGTACGGCTCGGGCACGCCGTCCAGCCGACCCGGCCGTCCCGGACGCGCGCCTGCTGGTCCTCCCCGGCGGAGACGGGGACTATCGGCGACGCCGGCATGACGCGGCAGGCGACGCGCTGTTCCGAGCTCACCGCGCAGTCGACCGAGGAGTTCCTCGACTCCCGGCTGCCCCGCGCTTCGTGTCCGCGCCACCGGAGGATCGTCATGAGCCAGCCCGCGATCCCGCTCGGGGAGTTCGACCAGGAAATGGCGGCCACCCGCCGGCTCCTGGAGCGGGTTCCGACGGAGAAGGGTGCCTGGAAGCCCCACGAGAAGTCGTTCCCCCTCGGCCACCTGGCGCAGTTGGTGTCGTCGATGCCGGGATGGATCGCCAGCACCCTGCGCGAGCCCCACTTCGACCTGGCCGCGGCCGGCGGGTACAGCTTCGAGCCGACGGAGGCGCTCCTCCGCGCCTTCGACCGGAACGTGGAGGGCGCCCGCACGGCGCTCGGCACGATCACGGGCCCCGCCCTGGCCGAGCCGTGGTCGCTCAAGCACGGGGAGCGGGTGCTCTTCACGGCGCCGCGCGGGGAGGTGGTCCGTCAACACCTGAACCACCTGATCCATCATCGGGGGCAGCTCACGGTCTACCTGCGGCTGGTCGACGTGCCGCTGCCGTCGATCTACGGCCCTACGGCCGACGAGCGGTGGTGAGCGTCGGTCGGCTCACCGGGCGGGGCGTCGCCGGGACCGCGCGGGGCCGACGGTAGCGGGCTGCGCCGGCGCGTTCGCGCCGGAATACCCGGGCCCGGCATCGCCCGGTGGTGCGGAGCCGGGCCGGACCCGGGGTTATATTTCGCCCGCGATCGCATCCGTCCCACGCCCGTCGGCTCGTCGAGGCCCACCGGTCCATGACGCAGGACGTGTCCACCCCGCTCATGCAGCAGTGGAGGGAGATCAAGGCCCGCCACCAGGACAAGATCCTGTTCTACCGGATGGGCGACTTCTACGAGGTCTTCTACGACGACGCGCTCCTCGCCTCCAAGCTGCTCAACATCACGCTGACGTCCCGCGGCGACGGGGTACCGATGGCCGGCGTGCCGGTCAGGGCGGCCACGGAGTATCTGCGGCAACTCATCGCCTGCGGCCAGCGGGTCGCCATCTGCGAGCAGGTCGAGGACCCGAAGCTCGCCAAGGGGCTGGTGCGGCGCGAGGTGATCGAGACCATCACGCCCGGCGCCCTCCTCGACGACGGCTACCTCGAGGGGAAGCGCAACAACTTCCTGGTGGCGCTGGCCCTGCCGGCGGGCGCTGCGGGGGGGCGGGGCGAGGGAACCGGCCCCCGCGGCCTCGCCGCCATCGATCTCAGCACCGGCGAGTTCCTGCTCGAGGCGCTGGCCGACCGGAGCATCGAGGACGCGCTCCTCGCCCTGGGCGCGGCCGAGGTGGTGCTTCCGGTCGATGTCGAGCTCCGGCTCCCCGATGGGGTGCTCGAGACCCGGCGGGAGCGGTGGGAGTTCGACGCCGAGCTGGCGCGGGAGGAGATCGCCCGACGATTCCGGGTGGCCTCGCTGGACGGGTTCGGCATCGGGTCGACCGAGGCGCCCGCGCTCGGCGCCGCCGGCGCGCTCCTCCGCTACCTCGGCGAGCTGCAGCCGGCGGGGTTGCCGCACCTGGCCCGGCCGGTAGTACGGCGGAGCGAGGGGCGGCTCCATGTCGACGAGATGACCCGTCGCAACCTGGAGTTGGTGGAGCCACTCCGCGCCGGCACCCGGAACGCCACCCTGCTCGAGGCAATCGATTGCACCGTGACGCCGATGGGCGCCCGGCTGCTCCGCCAGTGGCTCCTCGCCCCGCTCGCCGATCCGGCCGAGATCAACCGCCGGCTCGACGCGGTGGAGGTGGCGGCGCGGGACACGCTGGGCCGGGGCCGGATCCGCGAGGCGCTCGAGGGGGTGCGGGACCTCGAGCGGCTGGGCGGGCGCGCCGCCGCCGGCCGCGCGACGCCGCGCGAGCTCGGCGCCCTGCGCGACTCCTTCCAGCGGCTGCCCGACGTGCTCGAGGGGCTGCGCTCGCTCGCGGGGCGGGAGCGGAGCACCGCGCTCGGCGCGCTGCTCGAGGAGCTCGATCCCCTGGGCGACCTCGCGGCGGAGCTCGCCCGCGGGCTGGTGGACCGGCCGCCGGTGGCCCTCGCCGACGGCGGCGTGATCCGGCCCGGCTACGACGGCGAGCTGGACGAACTGCGCCAGCTCCGCGACGGCGGCAAGCAGTACCTCGCGGCGCTGCAGGAGCGGGAGCGGGAGCGGACCGGCATCCCCTCGCTCAAGGTGGGCTTCAACAAGGTCTTCGGTTACTATCTCGAGGTCACCCACACCCACAAGTCGCGGGTGCCGCCGGAGTACGAGCGCCGCCAGACGCTGGCGAGCGGCGAGCGCTACGTCACCCCCGAGCTCAAGGCCTACGAGGAGAAGATCCTCGGTGCCGAGGAGCGGATCGCCGCGCGGGAGGGGGAGCTCTTCGCCGCGCTGCGGGCCCGGGTGGGCGCGGCGATCGAGCGGATCCAGCGCACCGCGCGCGCCCTCGCCCGGCTCGACGTCTGGACCGCGCTCGCCGACGGCGCGGTGCGACACCGCTACGTCCGGCCGGTGGTGGACCACGGCTTCGAGCTCGCGCTCAAGGGAAGCCGCCATCCGGTGATCGAGCGGCTCATGCCGCGGGAGTCGTTCATCCCCAACGACGTCGAGTTCAGCCCGGCGGCCCGGGTGCTGCTGGTCACCGGTCCCAACATGGCGGGGAAGTCGACCATCCTGCGGCAGATCGGCCTCTGCGTGGTGCTGGCGCAGATGGGCGCCTTCGTGCCGGCCGAGGCGGCGCGGATCGGCGTGGTGGACCGGCTCTTCACCCGGGTCGGGGCGAGCGACAACCTGGCCCAGGGACAGTCGACCTTCATGGTGGAGATGAGCGAGACCGGCGCCATCCTCCACAACGCGACGGCGCGGAGCCTGGTGCTGCTCGACGAGATCGGCCGGGGCACCTCGACCTACGACGGGGTGGCGATCGCCTGGGCCGTCACCGAGCACCTGCACGACCGGGTCGGCTGCAAGACGATGTTCGCCACCCATTACCACGAGCTCACCCAGCTCCCGGAGCGGCTCCAGCACGCCCGGAACCTCACGGTGGCGGTGCGGGACACGGGGGACACGGTGGTCTTCCTCCATCGGCTGCAGCCCGGGGCGGCCGACCGCTCGTACGGCATCCACGTGGCGCAGCTCGCCGGCCTCCCCGCCCGGGTCATCGCCCGGGCCGAGGAAGTGCTCGCCACCCTGGAAGGCGATCACCGGGTGGTCCCCGGGCGGCCGCCCACGCGCGATCCGGGGCAGCTTGCGCTCTTCGCCGAGCGGGGCGAGCCGCCGGCCCCCGATCCGATGGTCGAGGAGCTGCGCGCCCTCGACGTCAACGCGCTCACCCCGCTCGAGGCGCTCAACCGGCTGGCGGAGCTCCAGCGCCGCGCCGCGGCGTCCCGCGAGCGCGGGTGAGGGCTCGCCCCGCCACCTCGACACCTCGAGAGGCGTCCACGATGGCGTTACGGTCTCGGTTCCCCGGCGTTCTCGGCGCGCCGCTCGCGCTCCTCGCCGCCTGCGGCGAGGCGGGCGGCAACGCGGTCAAGGTGCCCCCGGCGACGGCCGCCGATCCGGCGACGAACTCGCCCCCGGTGGCCCTCAACGCCGACTCGCCGGTGGAGTACCCGCCGGCGCTCTTCGAGCAGGGCATCGAGGGGAAGGTCGTGCTGCGGCTCTTCGTCGACGAGCGGGGCACCGTGGTGCCCGACTCCACGCGGGTGGCCGAGTCGAGCGGCTACCCGGCGCTCGACTCCGCGGCGCTCCAGGCCGCGCCCCGGCTCCGCTTCGCCCCGGCGCTCCGGGACGGCGCGCCGACGGCCGCCACGTTCCTCCAGCCGGTGCATTTCCGCCACCCCAAGTCCGGGGGAGCGAAGCCATGACGGCGCCCCATCGCACACCGTATCAGTCGGTGCTGGAGACGATCGGCTGGACCCCGCTCATCCGCCTCCAGCGGGTGGCGGCGGGGATCCGGACCCCGGTCTACGGCAAGGCCGAGTTCATGAACCCCGGCGCGTCGGTAAAGGACCGGATCGGCCTCGCCATCATCGAGGACGCCGAGCGGCGGGGCGAGCTCAAACCGGGCGGGACGATCGTGGAGGGGACCTCGGGCAACACCGGCGTGGGCCTCGCCATCGCGGCCGCGCTCAAGGGCTACCGCTGCATCTTCACCATGCCCGACAAGATGTCGCAGGAGAAGGTGCGGCTGCTCAAGGCCTTCGGGGCCGAGGTGGTGATCACGCCCACGGCGGTGCCGCCCGACCACCCCGACAATTACGTGATGAAGGCCAAGCAGATCGTCAAGGAGACCCCGGGCGCGATCCTGGCCAACCAGTTCTACAACCAGGTGAACCCGGAGGCCCATTACCGGACCACCGGGCCGGAGATCTGGACCCAGACCGAGGGGCGGGTCACCCACTTCGTGGCGGGGGCGGGAACCGGCGGGACGGTGAGCGGGGCGGGGAAGTTCCTCAAGGAGAAGAACCCGGCGATCCGGGTGATCGCCAGCGATCCGGTGGGCTCGCTCTACACCCACTACCACCGGACCGCCAGCCTGGGCGAGGGGCATCCCTACAAGGTCGAGGGGATCGGGGGCGACAAGATCCCGAGCACGATCTGGTTCGACTGCGTGGACGAGTTCCGCCAGGTGAGTGACCGCGACTCCTTCCACATGGCCCGGCGGCTGGCCCGGGAGGAGGGGATCCTGGTGGGGGGCTCGTCGGGCACCAACGTGACGGTCGCGCTCCAGGTGGCCCGGGAGATCGACGACCCGGACGCCTGCGTGGTGACGATCCTGGCCGACACCGGGGAGCGCTATCTGTCCAAGCTCTTCAACGACGAGTGGATGCAGGAGAACCAGATGCTCGAGGCGCCGCGGGTGACCGTCGAGCAGCTCCTGGCCCGTCGCCACACCAACGCGCCCCCGCTCGTGAGCGTGGCGCCGGCGGCCGCGGTGCGGCAGGCGCTCAACCTCATGAGCACCTGGGAAGTGAGCCAGATCCCGGTGCTGGACGAGGGGGAGTGCGTCGGTGCGCTGATCGAGGGCACCCTGATGACCCGGGCGCTGGCCCAGCCCGCGTTGCTGGATCGTCCGGTGCGCGAGGTCATGGACCCGCCGTTCCCGGTCGTCGACGCCTCGACGCCGACCGATCGGCTGGCGCCGATCCTCACCCGCGAGAGCCCCGCGGCGCTGGTCCAGAAGGACGGCAAGCTGATCGGGATCGTGAGCCGCTACGACGTGCTCCAGCAGCTGATCGGGACGAGGTGAGCGAGCGGGCAGGCGCCGGTCACGGGTGCCCCTGACGCCCATGCGTACCCGCCGTTCCGATGTCTGCGGGACGGCCCCGGCGCCTGGGATCCGGTCCCTGCAGCGACCGACGGACCCTCGACCCCACCCGGCTGCCCGTGGAGCCCGACCGCCGGCAGCTGACCCCTGACACCGAGCACCCGGCACCTATGCACGTCACCGTACTCACCGGCGGCACCTCGGCCGAGCGCGACGTGGCCATCGCGTCGGCGGTCCAGGTCGTCGGGGCGTTGCGCGGGCGCGGCCACGCCGTGCGGGTGGTCGACACCGCCCGCGGGTATATCCCCGAGCACGAGGAGGGGAGCGTCCTCCAGGCGGCGGTCGGCGCCGTCCCACCGCCGATCGAGCACCTGCGCGAGCTGGAGCGCGGGCTCCTCCTCGCCGGGCTGAGCGACCTCCCGGCGGTCCGGGAGGCGGACGTGCTCTTCCTGGCCCTCCACGGGGGGGTGGGGGAGGACGGCACCCTCCAGGCCCTCCTTGAGGTCATCGGGGTGCCCTACACCGGGAGCGGGCCGCTGGCCAGCGCCCTGGCCATGGACAAGGACGTATCGAAGCGCCTCTTCCGGGCGGCCGGGGTCCCCACCGCCGACTGGCTCATGGCGCCGGTCCCGGCCGCCGAGGTGGAGCGGCGACTGGGGTGGCCGGTGGTCGTGAAGCCCTCGAAGCAGGGCTCCACGGTGGGCCTCACCGTGGTGAAGCGGCCGGAGGATTTCGAGGCGGCCGTGGCGCTGGCCTTCCGGTACGACGACGAGGTGATGGTGGAGGCGTTCGTCCCGGGTCGTGAGCTCACCGTCGGGGTACTGGAAGGGGAGGCGTTGCCGGTGGGCGAGATCATCCCGCGGCACGAGATTTTCGACTATGAGTGCAAGTACACGCCCGGCATGTCGCGGGAGATCTTCCCGGCCGATCTCCCGGCGGAGGTGGCGGCCGAGTGCGGCCGGCTCGCCCTCCGGGCCCATCGGGCCCTCAAGCTGGGCAGCTACTCGCGGGTGGATTTTCGCTTGACACCCGGCGGGGAGTTGTCGTGTTTGGAGGTGAACACCCTCCCGGGGCTCACGTCGGCCAGCCTGCTGCCCCAGGCGGCGCGGGCGGCCGGGATCGATTTCCCGACGCTGTGTGAGCGGATCTGCCGGTCCGCGCGTCACCCCAGGCAGGGGAACAATCGCGTCGACGATTGAGTTAAAGCCAATAGGGAAAACGCATCCATGACCAGCTCGTCGTCCCCGTTCCGGGTCACCCCGTGGGTCGGGCGGCTCATGATCGCCAACGCGGTCGTGCTGCTGCTCCGGCTCACGGTGTTCGTCGACGAGCGGTTCCTCGCCTTCCTGGGCTTCGCCCCCGCCGGGGCCCTGGAGCGGCCGTGGACGTTCGTGAGCTACATGTTCGTCCACGCCGGGCTCCTCCACCTGGCCTTCAACCTGCTGGGTCTCTTCATCTTCGGCTCGGCGGTGGAGGAGCGGATGGGGAGCCGGGCGTTCATCCTGTACTATTTCTACTGCGGGATCGGCGCGGCGCTCCTGGCGCTCCTCGCCTCGACCGTCCTCGTCGTCCACCCCTTCGTCGGCGCCTCGGCCGCGATCCTCGGCGTGGGCCTCGCCTTCGCGCGCTACTGGCCCGACGCCAAGATCGTGCTCTTCCCGCTCCCGATCGCGATCGAGGCCAAGACGCTCGTCACCATCGCCGCCATCTGGAACTTGGCCTGGGCGGTGCTGGTCCCCCACAGCGACGTGGCCCACCTCGCCCACCTCGGCGGCCTGGTCTCGGGTTATCTCTTCTTCCGACTCCAGGGCTTCTCCCGCGATCGGCGGCGGAGCGCGCCGCGTCGGCCCCCGATCGAGCGCATGGTCATGGTGCAGAGCAATTCCCGGGAGTCCGAACCCCAGACGGTGACCCCGGTCCGCTCGGTGCAGCGCGCCGACGGCGACTGGGAGCAGGCCGAGATCGACCGCGTGCTCGACAAGATCAGCGCGAGCGGCCTCGCGAGCCTCACCGCCGAAGAGCGGCGCTTCCTCGACGAAGTCTCGCACCGCAAGAAGCAGCAGCTCCACTGAGCGTCAAGCCCTTGCGATCCCGCACGAACCGCCGATATTGTGGCTCGTGCTGATCAACCTCCTGCCCGAGTTCTTCGCCGTCCTCAAAGCCGCGGATCCCGAAGCGGCGTTCCGCCAGTACCTCGACGCGCATCGCCCGGTCCTGTCCGCCTACTGGCACAACTACGTCCTCGATCTCGACAGCCCGCCCGCGGCCGGCGTCATCGCCGACGCGCTGCGCGCCGACCGGAGCGATCTGCTCGAGCTCCTGGAGCGGGTCGACGTGGTGCAGCTGGCGGAGGAGGCCCTGGCCCGGGCGGAGGACGCGCTGGAGGTCGATCGGCCGGTGGACTGCTACCTGATGGTCGGCGTGGGCGCCGCCAACGCCGGCGAGCTGGTGGTCCACGGGCGGGGCGTGGCCTTCATCTGCCTGGAGCACTTCACCGGCCGCGCCAATCCCCAGACCTACGGCATGGGCCTCTCGCCCGAGCTCATCCCGCTCTGGATCGGGCACGAGGTGGCGCACGCCGTGCGCTACACCTCGCCCCAGAGCGCCAGCGACCTCCGGCGCCTGGTGGCCGAAGCGGGCGGCTACTACGACTACTGGCAGACCGGGAGTCGGGCCACGCTGCGGGAGCTCCTCATCAACGAGGGGCTCGCGGTGCACGCCGCCCAGGCGGTGGCGCCGGGCTTCGACGCCGCCGACTACTTCGGCTACCCTCGCCGGCAGTACCACCGCCTGCGGGAGCTCGAGGCCTTCCTCCGGCGCGCGGTCGAGCCCGAGCTGGACCGCACCGGCCTCGGGCTCCGGCTGCGCTATCTTTCCGGCGGCATGAGCCCCGCCGCGCGCCTGGTGGCCGGCCGGGTCCTCCCCGAGCGGTCCGGCTACTACCTCGGCTATCGGATGGCCGAGCCGCTGGTGCGGCGGATCGGCATCGCCGCGGCGCTCCGGGCCCCGGACCGCGAGTTCCAGCTCGCCGAGAACGAGGCCCACGGGGTCCAGACGGCATGAGCTCGGAGGGCCCGGAGCCGCGCCCGATCCAGATCACGGTGAAGCCCCGCGGCACCATCGTCATCGAGGGCCCCGTCATCATCCGGGATCGCGACGGCAACGAGATCCCCCAGCCTCCCGCCAAACACCCCGGGGTGGTGAAGCTCTGCGGCTGCGGCCGCTCCAAGACCCGCCCCTTCTGCGACGGCAGCCACAAGCGCCCCCCCGACGAGCCTCCCGCCGCCTAGCTCACGGGACGCGGCCCGGCCCCTCCGGGCCGAACACGTCGGCGTGGGTCCACCAACGGCTCCCGGGAAACCGCACCCGCAGCTCCTCCCAGTACTCCCGCAGGAAGTCGAGCGGCCGCCCGTCCCGCCGGTACGCGGCAATGCCCGCCCAGTAGAGCGCCTCGGGCGTCACCGGCGCCGGCGGATCGAGGTCGGCCACCGCCCGGAAGTCCTCGTACGCCTCGGCGTAGCGCCGGTGGAGCAGGTGGACCTTGCCCAGCGCCAGCCGCAGCTCGGCCACGAAGTCGCGCGGCGGCTGGTAGCCCAGGAAGCGGCGCAGCTCCTCGCCCCGCGGATCGAGCACCACGAACCCCGGCGACCAGAGCAGCCGGTACCGCCGCGCCACCTCGCGCACCGCGGGGTCCTTGCCCGTCACCTCGAGTCGGACCGCCTCGAAGCGACTGTTGACGAGCTCCACCACCGATCGATCGGGATACGTCACGGTATCCATCGCCCGGCAACCGAGTCAGCCGGGGGCCCAGAAGGCGAGGAGCACCGCGTGCTGCGAGGTGGCCGCCGCGGTGAGCGCCGCGGCGGCGGCGGGGTGCCAGGCGATGACGGGGTCGGGCATCGGTCGGATCCCTCCTGCTCACTTCTTCTCACTTCCCCACGCAGAAGTTGGCGAACACTCGGGCCAGCACGTCCTCGATGTCCACCGTGCCCAGGAGCTCGTCGAGCGCGAGCGTCGCCTCCCGCACGTGAAACCCGGCCAGGACCGGCTCGCCCCCCGGCTCGAGATGGGGCCGCGCTCCCGCCAGCGCCCCGGCCGCGCGGGCCAATGCCACCCGGTGCCGCTCCCGCGTGAGCCCGGGCTCGAGGTCGGCCAGGGCGAGCTGCTCGGCGAAGACCCGCTCCGCCACCGCGCGCCGGAGCCGATCGAGCCCCTGGCCGGTGAGGGCCGAGACGGGGAGGAGGCCGTTCGCCGCCGCGCCGTCCCCGGCCGATCCCCCGGGGGGAAGGAGATCGGCCTTGGTGAGGACCCGGAGCACCCGGGACTCCTCCACCCCGGCGGCCCAGTCCACCGCCCGCGTCGGTCCCGATCCCTCCCCGCCGGCGTCGGCGCACAGTAGCACCAGGTCGGCCGCGTGGATGTAGCGGCGGCTCACCTCGACGCCCAACCGGTCGAGCGGGCTCGGCGCCTCCCAGAGCCCGGCGGTGTCGACCAGCCGGATCGGCCAGCCGAGGAAGTCGGCGTGGGCCTCGATCGCGTCGCGGGTGGTGCCGGCCACCTCGGCGACGAGCGCCCGCTCGGCGCCCAGCAGGGCGTTGAAGAGGGACGACTTGCCGACGTTGGGCGGTCCCGCGAGCACCACCAGGGCCCCCTCGCGGAGTCGCTCCGCCGCGGGCGCGGTGGCGAGCAGCCGGTCGATCCGGGCCGCGACGTCGTCGAGCGCGGCCCGGAGCCGCTCGGTCGACACCGGTCCGTCGTCCTCCTCGGGGAAGTCGACGTCGTAGCTCAGGAGCGCCTGGAGCTCGAGCAGCGCCGACCGGAGCCCCTCGAGCCGTCGGGTGAGCCCGCCGTCGAGCTGCCGGAGCGCGGCCCGCGCCTGGGCGGGCGCGGTGGCGTCGATGAGGTCCCCCACCGCCTCGGCCTGCACCAGGTCGAGCTTGCCGTTGAGCACCGCCCGCCGGGTGAACTCCCCGGGATGGGCCGGACGGGCGCCGGCGGCGTGGAGTGCCGCCAGGAGCCGCCGCGGGACCAGGAGCCCGCCGTGACAGGTGAGCTCCACCATGTCCTCGCCGGTGTAGCTCGCAGGGCGGGGATAGACCACGTAGATCCCCCGGTCGATCGCCTCGCCCGAGGAGTCTCGGAAGGTGGCGAGGGTGGCGCGGCGGGGGACGACCCGGAAGCGCTCGATCACCCGGCTCGCCACGTCGAAGGCACCGTCGCCGCCCAAGCGGACCACCGCCAGGGCGCTCCGGCCGGGCGGCGTGGCGAGGGCGGCGATCGGGTCGGCGAGCATACCGGAAACTAAGGCGCGAGCGTCAAGCCGCGCGAGCCAGGATATGCGAAGGGGCTCCGATGCCGGAGCCCCCGCGCCTCACGCCCATGGGCTGTGGCTCACTTCCGGCGGCCGGGGCCGCGCCCACCCGCCGGCCGGCCACCCGCTGGCGGCTTGCTCCGGGCCTCCGGCTTGGGCTGGGGAGCCTGCCGCCGCTGCCGCTCCCGCGCGATGAGCCACTGCTGCGGGATGCTGGCCACGTTCTGCACCGCGTAATAGAGGTTGAGCCCCGCGGCGAAGTTGAGGAGCAGCACGGTCATCATGATCGGCATGACGTAGAGCATCATCTTCATCTGCGGATTGGGCTCCATGCCGATCTGCCCGACCCGGGTCACCACGTACATCGAGAGCCCCATCAGGATCGGGATGATGTAGTACGGGTCGGGGCGCGAGAGGTCGGGGATCCACAGGAACGGGGCGCCGCGCAGCTCGATCGTGTACTGGAACACGAAGAAGAGCGCGAAGAGGATCGGCAGCGGGAGGAGCATCGGCCAACAGCCGCCGAACGGGTTCACCCCGTGCTCCCGGTAGAGCTTGAAGACCTCCTGCTGCAGCTGCTGCGGGTTGTCCTTGTACCGCTCCTGGATCGCCTTGAGCTCCGGCTGGATGGCCTGCATGGCCATGCTGGCCCGCATCGCCTTCTGGTTGAGGGGCCAGAGGACGATCCGCACCAGGATGCCGAAGACGATCAGCCCCACCCCGTAGGCGATGCCGAGCCGGTCGTGCATCCAGACCAGGAAGGCGCGCACCGGGATGGAGACGGCGCGGATGATGGTCCGGAAGCCGGGCCAGCCGTACGGATTCACGTCGTCGAAGTCGTGCCCGAACGCCCGGAGCCGGGGATACTCCATCGGACCGGCGTAGACGGTGTAGCCGAAGTCGCCCCGCGCGGTCACCGGGATACTGAGCCGGACGTCCGCCAGCGCCGGATCCTTGCCCGCCGTGGCGGGGGCCGCGGCGGTGGCGCCGCTGATCCGCGGGCGGGTCGAGTCGAGCGCCAGGACGGCGGTGACGAAGTACTTGGACTTGACCGCCACCCAGTCGAACGGCCCGCTCCAGGTGGCGGGCTGCCCCGGCTCGAGGTCGGCGAAGGGATAGGCGGTGGACTCGTCGTCCTTCACCACTACGCTGAGGGCCCGGGCGTTCTCGACCGAGTCGGCCTCGGTGTTCCGGAGGCCGGGCCCGAGCCCCACCAGGAGTAGTCCCCCCTCGGGGCCGAGCCCGCTCACGCGACCGCGCACGTCGATCCGGTAGTCGTCGGGATGGAAGGTGTAGGCGAGCTCCACGCCGAGCGCCCCCCGGGCCGCGGTGAGGGTGAGCCGGGCCGGTGCGCCCGCCACCGCGAGCGAGTCGGCGGACGGGGTGAAGTCCCACCGGTCGAGCCGCACGGTGTCGGCCCCGGCCACCAGGGTGAGCCCCAACACCTCGCTCCCGTCGGGGAGGATTTGGGCGGGACCGCCCCGACGACCGCCCGCCATCGAGGGATACTGGTCGAGCCATGCGGTCGCCAGCCGGGCGCCTCGGGTGCTCACGCCGTAGGTGTACAGCGGCGAGGTGATGGGGACGGTGTCCACCGGCGCGGCGGCGGTATCGGCCGGGACGGCGGGGCCCAGGGCCCGCGCCGCCGTGTCGGTGGCCGCACCCGCGCGGGGCGCGGCC
>DATLZT010000021.1:0-9229 GCA_035573835.1 Gemmatimonadales bacterium
CAGGCGGGCGCGTGGCGCCACACCAGCCATCCGGCCACGAGCAGCACCACCGGCCAGGCCGCGAGCACCTCGTAGCCGATCGCCACCAGCGCGGCCGAGGCCGGCACCCGCGCCCGCGACATCGCGGCGAGCCGCGCCGGCTCGCCGCCCACCCTGAGCGGCGTGAGCGCGCACGCCGCCTCGCCGTACGCGTTGACGGCGAACATCTCGCCGAAGCCCACCCGATGGCCGAGTCCGCGGAGGAGCCACTGGATCCGCCATGCCCGGGCGGCGAGATCCAGGGCCACGAGGCCGAGGCAGATCAGGTGGGCCTGAAGGAGGGTGAGTCGCATGGGCGGGAGCGCGGCGGAGCGCGGATCAGGCCGCCAGGTCGGCGTACCGCGTCGGCCGGTGGATCCGGAGGAGCCGATCGAGCGCCCGCACCGCCGCGCGCGCGGTGACGGGGTGGGAGACGTCCGGCGGATGGAGGGCGAGCCGCACCACGGACGCGCGGCGCTGGAAGAGCCACCGGCCCTCGCTCACGAGCGCCGAGCCGTAGGCCCGATGGCGGCGTCGGGTGCTCCATCGCCAGGCCGGCGCGGGGACCCGGCCACCGCTCGGGTAGAGCCGGACGCTCCGCTCGTCCTCCGCGAAGCGGAGCCCGCAGTCGCCCGCGGCGGCGAGTCCGTCCTCGCGGGCGAGCCACGCGGGAGGCACGAAGCCCACCGGCTCGAGTCCGAGCGCGCGGAGCCGGGCGAGCCCCCGGGCGATCCGCTCCCGCGCCGCCTCGCGGTCGAGGGTGAGGAACTCCCCTTCCCTCGCGGTGCGCCCCCAGGCGCGGAGATGGTCCCACCAGGTCCGCTCGAGCCCGACCTCGTCGTGGCGCTCGCCGTGGAGGACGATCTCGGCGCCCTCATCCGCACGGGCCCGGAGCCAGTCGACGAAATCAGGGTGCCGCTCGAGCGGCCACTGGCCGTGCCAGTCAGGCACGACCAGCAGCGCCGGCCGGACGCCGCGAGGCTGGCAGAGCGCCCAGAGCGTCTCGACGCCGGCCCGGAGCGCCGGGGTGACGTCGTGGATCGAGACGAGGAGCGTCATCGCCCCAGGAGCCGGGCGTACGTGTCGAAGATCCGGTCGAAGACCAGATCCCAGGAGTGGTGCCGCTCGGCGAAGCTCCGCCCCCGGGCGCCGAGCGCCGCCGGATCCCCCTGGAGAAGGCGGATGGCGGTCTCGGCCAGCTCGGCGACGGCGCCCACCGGATAGAGCCCCCCGGCGCCCGAGGCACGGACCCGCTCGGCCACGCCCCCCTGGTCCGGGGTCAGCACGGGCGTCCCGCTGGCGAAGGCTTCCAGGGCGGCCAGGCCGAAGGTCTCGATCGGACAGGGCGAGATGTAGAGGTCGACCGCCGCGTGGAGGTCGGCGAGCCGCTCGCGGTCCGTCTCGTAGGGCCGCCAGATGACCCGCCGGGCACGGACGCGGCGTTGGTAGTACCGGCGGGAGGGTCCGTCGCCCACCAAGACCAGATGGGCCCCGGTGCGACGCTCGACCTCGGGCCAGGCCGCGAGCAGCGGTCCGAGGTGCTTCTCGCGGGCCATGCGGCCCAGGTAGAGCGCGAGCGGGCCCTCCGGCAGCCCCAGCGCCCGGCGGGTCTCCGCCGCGCGGGCGCGGCGCCGCGGGTGGAAACGGTCGAGGTCGACGCCGAGCGGCACGTGCACCACGTTCTCGACACCGGCGCGCTCGAGATCCCGCCGCGAGAAGTCCGAGGTCACCAGGGTGGCGAGGAACAGCCGGCTCAGGCGCCGGACGTAGCCCCAGGCGAGCTCCGCCCCCTGGCGCCGGAGCCGGCCGGCATGCTCGGGGAGGTGGCAGACGACGCGCGGGAGATTGCTGTGGTAGAACCAGACCAGGGGAACGCCGAGCGGCCGCGCGGCACCGTGGACGATCCACGGCACCATGAAGTGGCTCCCCACCTCGACCACGTCGGGCCGCTCGTGGCGGATGATCTTGCGGGTGGTGCGGGTGGCCAGCATGAAGCGGTAGGGCCGCTGGGTAGGGATGCGGGGGCCGTGGAGGTGGTACCAGCGCACCCCGTCGCGCTCGACCAGCGCGTCACGCGCACCCGGGACGACCAGCACCTGCCGGAGCGCCGACCGGGCCGCGACGTACCGCTCCTTCTCGAGGAGGTAGGTCTTCACCCCGCCGCTGGTCTCGCCGAAGAACTCGGTCACGTCGAGCACCGCGAGCCGGGCCCGGGGGCGCTGGACCGGCGGGAGCTCGGCCCGGGAGAGATCGAGCGGACGATCCCCCGTGCCGGCCGCCTCCCGCGCCGGGATCCACGTCCGCCCTGCGGTCGGCCCGGGCTCGGGGCGTGACGCCGGGGCGAGCGTCAATCGGAGCAGTCCCCCAGGGGATAGATGGTGCCGCAGTTGGGACACGGGTTCTTGCAGCCCCAGGGTCGGGGCGTCACGGAGAAGCCGCACCGCTGGCAGGTCGGGGCCGATCGCTCCCCGGCGCCCTCGGTTCGCCGCGACCCGGCCGCCGGCTCGCGCGGCATCCGCTCCGGGGTCCGTCCGACGTCACTCCACACGGTAGACCCCCAGGACGAACGGATTCGTCAGCCGCTCGACGCCCACCGTCGTGTCGGGTCCGTGCCCGCTGTGCACGATCGTGGAGTCCGGCAGGGAGAGGAACTCCCGTCGAATGCTCTCCATGAGGGTGGCGAAGTCGCCGCCGGGGAGATCGGTGCGGCCGATGGAGCCGTTGAACAGCACGTCCCCCCCGAAGATCCGGCCGTGCCCGACCAGGCTCACGCTACCCGGTGAGTGGCCGGGGGTATGCCGCACCTCGAACCGGCAGCCCCCAACCTCGAGCACCTGCCCCTCGACGAGCTCGCGATCCACCGGTGGGGGCGGCGCGGCGGTCAAGCCGAACCACTCCGCCTGCTGCGGGAGCCCGTCGTACAGCGGACGGTCGGCGGGATGGAGGTGGATCGGCGCGCCGGTGGCGCGATGCACCGCCCCGACGCCGAGGATGTGGTCGATGTGGGCATGGGTGAGCCAGATCGCCCGGAGCCGCCACCCCCGGCGGCCGAGTTCGGCGAGGAAGCGATCGGACTCCTCCCCCGGATCGATGATCGCGGCCTCCCCCGTGGCCCGGTCGGCCACGAGGTAGCAGTTTTGCACGAACTGCCCGTTCGGGATCGCCACGACCTCGAGCTCAGACACCGACGCGCAACCTCCGCTCGGCCAGGAACTTCTCGACCGCGATGGCGGCCGTGGTGGCGTCGCCGACCGCGGTGGTGATCTGGCGGGTGAGCTGGACCCGGAGGTCGCCGGCGGCGAAGAGCCCCGGGATGGAGGTCATCATCCGGTCGTCCGTGATGATGTACCCGCTGGCGTCGTGCGCGAAATGCTCCTTGATGAGCCCGCTGTTCGGCTTGAAGCCGATGAAGACGAAGCAGCCGGTCACCGGCAGGGTCGAGCGGTCGCCGGTCACCGTGTCCGCCAGCTCCAGCGCCTTGAGCCCGGTCGGATCCCCCCGCATCTCCACCACTCGCTTGTTCCAGAGGACCTCGATCTTGGGGTTGGCGAAGAGCCGCTCCTGGAGGATCTTCGAGGCCCGGAACTGATCCCGGCGGTGGATCACGTAGACCTTCGCCGCGTAGCGGGTGAGGTAGTCGGCCTCCTCGACCGCCGCGTCGCCCCCGCCCACCACGGCGATGGTGTCTCCCCTGAAGAACGCCCCGTCGCACACGGCGCAGTAGGAGACCCCGCGCCCCGCGTACTCGAGCTCGCCCGGGACGCCCAGCTTCGACGGCGTGCCGCCGGCGGTGAGGATGACCGCGGGCGCCCGGTACACGTTGCCCTGGGAGGTGGTCACCTCGAAGACGCCGTCGGCCCCGCGGACGATCCCCTCGACGTTCTCCTGCCGGATGTCGGCGCCGAACTTGAGCGCGTGCGCGGTCATCTTCTCGGCCAGCTCGCGGCCGAGGACGTGCTCGAACCCCGGGTAGTCGTCGATCCACTCGGTGTTGAGCAGCTCCCCGCCGGGCACGCCGCGCTCCAGCACCACCGCGCGGAGCATGCCCCGGCCGGCGTACAGCGCGGCGCAGAGGCCGGCCGGGCCGGCGCCCACGATGATCAGATCGAGCTCGTGATCCCCGTTCATTGCTCCTCTCGGCGTTGGCGGTGGCGTGCCGCGCGCGGGCGGGGGCAACCTGCGCGTCGCCCCGGCCGGCTGCCCCCGGATCGCTCCCGAATCGCCCTAACTCGAAATCGCCCTAAATATAGAACCAACGGCGGTTCCCGCCCGGCGCTCAGGCCGCCCCGAGCCGCAGGAGGCTCACCGCCCCGTGGCAGGCCGAGATCGTGCCCACCAGGACATCCACCGGATCGCCGGACCGGCCCGCGTCCGCCACGAGCTCGTCGCCCGCCAATACGGAGGCGACCGGGAAGTCCCCCACGCCGAAGGCGCGGTGGCGGGTCACGAACAGCACGGGGCCCACGGTCGGCCGCCGCCGGTCCAGCCGGCGGACGAGCTCGGCCAGCCGATCCGACATCTCCCAGGTCCGGGGACTGCGGATCACCGGGCAGATCGCGGGCTCGATGC
Source organism: Gemmatimonadales bacterium (assembly GCA_035573835.1). GTDB lineage: Bacteria > Gemmatimonadota > Gemmatimonadetes > Gemmatimonadales > GWC2-71-9 > DATLZT01. The sequence continues at coordinate 4,588 of DATLZT010000021.1, forward strand.
AGTGGGTGGGACAGAGCCAGTCGGCGAAGGAAACGAACCGGGTGCCGTCGGGGGCCGCCGCGTCGTAGGGGGTGCCCGGATCGAGCGGCATCGGGGCGGTGGCGATCTCGCGGCCGGGCCAGCGGGCGCGCGCCCGCCGCACCAGCCACTCATAGAGCAGGTGCGGCATGAGCGGCGAGGGGACGATGACGTCCTCGACGGGCCCCGTCGGGGCCGACCGCCGACGGACCGCCGCCTGGGCCAGGTAATCATCGAGGAACCCGGCCCAGTCCGCCACCACCAACCGCCGGTCCTCACCCTCCCCCAGCTCCCGCCGCGCTCGGCAGTCGGGGTCCCGGTCCACCACCAGCAGGCGGGCGAATTCGGCCCGTCCCCGGCGCTTGGCCTGCGCGAGCTGGCGGGCGTAGAACGTCCCGTAGCAGCCGCCGCCGATGATGATCACCTCGCCCAAGCGGACCGGCGCGTCGGCGGGGGCAGGTGCGGCCGTCACCGGATCAGGCGCCCTCCATCCACCACGATGGTCTCACCGGTCACGTAGTCGCCCCCTTCGAGCAGGTACAGCAGCGCGGCGCAGACGTCGGCGGGGCTCCCGAGCCGCTGGAGCGGCGTGGTCCGCTCCAGGTGGCGTCGGGCGTCGTCCTCCCACTCCTCGGGGAGGAGCACGGCGCCGGGGGCGATGGCGTTCACCGTCACGTCGGGGGCCAGCGCGCGGGCCAGCACCTTGGTGAGCATCACCACCCCCGCCTTGCTGATGCAGTGCGCGGCGTAGCGCGGCCACGCCTCGAGCCCGCCCACGTCGGCGATGTTGACGATCTTCCCCCGGGCCTCCCGGAGCGCGGGCGCCGCCCCCTGGGCGCAGAAGAAGCCCGCCCGGAGATTGAGGTCGAGGATCTCGTCCCACGCCTCGGGCGTGGTCTCCTCCAGGGTGAGGCGCCGCATCACCGCGGCCGAGTTCACCAGGACGTCGAGCCGGCCGAAGCGCTCCACCACCCGGGCGGGGAGTCGGCGCGCCGCCTCGGCATCGGTGAGGTCGGCGGCGAAGCACTCCGCCCTCCCCCCCGCCGCCACCACCTCGTCCCGCAGGCGCTGGGCGCCGGCCGCCGAGCGATGGTGGTGCACCGCCAGCGTCATGCCGCGGCCGGCGAGCGCGCGGGCGAGCGCCTGTCCCAGTCGGCGCCCCGCCCCGGTGACCAGCGCCACCCGGCCGGCGAGCTGCACCGGTTCAGGCCCCCCCGCCCGCGATCGGCAGCACGTGGCCGGTGATCCCCCCCGCGGCGTCGCTGGCGAGGAAGAGCACCGCGTCGGTGATCCGCTCGATCGCCACCCAGCGCTCCGCCGCCTCCCCCATGGCGGCCAGGTTGTCGGCGGTACGGACCGCGGCGGGGGCCACGGCGTTCACCCGGATGCCCCGGTCCTCGAGCTCGACCGCGAGGCTCTGGGTGAGGCCAGCCACCGCGGCCTTGGCGGCGCCGTAGATCGCCAGGTGGCGCTGGGGCCGGTAGTAGGCGATGGACGCGAAGTTGACGATGGCGCCCCGAGTGGCCGCGAGGGCGGGGACGGCGGCGCGGCACATGAGGAAGGCGGTCTTCACGTTGCTGGAGATTTCCCGATCGAACGCCGCGACATCGGCGCGCTCGATCGGACCGCTGGCGGCGAGCCCACCCGCCACGTTCACCAGCACGTCGAGCCGGCCGAAATGCTTGAGCGCCGACTCGACGGCGAGTGCGGCGGCGTCCGGCTCGGTGAGGTCGCCGGCCACCGGTCGGGCGTCCATGCCCAGGGCGACGAATTCCCGGGCCCGCTCGCTCACCCCGACCGCGTTCCGGTCGCAAACCACCAGCTTGGCCCCGGCCCTGCCGAAGGCGCCCGCCACGGCGTGACCGATCTGCCCCGCGCGTCCCACCCCGGTGACGAGGACGACCCGCCCCGCGAAGTCCAAGCCTGGCATCGGGCTCACGTCCTCCCCTGGCGCAACGGCTCCAGGATCAGCGACGCCCCCGGGGCGCCCCGCTGGGCGTACCGGATCACGCCGTCCCTGTCGATCAGGTACACCGTCCGCACGATCTCGTCGCCGTCGGGGCGGAGCGCCTGGTAGCGCCGGGCGACGTCCCGCCCGGGATCCGAGAGGAGCACGAAGGGGAGGCGGAGCCGCCGGGCATACGCCGCGTGCTCGTCGGCCGAGGCGGGATTCACCCCGAAGGGGACGACGTCCAGCTCACGATACTGTCCGATCTCGTCGCGCACGGCGGAGAGCTGCCGGTTTCAGCCCGGGGTGTTGTTCCCCGGGTAGAACACCAGCAGCACCCGCGAGCGCGCGAGGAGCTCGCTCAGCCGGTGGGTCGCGCCGTCGGAGCCCGGGGCGGCGAAGTCGGGTGCCCGGGTACCGACGGCCAACGGGATCGTCATGACGCCTCCGTGGCTCTGGCCGGGCGCCGATCCTCCAGCGCCTCCAGCCAATCGATGGGAACGTCCTGGGAGCCGAGTGAATACCCGCCGGCCGGATCGCCGTGCCAATCGCTGCCGCCGGTCCGGAGCAGGCCCAACGCGAGCGCGCTCTCGGTGAGCCAGGCGCACCGGTCGGGATGGTGCGCCGGGTGGCGGGTCTCCACGGCATCGAGGCCCTCGGCCTGGAACCGGCGCAGCGCCGCCCGGGTGCCCCGTTCGCCCAGGTGGGCGGCCGATACCACGCCCCCCAGGCGATGGACCAGGTCCGCCACCTCGGCGAACGCCGGGAGGCGCTTCTCCACGAAGCAGGGCCGCCCCCGGGCGATGAACCGGTCGAACGCCTCCTCGACCGTCCCCACCACCCCGCGCCGCAGCAGCGCGCGGGCCACGTGGGGACGGCCCACGGCGCCGCCGGCGGCCTCCCCGGCCACGTCGCGCACCTCGATGGGCACGCCGTGCGCCCGGAGCCGGGTCACCATGTCCTCCGCCCGCCGCTCCCGATCCCGCCGGCAGCGGGCGAGGAAGTCCTCCAGGTCCGGCGAATCGAGCGGGAGGAAGTAGCCCAGCAGGTGCATCTCGCCCCAGGGGGCGGCGACGGAGAACTCGCAGCCGCTCACCACCCGGACGCCGAGCCGCGCGCCGGCGTCGATCGCGGCGGCGACGCCCGCCGTGGTGTCGTGGTCGGTGATCGCGATGGCGGCGAGCCCGGCCGCCCGTGCCCGCGCCACCAGCTCCGACGGCGCCAGGCTGCCGTCCGAGGCTGTCGTGTGGAGGTGGAGGTCGACCGTCGCTAGGGGCGGTACCCCGTCTCGGGGGCGGTCCATGCGGGTTGGGACGTGGCGAGGAGATCGCGGAGCTGCCGGTCGCTGAGTTCCCGGAGCGATTCCTCCCGATAGCGGCTCCCGACCGGCGAGTAGCGGGTGACCCGCCGCTCCCGCTCCGGGCCGTCGAGGCGGGTGAAGACCAGGCCGAACTCGTCCCGGTCGTATTGGGTGACCCGACCGGTGAAGGTCACTTCCCAACGCTGCCCGTCGACCTCGATGATCCGTCGTGGCATGCCGTCACCTGTCGCTGCGCGCGTCGCGGCGCGCGTCGAGGGGAACTTCCTCCCAGAGATCCCAGCTCCCGGGCGCGTAGGTGGCCACCTCGCGGAGGCGGGCCTCGAGCCGGAGCTCCTCCTGGGTCCGCGAGGCGTGCACCCGGTGCGACATCGCGCTCGGGCTCTCGCTGAACTCGAGGAAGACGTGCGGCTCGCGGGTGCTGCGGAACACCCAGATGTGGCCGCCCCGCCGCGCGGTCAGGGCCGCCAGCTCCCCCACCGCGGCGAGGTAGTCGGCCTCCCGCTCCGGCGCCACCGCCACGCGCGAGACGCTCAACGCCCGGCGCATGCCGCCGTCAGACCGCGCTCTCCGGGAAGTGCTGCAGGGTGTGCTTCACGTCCCGCATGAACTTGTCGGCGTCCGCCCCGTCCACGATCCGGTGGTCGTACGCCAGGACCAGCATGCCCATGGTGCGGATCGCCAGGGTGTCGGTCCCGTCCACCGTGACCACCGCCGGCCGCTTCTCGATGGCGCCCACGCCGAGGATGGCCACCTGGGGCTGGTTGATGATGGGCGTCCCGGCGTAGGAGCCGAAGACCCCGGGGTTGGTGATCGTGAACGTGCCGCGCTGCACCTCGTCCGGGTTCAGCTTCTTCTGCCGGGCCCGCTCGCCCAGATCGTTGATCGCCCGCGCGATGCCGAGGAGCGACAGCTCGTCGGCGTGCTTGATCACCGGGACGATGAGCCCCCAGTCGAGCGCCACCGCGATGCCGATGTTGATGTCGCGCCGGAAGATGGTGGCGTCGCCCGAGACCGCGGCGTTGATCACCGGGTGTTGGCGGAGGTTGTCCGCCACCGCCTTGGCGATGAACGCGAGGTAGGTGAGGTTCACCCCGCGGGCCGCGTACTCGGCCTTCTTCTTCGCGCGCAGCTGGGCCACCCGGGTGTAGTCGATCTCGAAGAAGCTGTTCACGTGCGCCGAGACCCGGCGCGACATGATCATGTGGTCGGCGGTGAGCTTGCGGATCCGCGACCACGGCTCCACCCGATCGCCCTCCCAGGGCTCGACCGCCGGGTGGGTGATCGCCCCCGGCGCGGCCCCGGCCGCGGGCGCTGGCGCCGCCGGCGCGGGGCGCGGGGGAGCAGCGGGCGCGGCG
>DATLZT010000022.1:0-3381 GCA_035573835.1 Gemmatimonadales bacterium
CCCCGCCGGTCCGCCGGCCGGCGGGCGCGCCCCGGCCGTCGGTCCACGTCGTCCAGGCCGAGTCCGCGGGACTCCGGGGGATCGGATCCCAGCGCCAGCGGAGTCGGCCGGTCCGCGCCTCGTAGGCGCGCACCACGCCGCTCGGCGCGTCGGTGCGCTGGTTGTCGGCGATGGCCGAACCCACGATCACGAGATCCCCCACCACGGCCGGCGGCGAGGTGACTTGGTACTCCCCGGCGTAGGCGGGCGGGAGATCGAGCTCGCGCCCCAGGTACACCGTGCCGCCGGCGCCGAAGTCGGCGCACGGCCGGCCGGTGGCGCCGTCGAGCGCGATGAGCCGCGCGTCGATCGTGGCGATGTAGATCCGGCGCCGGCAGGACGCGCCCGCCGCGCGCGTGGGGTCGAGCCAGGTGCTCACGCCGCGGTTGGCGAAGTCGCCGTAGTCGCCGTCGAGCCGCACCCCGGGATCGAAAGTCCACCGCTCCCGGCCGGTGGCGGGATCGAGCGCGCTCACCCGGCCCAGCGGGCTCGAGAGGTAGAGCGTGCCGTCCACCATGATCGGCGTGGACTGGAAGCGCCCGCGCCCCGCGAGGAGATCGCCGGTCCGATGCACCCAGGCCCGCTCGAGGCGGTTCACGTTCGCCGGCGTGAGCTGCGCGAGCGGCGAGTAGCGGCTCCCGCCGGGGTCGCGGCCGTAGGCCGGCCAGTCGCCGGGAGCGGCGGCCTGGGCGGCGATGGTCGTGGCCGGCAGGGCCCAGGCGAGGGCAAGGCCTGGCACGGCGCGGGCGAAGCGGCGTCGCATGGCGCGGTCTCCGGATCGAGCGAGGGGCCCAAGCTGGCGCGGCGCGCCTCCCCTGACAACCCGTCCGGGGCGAGCGGGACCGGCACCGGGACGAGCGGGCCGCCCGATGTGCCGGGTGCCTCGCCGCCGGCCTGTCACGCCGGTGCGCCTCGCGCGTCTGGGATGGCGGAAGGGGACACGGTCCCCCACGTCGAACGTCGGACCATGGAGGACACGATGACGCCACGGATCGAGTACACCCGCGTGTCGCCGGCCGCGATCGCCGCGGTGATGGGGGTGGAGCAGTACGTGCGGGGCTCGGGGCTCGACCCCAAGCTGCTCCATCTGGTCAAGCTCCGCGCCTCGTACATGAACGGCTGTGCCTACTGCGTCGACATGCACAGCAAGGACGCCCGGCTGCTCGGGGAGAGCGAGCAGCGGATCTACTCGGTGCCGGTCTGGCGGGAGACGCCCTACTATACCCCGAAGGAGCGGGCCGCGCTGGCCTGGACCGAGGCGGTGACCGACGTGGGCCGCACCGGGGTGCCGGACGAGGTCTACGAGGAGGTCCGCCGGCACTTCGACGAGGAGGAGCTGGTGAACCTCACCCTGGCGGTGGTGGCGATCAACATGTGGAACCGGCTGGCGGTGAGTTTCCGCACGGTGCCGGGGAGCTACCGGCCCGCGGGCTACCAGACGGCGACGTCGGCCGCGGCCTGACCCCCGCCCGGGCCGTCGGTCCCGAAGGTCATCGCACCGACGGCCCGCGCTACGCGGGCGAGCTTGTCGGGGTTGAGCACCCGGTACACCGCCGCGATCCGCCCCTCGGCCGCTCGCCCCCCCGGGTCCCCACCAGGCGTCTCGATCGCGAACGACGTGACGTGCGCCAGCCGGCCGGCGGCGTAGGTGAGCACGGCGGGCTCGCCGTTCACCACGCCGAGTCGATGGGTGATGAGCCCGCGATACTTGCGCTCGATGCCGAGGAACAAACGGACGATCCGCTCCGGGCCCACGAGGACGTTCCGCGCCGCCGGCACCTTGCCGCCGCTGTCGCTGACGAAGACGGCGTCCTCGGTGAAGAGGGAGAGGAGCTCGTCCTTGTTCCCCTCCGCCAGCGCGGCGAGAAAGCGACCCAGGAGCCGCTCCTTCGCTTCGGCGGGGGCGCGGAACCGGGGCCGCCCGCTCCGGATCCGCTCCCGGGCCCGGTGGACCATCTGGCGACACGCCGCCTCGCTCTTCTCCAGCACCCGTGCGATCTCGGCGTAGTCGGCGTCGAACACCTCGCGGAGCAGGAAGGCGGCCCGCTCCTCCGGCGCCAGGCGCTCGAGCAGGAGCAGGAACGCCAGCGAGAGATCCGAGGCCAGCTCGCTCTCCCGGTCGGCACCCGGCTCCTCCGGCAGCGCGACCGGCTCCGGCAGCCAGCTCCCCACGTAGGCCTCCCGCTCGGTCTTGAGGCGCCGGAGCCGGTCGATCGAGAGCCGGGTGACCACCGCCACCAGCCACCCCTCGGGGGCGCGGACCTCCTCCCGTTCCGCCCGGTGCCAGCGGAGATACGCTTCCTGCACCACGTCCTCGGCGTCGTCCGCCGAGCCGAGCATCCGGTAGGCGATCCCGAAGAGCCGCGGGCGGAGGCGCTCGAATCCGTCGGTGGCGTCGGTCTCCCCCATCATCCCCTAGACGCGCGGGCGGGCGGCGTGTGACCGCCCGGCCCGGCGGCGGGTTCCCTCGCGGCCCCGGTCACGGGCGGGCGATCACCAGGCTGGGCACGGGCTCGAGCCGCCGGGCGCCCACCGCCGCCGCGATCGCCCGGGCGATCTTGGCGCCCCCCACCGACGAGGGCTCGATCGGGTTGGCGTAGTCGGCCGGGTCGGCGCAGACCGTCCGGAGGTCGACCACCCCCAGCCCCCGTTCGAACGCCACCCGGAGGATGGCGTCGTTGAACGCGGTGAGCGCGGTCGAGGCGAGGCGGTGGAAGACGGGATCCGGGAAGTTGCCCCGGCAGATCGTGCAGACGGCGAGCGGGAGGCGGCTGGCCCGCGCCCGGGCGAGCGCCGCGCGACAACGGCGCTGAAGTCAGCCGCGATCCCCGCCAGGAGCCCGAGCACCTGCGCCACCGACCGGGCCGGCCACTCCAGGATCGAGGCGTGGCGCCGTCGAGCGCGGCGAGCGTGGCGCGCCACCCGTCCGGCAGGATGCCGCGGAGTTGGGTGACCACGTCGGGACCGCCGCCGGTGCAGGCGCCGTTGTCGAGGCTCGAGTCGCCCAGGAGGACGACGTGCGGCATCTCACTTTCCCCAGAACCACTTCCCCCACACCCCCTGGAGCGCCACGCGCTCGGGCAGCCGCATCCCCCGCTGCTTGAGCCCGAGGAGGATCTGCCCCCGGTGATGGGATTCGTGGGCGATGAGATACCCCATCCACCGGACCGGCTGCCCGGTGAACATCCGGATCCCCGCCCCGCCGGTGAGGCTCGCGCGGAGGTGGCGCCCGACCGCCTCCCCCGACTCGCGGAGCGCGGCGCGGAGCGTCGCCTTGGGGATCGGCGCGCCCTTCGCGACCCGCGGGGCCTTCTCGCGCTCGCCGGTCTGGTGATAGACCAG
>DATLZT010000023.1:0-7729 GCA_035573835.1 Gemmatimonadales bacterium
GCCAGCGGCCGCCGAGCCATGACCCTGGAGTCCGGCCGCGAGCTCGCCGAGCGCGGCATCGCTGGCTCCGGCCTCGAGTCGGGCGCCCACCCGAGCGACCGCTTCGGCGACCGGGACGCCGTGGGCCGCGAGCCGGGTCAACACGTCGAACGCGGTGACGAGGGAGCGGTCCGACGGGCTTCGCTTCACCAGCCCTTCGAGCTGCGCGCTCGTGGCGCCCATCGCCAGGGCGCTCGCCCCGAGCGCGATCTCGTCGGCGCTCGGGTGCTCGCGACCGGCCCGGGCCATGACGTCGAGCGCCGTCTCGAGCCGGGCCGACGTCTCATGGGCGGCGCGGAGGAGCCGAGCCTCGGCGGCCCCCTTCGCCTGGCCCTCGGCCACCGCGGCGAGGATGGGGCGCCGGGGGAGCCGCCGCTCCTCGGCGCGCTCGAGGATCGTCGAGAGCTGCACCCGGCCCTCGGCGCTCAACCCGGCCATGATCCGGCGCTCTTCCTCGGGGGTCGTATTCGCCTCGACGGAGATCCGCGCGTCGGCCGAGGCGGCGGCGGACGCCGAGGTCGACCGGTCCGGGGACTGTGCGGCCAGCGCGACCGGCACGCACGCGAGCAGGATGGTCGTGGTGGTGGTGGTCAGTTTCATGAGGTCCTCCCTTTGGTGGTGTGCTCGGGTTGGGCGACGACGAGCCAGGCGGACTTGCCGCCGAAGCCGTCGTCGCGCGCGGGCGCCCCGTCGGGCACCCGCCACTCCTTGTGGTCGATCCGGAAGGCGTACCGGTAGACGCCGGCGGGAAGCGAGAGGTCGACGTACCAGACGCCGTTCGCCGCCCTGGTGGCCGGCACGGGGCGCCAGCCGTCCCAGTCGCCCGCGATCTCGACCGTCCGGGCGCGCGGCGCCTCGATGGCGATCCGGGTGATACCTCGGGCCGGAGCGGGCACGCCGGTCGGACGGGGGAGCGGCCGGGGGCCGCCGCCCCAGCGGAACCCGATCCCGGCGGTGAGATACCGCCCACCGGGGATGGCGAGGAGGCGATCCGACACCTGGGAGCCGGCGCCGAGCTCCAGCCAGAGGCGCGGGGAGAGCGAGAACGCGGCCGACAGGGCGATCGCCCTTTCCGCGGGGACGGAGCCGTCCCGGAGCGTCGCGGTGGTGCCGAGCGCGGTGCCGGCCAGTTGGAGCGACGCGCTGACCGAACGGTCGGTGAGCCGCTCGGCGCCGAGGCGGAGGCGTTCCTCGCGATAGCCGATGGCGAGCCCTCCCCCGGAGGTGGGGAGCCGGAGCTCGCCGCCGATCACCGGTCCCGCCGCAGTGCGCGACTCCCGGGTCCGGCGGTTGAACGGGGGGAGGAGGTCGTCGGCCACGGGACGGGCCGTCCATCCCCGAGCCGCGCGGAACCCACCGAAGAGGGTGAGTCGCGAGAGCCCGAACTCCAGCGTCGGGGCGCCGGCGAGGGTGGCGACGGTGGTCCGAGCCGATGTCGCCGTCGCGGCGGCGGCGCCGTCGAGGCGGAGGGTCAGCGCCGGGAGGAGCCGGGCGCGGGCCTCGATCCCGGCGGACGCGCCGGCGCTCCATCCGCCGTGATCGAATGCCGCGCCGGTGCCGCCCAGCGTGACGCGCCACCCGGCGCCCGGGTGGAGGAGCACGGTGGGTGCGAGCGTGACCGCGCCGGACCGTACGCCACGGATGTCGCTGACCGTGCCGGCCCCGAGGCCGAGCCGGAGCTCGGGTGCCATCTGGGCTGCGGCGGTGTCGGCGGCGAGGCATGCCGCGACAACGATGGAGATTCGACGCACCGATCGCCTCGCGAGCGAGTTCGGGGCTTCGGAGAAGCAACCGGGGTGCCGGTGAGTGTGTGGTGTATGTTGTTGTGGGATAACTGTTTGTGGTGTGTGACCGGGATCACTTCTCAAGTTGTTGTCACGAATCGTGTCAAGTTGGCACGAATCGTTGCTGCAAGGTCATCCGGTCGGCGTCAGGCGGAGCGACGTGATCCAGGTTACTGCATGTCGTTGCAGGCAGTTGTAGTTTGGCGTCCGCCTTTCCGCCGGGCGGGTAGGCTCGGCGTCCGTCATCCCGGTCTTTCATCCGGTCTCACACATATCACGCAGCGTGTAGGGGGCAGCATGCGGAAGTACGCCTGGCTTCTGGGGATCCTGGTCGTGGGCGGTAGTGGGTGCGACCGGAGCAAGCCGAAGCTCGAGGCCGCGCTGGCCGAGCAGGCGGTCTTGTCGGCGCAGAAGGACAGTCTGCTGAGCGAGGTTCTCGAGGCGAGCAAGTTCGTCGCCGACATCAACGCGGAACTGGCCAAGGCGAAGGGGTTGGTGAAGCCGGCGAGTGCCACGGAGCGGGGCGCGCCGGGGCCGGAGCGGGACCGGGCCGACCGCCAGGCGGCGCTGGAGCGGCTGCAGGTCGCCATCGCGCGGCTGAACGAGGCGGAGGCGAAGCTGGAGCAGGGGCAGGCGCGGATCCGCTCGCTCAGCGGGCGGAACACCCGGCTGGCGGCGCAGCTGGCGGAGTACCAGCAGTCGCTCGCCCAGCTCCGGGCCGACATGGAGCGGCAGCAGGCCGAGCTCACCGCGGTGATCGAGCGGCAGAAGGCCGAGATCGCGACGCTCGTCATGCGGGTGGACACGCTGGCGGCGGTGAGCGCCGCGCTGTCCGACACGGTGCGCACCCTGACCGACTTCAAGAACACGGTGTATTACGTGGCGGGGACGAAGGACGAGCTGAAGCGGAAGGGGATCGTGGTGGAGGAGGGGTCGAAGTTCCTGGTCTTCGGCGGCCGGCGATTGGTGCCGGCGCGGGAGCTGCGCCCAGATTTCTTCACCGAGCTCGACCTGACCCGGGACACGGTGCTGGCGCTGCCCGACAGCGCGAGCTCCTACCGGCTGGTGTCGCGCCAGAGCCTGAGCCATCTCGACTCGACCGCGGTGCGTGACGGCAAGGTGCGCGGGGTGATCCGGATCACGGCGCCCGAGGCCTTTTGGTCGGCGTCGAAGTACCTGATCCTGGTGCGCGACTGAGCCGGCGGGGCCGGGGCGGCCCGCCATCCCGGCCCCCGACGTGCCACACCCCGGCGGCCATGGCTGGCAACGCCATGGCCGCCGGGGTGTCGGGTTTCCTGCCTGGGGCCGACGCGCGCCGGGAGCGGCGGCGCCGGCGGCGTCAGACCAGCGCGGGATCCACCGCCCGCATGCGCTCCGCGGTGGGGACGACGCGGGTGCGCTCGTCGACGATCAGGCGGATGTCGCCGTTGGAGCGAATGACCGCGTCGAGGATGTCGTAGGTGCCGGAGTCGGGCACCTTGAGGCCCTCGATGATCACGTCGCTGGGCAGCGGGTGGTCGTCACCGTTCGCCACGACTTGACGCACGCGGATCTGGCCCATCTCGCAGAAGAACACGTGGCCCTCGCGGGTCTCCTCGCCCCGGGCGCGGCGCAGCCAGGCGAACGGGGCCCAGCTCGCGATCACGCGGACGAAGGGGAGATCGGCCCGGACCTCCTGGCCGTGACGGATCTGTGCCTCCTCGATCCGCTGGCGCAGCCGGTAGGTCTGCGAGTGCGCGGTGATGCGGGTTTCCATGGTCCACCTCCATACTCGATCCTGCGAATCAGAAAGACAAACGCCGAGCTGCGGCTGTCGGCGGCTCGGCGGTCTTGGGACCTTCGTGGCGTCGGGGACGTCCCGGAGGAGCGAGGATCCGTAGCTTTGCGTCGCCGGCTTTCGCCGGGTTTGCCCTGGAACACAGCTCGGCTGAGTCCACGGTACGGGATTCCGGTCGGGCCGTCAAGAGACGTCGCCGTCCCGCGCGCCCGATCCTCGTCCATCCGGGGTCCACGCCGCTCAGAGTGCCGTGCCCCGGCCGCCGCCCAGGCTGCCGGCGCCGCCCATCGTGCCGCGGTCCGTGCCGGCGGCGGTGACCGACCACTCGGACCAGGCGCTCTCCACGTTCCGCGCCACCTCGGGGACCACATCCTCCCGCGCCGGGAGCCCCTCGTCGCGAAGGAACCGGACCACCGCCACGGGGATGAGGCCGTGGAGGATCATGATGACCCGGGCGTAGTCACGCAGGTGGCGCAGGGCGAGGTCGGCCACCGGGCGGTCGTCGAGCGCGAGCGCGGTGGTGTGGAGCATCTCGTAGCCGATATGCGCCAGGCTTGCCGCCGTGAAGTCATCCCGCAGGTTCTTGGGGAGCCCCTCGTTGCGGACGAAGTCGATGGCGCCGGCGGCGAAGCCGAGCACGGCGGAGCCGATCTCCTTCACCGCGCTGGCGGCCCCCTTGGCCCCCCGCTCGTCAGCCAGATCCTCCAGGGCGTTGATGTGGTTCTGCACCAACGTCTGGATCTGCTGCAGCTCCCGCACGACCTCGGCATGGTCCTTGTGATCCTGGATCTGGCTCTTGAGCGCCTTGTCGATGTGGCGCTCGAGCGAGAGCATGTCGGTCACGTAGCTGTTGATGGCATCGGTTCGGTTCTTCGAAACCATGGTCACACTCCGGCTGGAATCTCGATTGTCGTCGGGATGCGGGGCCTTGGATCTCGGGGTACACCGTATCGCCGGGCTCCGTTCCCCCCCGGCCGGACCGGGGCTAGTACTGGTGCGCGAACGGCCGGCAGGCCCACTCGACGACGCGGTGGGTCCAGGGTCGGCTCCGCCACTCCCCGAGCCGGATCTCCCGCGAGCGCTCGAGGTCGGCCCGGAGGCTCCGCTCCAGGCGGGCGGCGAGCCTCCGATCCGCCACGCCCAGGACGTTCTCCTCGTTCCACTTCATCGAGCGCTGGTCGAGGTTGGCCGAGCCCACGACGCACCAGATCCCGTCCACCACCACCGCCTTCGCGTGGTGCATGGTGGGCTGGTACTCGTGGATCCGGACCCCGGCGGCGAGCAACTCCTCGTAGTGGGCCCGGGCGGCGTACCGCACCGGCTTGGCGTCGGTGCAGGGGCCCGGGAGGAGCAGCCTCACCTCCACCCCGGCCCGGGCCCGCTCGGCCAGCGTCGCCCGGAGGTTGGGGTCGGGGATGAAGTAGGAGGTGGAGATCAGGAGGCGCTCCCGGGCACTCCGGAAACTGCTCCAGAACAGGAGCCGCATCGGCTGGTGCGCGTGGGCGGGGGAGCTCGCCACCCCGAAGCCGTGCGGCGCGTCGGGGTTCGGGGCCTCCTCGGCGTCAGGGGTCCTGGGATAGAACCGCGGCCCGGTCAGGAGCTCGCCGGTGGTGTAGGCCCAGTTCTCCCCGAACGCGGTCTGGATGCCCGCGGCGAGCGGCCCGGTCACCCGGACCATGCTATCCCGCCAGTGGTGGCGGTCCTGGGCGTGCCCCCGCCACTTCTCCGCCACCGCGGCGCCTCCGGTGAAGGCGATCCGGCCGTCGATCACGATGGCGCGGCGATGGTCGCGCCTGAAGGCCCGCACCAGGGTCCAGGGGCGGATCGGCCGGAAGACCGCCACCCGACAGCCCGCCTCCTCGAGCTTGCGGAGGTAGCCGCCCTCCATCCGGTGCCCGCCGAAGCCGTCGAAGAGCACCCGGACCTCGACCCCCGCGCGGGCGCGCTCCATGAATGCCGCGCAGAACTCGAGGCCGATGTCGTCGGGCTCGAAGATGTAGACCTGGAAGTTGACGGTCTCGCGCGCCCCCCGGATCGCCTCGAGCATCGCGGGATAGAACGCGTCGCCGTCGTCGAGCAGGGTGATCTCGCCCCCGCGGAGGCGGGGCACGTTGAGCAGGCTGGCGAGCCCGGCCACGAACGGCTCGGATCCCGGGGGCGCGTCGAGTGTGGTCTCGAGCTCGGGAAAGGCCCAGTCGGGCAGGAAGAGGGAGGCCATCACCACGACCAGGGCCACGGCGCCGAGCAGCATCAGGACGAACGCCCAGAGCGGCACCCACGGGCCGAGGGAGGCGATCGTCACGTCTCACCTCCGGTCTCGCGGGGCGGGGAGCCGTCGAGCTCGAGCCGGGCCGCGAGCGGATGGTGATCGGATCGGAACACGTAGGGACCCCGGTCCCGCGGGTGCTCGTCCAGGCGGCGGATCTCCGCGCCGACGACGGCTCGGGCCGGATCCCGGATCAGCAGGTAGTCGAGGACCAACCTCGGCGCCCGGTGATACGTATGGCGCCAGGCGGGGGACCGGTGCGGGACACCGTGGCGGAAGCCGGCCTCGGCCAGGCGCCGCCAGGCGGGCTCTCGCCATCCCCGGGCCAGGTTGAGGTCGGCGCCGAGGAGCAGCGGCGAGGTGGGACCGCCGTGGTCCAGGCCGAGCGCCGTCACGATCCGCTCGGCCTGCCGGGCCCGCCCGGCCACGCCGAGCCAATCGCGGCCGGTGAGGCCCCGGGGATCGAGGTGCGCACTCACGACCCGGAGCGGCCCCCCGCCGGGCGCCCGGAGGGTGGCGGCCAGGATCACCCGCCGTTGGAAGACGAACGGGAGCTCGAACGCCTGGGCGTCGAGGATTGGGAGCGTGCTGAGGATCGCGTTGCCCCGATCGCTGCGGTGGGGGCCGTTCCGCATGGAGGGGACGTATCGCAGATTGAGCCCGAGCGCGCGCGCTGTCTCCACGACGTCTTCGCCCAAGCGGGACCGTCGGAAGAGCTCCCGCCCCGTGGCGCCGTTGGAGCGGGCGGGAACCGAGTCGTCCGTGCGGGTGGCCTCCTGCACCAGCGCCACCAGCGGCGTCCCGGGCCCGAGTCCGAGTTGGGGGAGGCCCGAGTCGCGCAGGGTCCGGATCAGCTCGGCCAGCCTGCCCCGACCGATCCACACGTTCCAGCCGAGCGCCAGGACGGGGGCCCCGGTCGGGGGCGCGGTCGCGGACGCCGCGTCGAGCGCCACCGGCCCACCCACGTTCGCCCGCCAGGGGGCGAGCCGCGGGTCGTGATCGGTCTCGACGTGGTGCAACCAGGCGATCGAGGGCGAAGGGCCGCGGACGTCTCCCACGCGTCTAGGTATACCCCCGGCCCCTGGCGTCGGGGCACGCGGCCGACCCGCGGGTATATCCCCCCAATTCCCGGTCATGAGGCACATGGGGTTCACCGACCTGCACAGCCACCTGGTTCCCGGCGTCGACGACGGCACGGTCACGGTCGACGAGTCGCTCGACACCCTGGCGGCGCTCCGGGCCGATGGGGTCACGGCCGTGGTGACGACGCCCCACCTCATCCTCCCGCGGCTCGCCACCCGCGCGGGAGCGCAGCGGGAGTTGGATCGGCACCGCGCCGCCTTCGAGCGGGTGGTGGAGGCGATGGCCGGGCGGGACGGGCTCCCGGCCTTCGAGCTGGGTCAGGAGGTCTTCGCCCCGACGGCGGAGTGGATCGAGCTCGCGCTGCCGCTGGCCGGCCTGGGATTGGCGGGCGGACGGTATCTGCTGGTCGAGTTCGGGTTCGACCTGGCCGGAACGCACGAGGATGTGGTGCGGGCGGTGGTGGATGGCGGGCGCGGCATCATCATCGCGCATGCCGAGCGGTATCGGTTCCCGGTCGGGGTCGACCCGATCGAGACGATGCACCGATGGCGGGAGCTGGGGGCGCTGCTGCAGGTGAACGTGGGGAGTCTCTCGGGACACTACCGGGCGTCGAGCCCCGAGTCCGAGCGCCTGGCCTGGCGGATGGTGGACGAGGGGTTGGCGGACCTCCTCGCCAGCGATCATCACGGTCCCCGGCGGGAAGGCGTGTCGCCGGGGGCCGCGGCGCGCCTGCTGGAGGAACGGGGGCGGGGCGATCTCGTACGCCGCCTGTTGGCGGAC
>DATLZT010000024.1:0-3057 GCA_035573835.1 Gemmatimonadales bacterium
GATCGAGATCCTCGCCACCCGCCGGGCCCGACTCAGCGTGAAGGTCAATCTCCAGGCCCGCGCCACCGACTCCATCGGCGCCTACATCGACGCCGTGACGCCGGGAGGCCCGGCGGCCCGCGCCGGCCTCCGTTCCGGCGACATCATCACCCGGCTCGACGGCCGGTCGCTCCTCACCGGCGGGGTCGAGGCGGGACCCGACGAGTCGCTGCCCGGGCTCCGGCTGATCGAGCTCGCCGCCCGGCTCGAGCCGAACGACACGGTGACGGTCGAGTTCCGCCGCGGCGCCGAGCGGCGGACGGCGTCGCTGGTCACCGGGGACGAGCCGTTCTTCCTCTTCGGGCCCGAGCTCGAGTGGGCCCTCGAGCGGACCCACGAGCCACGGGGACTCCCCCGGGACATGCTGCGCCGCCGCGTGCCCGCGCCGGGCCCCGACCCGGCCGAGCACGTCCTGGCGCTCATCGGCCCCCTCGCCGATCTCGAGCTCGCGCCGATGAACCCCGGGCTGGGCCGCTACTTCGGGGTGGACGAGGGGGTGCTGGTGATCGCCGTCCCCGAGCGCACCCGACTGGGGCTCCGGCCGGGCGACGTGGTGCTCCGGGTGGACGGCCGGAAGCCGTCCGGACCGGGGCACCTCCTGCGGATCCTCCGGAGCTACGAGGCGGGGGAGCCGTTCAGGCTCGAGGTGATGCGGATGAAGCGGCGGGAGACGGTGACCGGCCGGATCGAGCTCTCCCGACGGCATGCCCGCCCCGGGAGCTGGTGACGGACCGGCGCCGGAGCGCGGAGGCACCCCCGGACGCGATCTCGGGTACAAGACCGGCAAGGAGGCTCCAAGGGCGACGGACGTCCGTCGCCCTTGTCCATTGGGATCGAGCCGGGCCACGGCCTCCGCTCGATTTCCGGCCGGCCGGGTGGTGGGGAGCGAGGGACCGCGGTCCGGCCGCCCCGTGTTCCTCTACGAGGAGGGAACTGTGAACATCCTGTGGACCATCATCATCGGCCTCATCGTGGGAGCGATCGCCAAGCTCCTGATGCCGGGCCGGGATCCGGGTGGCTTCATCGTGACGATCATCCTGGGTATCGTCGGCGCCCTCCTGGCCGGCTTCATCGGGCGCGCCGTGGGGTGGTACAGCGATCCCGGGGAGGGCCCGGGCATCATCGCGTCGGTGCTGGGCGCGATGTTGGTGCTGTTCATCTACCGGCTGATCGTGGGGCGGCGCGGCACGACCGTGACCTGACCGGACCGGGCGCGCGCCGCGCGCCCGTGCTTCACGCCAGGTGCACCTGCGCCCGGACGCCCCGTTCGGGGTGCACCTGGCGGGCCAGCTCGAGGAACCCGGGTAGATCCAGGCTCTGCGCCCCGTCGCTCAGCGCCGTGGCCGGGTCCGGGTGCACCTCGACCATCAGACCGTGCGCTCCCGCCGCGAGGGCCGCGAGCCCCAGCGGCGCCACCAGCGACCGCACCCCGGCGGCGTGGCTCGGATCCACCACCACCGGTAGGTGCGTCCGTTCCCGCACCAGCGCCACCGCGTTCAGGTCCAGGGTGTGGCGGGTGGCCCGCTCGAAGGTGCGGATCCCCCGCTCGCAGAGGACCACGTTCGGGTTGCCGTGGGCCAGGATGTACTCGGCCGCCATCAGCCACTCGTCGACCGTGGCCCCGGCGCCCCGCTTGAGGAGCACCGGCATCCCGCTCCGCCCCGCGGCCCGGAGCAAGGCGAAATTCTGCATGTTGCGCGCGCCGATCTGGAGCATGTCGGCGAAGCGCGCCACCAGCGGCACCTCCTCCCAGCTCAACACCTCCGTCACCACCGGGAGGCCGCTCTCCTCCCGCGCCCGGGCCAGGTACTTGAGCCCCCGCACGCCCAGCCCCTGGAACTCGTATGGCGAGGTGCGCGGCTTGTACGCCCCGCCCCGGAGCAGGTCGGCCCCGGCCTGGGCCACCGCGAGCGCGGTGCGGCGGATCATCTCCTCGCTCTCCACCGAGCAGGGGCCCGCCATGAGCACCGGCCGGCCGGCGCCGATCTCCACCGTCCCCACCCGCACCACCGTCCCCTCGGGGCGCCGGCGCCGGTCGTGGAGCGGCACGTCCGGCTTGCCGCGGGCGTGAGGCGGCACGGGGGCCGGCTCGCTGAACATGACCGCCCCTTCGGTCCAGGCCCGGTAACTGCCCAGCACCACGATGCGCGACGCCAGCGCCTCGATCGCCTCGAGCGCCTCCGCGACCCGGGGCTCGGTCGCCGCGCCCTCCACGTCGAGGTAGAACCGGTAGGTCCAGGGCGCCGAGCGCTCGGGCCGGGTCTGGAGCGAGGTGAGGTTGATGCCCCGCGCCGCGAACGCCTGCAGCGTGGCGGCGAGCATCCCCGGCTTGTGGTCCAGCCAGACGATGAGCGACGTCTTCATCGGGCCGGCGGGCGCGTCGGTCGACGCGCCGTCCGCCCCCCCGGGGCCGACCCGGGTGAAGGCCAGGAACCGGGTCTGATTGGTGGGATCGTCCTCGATCCGCTCCGCCAACAGCTCGAGGCCGTAGGTCGCGGCGGCGCCGCGGGGCGCGATGGCCGCCTGGGCGGGATCGCCGGCGCGCGCCACCAACTCGGCGCTTCCGGCGGTGTCCCACTCGTTCACCAGGTCGGCCTGGGGCAGGTGCCGGCTCAGCCACAGGCGACACTGGCCCAGCGCCACCGGATGGGAGAGGACCCGCGCGATCCCCTTGAGCGCGGCGCCCGACGGGGCCATGAGCGCGTGATGGACCGGGAGCAGGATCTCGTCCGTGAGCCGGAGGTCGCCCGGGCCGAACGCTTCCTGGAGCAGGTCGTAGGTGGCGGTGACCGAGCCGAAGAGGGAATTCTCGATCGCGAGGCAGCCCGCCTCGGCCGCTCCGCTCCGCACGGCGTGCACCACCTGCGTCACGTCGCGGCAGGGAATGGTGACGAGGTCGGGCCAACGCCGGCGGGCGGCCGCCTCGCTGAAGGCGCCGTGGGTGCCTTGGATCGCTACGCGCATCGTCGCTCCAGGGGTGAAAACGACGACGCCCCGCCGGTACCGGTACCGGCGGGG
>DATLZT010000025.1:0-5679 GCA_035573835.1 Gemmatimonadales bacterium
GGGCCCGCCGCAGCGGCGGGTGGTCGCCGTCGCGGAGTCCCCGGATCGGGGAGGAGAGGAGCAGGACGTGCCCGGTGGCGGTTCATCCCACGGTGCCGGACGGTCGTCCCGCGAGATCCGGCGGGCGGCGCGCGCGCCCGAGCTCGCCGGCCGTCTCTGGTCGCTGCTCGCGGTCGAGATCGCGAACGAGCCCGGCGTGGTCCTCACCCGCCAGCGGGCGCGCCAGGTCGCCCAGCTCCTCGGCTTCGACCCGGGGGAGGCGATCCGGCTGGCCACCGCCGTCTCGGAGATCGCCCGGAACGCCTTCCAGTACGCCGCGGGCGGGCGGGCCGAGTTCCTGGTGGCGCTCGAGCCCGAGCCGGCGCTCCTGGTCCGCATCAGCGACCGGGGGCCCGGCATCGCCGACGTCCAGAACATCCTCGACGGCCGCTACGCCTCGTCAACCGGGATGGGGCTCGGCATCATGGGTGCCCGCCGGCTCACCGACCGGTTCGAGATCGCCTCGAGCCCCGACGCCGGCACGGTCGTCCTCCTGGGCAAGCGACTCCCGCGCCGGGCGGGTTGCCCCACGGCCGCCGGGCTCGACGCGCTCGCCGCCGAGCTCGCCCGCCACCGGCCGGAGGATCCCTACGCCGAGATCCAGGCCCAGAACCAGGAACTGCTTCGCACCCTGGCCGAGCTCCGCACCCGGCAGGCCGAGGTCGAGCGGCTCAATCGGGAGCTGGCCGAGACCAACCGCGGCGTGGTGGCGCTGTACGCCGAGCTGGACGAGCGCGCCAAGGAGCTGGCGCAGGTCTCGGAGCTCAAGTCGCGGTTCCTCTCCGCCATCAGCCACGAGCTCCGCACCCCGCTCAACTCGATCATGAACATCTCCCGCCTGCTGCTGGATCGGGTCGACGGCGAGCTGACCGTCGAGCAGGAGCGGCAGGTGAACTTCATCCGCTCCTCGGCGCGGTCCCTGATCGAGATGGTCAACGACCTGCTGGACCTGGCCAAGATCGAGGCGGGCAAGACCACGGTCCGACCGGTCGAGTTCACCGTGGCGCAGCTCTTCGGGGCACTGCGGGGGACCTTCCGCCCGCTCGCGACGTCGGAGCGGGTGAGCCTCGTGATCGAGGACGGACTCTCCCTCCCGTCGCTCCGGACCGACGAGGCGAAGGTGGCCCAGATCCTCCGCAATTTCATCTCGAACGCCCTCAAGTTCACCGAGCAGGGGGAGGTGCGGGTCCGGGCCGCCCCGGCGCCCGGGGACCGGATCGCCTTCTCGGTGCGCGACACGGGCATTGGCATCGCCCCCGAGGACCAGGAGCGGATCTTCGAGGAGTTCTCCCAGGTGGAGCACTCCCTCCAGTGGCGCGCCACCGGCACCGGGCTCGGCCTCCCGCTCTCGCGGCGGCTGGCGGAGCTCCTCGGCGGCTGGATCGAGCTGGAGAGCGCCCCGGGGCACGGGGCCACGTTCACCGTGGTGCTGCCGCGGGTCTACCAGGCCCCGGCGGAGGCGGTCGATGAGCCGAGGCGGCCGAGGGCCGATCCCGATGCACGCTCGCCCGATGGGGCGGTGCCGCCCGGGCGGGACCATGCGTGACGGTCGCGCCGGCTCCACGATCCTCGTGGTCGACGACAACGAGGCGAACCGCTACGCCGTGGCCCGGCTGCTCCGGGGGGAGGGCTACCGGGTCTGGGAAGCGGCCACCGGCACCGAGGCGCTGCGCCTGGCGCACGAGCGCCCCGACCTCGTGGTCCTGGACGTCCGGCTCCCGGACGTCGACGGCTTCGAGGTGTGTCGGCGCCTCAAGGCCGACGCCGCCACGGCCTCCACGCCGGTGGTCCACCTCTCGGCGAGCTACACCGCCACCGAGGACCGCATCGTCGGCCTCGAGGGGGGCGCGGACGCCTACCTGACCCACCCGGTGGAGCCGCGCGAGCTCTCGGCCACCGTGGCCGCGCTCCTCCGGGTGCGGGCCGCCGAGGCCCGGCTGCGCACCGCGCTCCGGGAGTGGCGCGGCACCTTCGACGCGGTCGCCGATCCGATCTGCTTGGTGGATCCCGCCGGGCGGATCACCCGCTGCAACCGCGCCTTCAGCGCCATGCTCGGGCGGCCCTTCGCCGCGCTCATCGGGCAGCCGCTCGCGCCGCTCCTGCCGGGCGTCCCGGTGCCGCCGGGGGAGCGCTTGAGCGCGCTGGGCGAGGTGCCCGACGAGCTGCCCGAGCTCCGCCACGGCGACCGGTCCTACCGACCCGCGGTCCGGGCGCTGCTGGACGATCGCGGGGTCGGGGTCGGGGCGGTGTACAGCTTCACCGACCTCACCGCCCACCGGCGGGCGGAAGGGGAACGGGAGCGGCTGATCCGCGAGCTGGAGGACGCTCGCGGCCGGCTCGCCGCCGTGATCAAGCAGATGCCGGCGGGGCTGATCATCGCCGCGGCGCCGTCCGGCGAGATCATCATGGCCAACGAGTACGCCGAGCGCTTTGTCGGCCGCCCGATCCGGTCGGTGGACGACCTGGATGCCTACTGCCGCCAGCGCGGCTTCAACTCCGACGGGCCGCCCTATGCGCCGGGGGAACGGCCCCTGGCCCGCGCCGTCCGGCGGGGCGAACTGGTGCGGGGCGAGGAGATCGCCTGCCGCCGGGCCGACGGCGAGGAGCGGTTCGTCGTGGCCAACGCCGCCCCGGTCCGGGACGCGAACGGGGCCGTCGTGGCGGGGGTGGTGCTGTTCCAGGACGTGACCGCCCAGCACCGGGTCGAGCGCGCGCTCCGGGAAAGCGAGGCGCTCTATCGGGGGCTCGCCGAATCGATGCCCCAGATCGTCTTCACCACCACGCCCGACGGGCGCACCGACTACGTCAACTCGGCCTTCACCCACTACACCGGCCTCGAGCGGAGCTCGGCGGCGGGGGATGGCTGGGTCGCCCTGCTCCATCCCGACGACGTGGAGGCGACCACCGCCCGTTGGGCGGCCACGCTGGCCGCCGGCGAGCCCGCGGAATTCGAGTTCCGGTACCGCCGTCGGGACGGGAGCCACCGCTGGCACGTGGCGCGGGTGGTTCCGGTCCGGAGCCCCGAGGGGGCCATCATCAAGTGGGTCGGCACGGCCAGCGATATCCACGAGCGCAAGGAATTCGAGCGCTTCCTGCGGGAGCAGTCGGTCGGGCTGGAGCAACGGGTGGCGGAGCGCACCGCCGAGCTGCAGGAATCCTACGACCAGCTCGAGGCGTTCAGCTACTCGGTGTCCCACGATCTCCGGGCCCCGATCCGCGCCATCCAGGGGTTCACCGAGGCGATCCTCGACGAGTCGGGCGCTCGACTCACGGCCGAGTCGCTGGAGTACGCCGACCGGATCGTGGCGGCGACCCGCCGGATGGACAGCCTCATCCGGGACCTCCTCGCGTTCAGCCGGGTCTCCCGCCTGCAGCTCAGTCTCGAGCCGCTGTCCCTCCGCTCGGTGGTGGACGAGGCGCTGAGCCACTCGGCGCTGGAGCGGGAGGAGCGGGAGGCGACCGTGGACGCGGACATCCCGCCCTCCGTCGGCGTGCTGGGACATCGCACCACCCTGGTGCAGGTGATCCGGAACCTCCTCTCCAACGCCTTCAAGTTCACCCGGCCCGGCGAGCGGCCGCGGGTCCGGATCCGGTGCGAGCGGAGGGACGACGCCCTCGGGTGCCGGATCCGATTCTGGGTGGAGGACGAGGGGATCGGGATCGCCCGACGCCACTTCGATCGGATCTTCGGGGTCTTCGAGCGGCTCCATGGCGAGGCGCGGTTCGCCGGCACCGGTGTGGGGCTGGCCATCGTGAAGAAGGGAGTCGAACGGATGGGCGGCTCGGTGGGGGTGGAGTCGGAAGAGGGTCGAGGAAGTCGGTTCTGGGTCGAGCTGGGCGGGTGCGATGCCCCCTGACATGCGGGCGGCGCAGCGGCACACCGCGCCGGGCGATCGCCCGCCGGACGAACCTGGCGGGGACGCCGCCGCGGGCGGGCACCGGGCCGACTCCGGACGGGCCGTCCGCATCCTCGTGGTCGACGACCACGAGGCGAACCGCTACGCCGTGGCCCGCCTGCTCCGCCGGCAGGGATTCGAGATCCGGGAGGCCGTCAACGGCCGGGAGGCGCTGGAGGCGGCGCGGCAGTTGCCCGATCTCGTCGTGCTGGACATCAACATGCCCGGCATGAACGGATGGGAGGTGTGCCGTCGCCTCAAGTCCGACCCCCTCACCCAGGCCATCCCGGTTCTCCACCTCTCGGCCACCTTCCGCGGGCCGGAGCACCGCACCCGGAGCCTCCTGGGGGGCGGCGACGCCTTCCTCACCCACCCGGTCGAGCCGTCGGAGCTGCTCGCCACCGTCACGGCGCTGCTCCGCGTGCGCGCGGCCGAGCGGGCGCTCCGCGGCTCGGTCGCGGAATGGCGTGCCACGTTCGACGCCCTCCGGGACGCGCTGGTCCTGGTGGACCGGACCCGCACGGTGGTCCGGGCCAACCTGGCGTTCGGCGCGCTGGTCGGGCGGCCGCCGGCAGGGACCGAGGGGATGCCGCTCGGGGCCCTGTTCCCCCCGCTTGGCGGGCTCGCGCTCGATTCGCCCGACGGCGGGTTTCCCGAGGCCGAGGTCCAGTGGGGCGAGCGGGACTACCGCGTCCGGGTGGAGCCGGTGCGCTCCCCGGGCGAATGCGGCGCCGTGGCGGTCGTCGTTCTCACCGACATCAGCCGGGAGAAGCGCGATCTCCTGGCGCTCGCCCGGAGCGAGCAGGAGCTCAACGACCTCTTCGAGCACGCCCCGATCGGGATTCACTGGGTGACGCCGGAAGGCGTCATCCTGCGGGCGAATCGCGCCGAGCTCGCGCTGCTCGGGTACCCGCGGGAGGAATATCTGGGGCGCCACGTCGCCGAGTTCCACGTCGACCCGGCGGTGGCGCACGGCATCCTCGCCTGGGTCGAGCGGGCCGACGAGCCGCCCGACACGGAAGCCGAGCTCCGCTGCCGGGACGGCTCGCTCCGGCGGGTCGTGATCAGCTCGAGCGTTCGTCGGGAGTCGGGACGGCCCCTCTACCTCCGCTGCTTCTCCCGCGACGTGACCGCGCTCCGCCGGGCCGAGGCGGAGCGGCGGCTCCACGCCGCGGCGCTGGAGCGGCGGGTGGCGGAGCGCACCGCCGAGCTCCAGGAGTCCTACGCGCAGCTGGAGACGTTCAGCTACTCCATCGCGCACGACCTCCGGGCCCCGATCCGCGCCATCCACGGGTACACCGAGGCGATCCTCGAGGAGGTGGGTGAGCTGGCCCGCCCGGAGCTTCGCGAGTGGGCGGCCAGGATCCGGGAGGCGACGTGGCGCATGGATATGCTGATCCGCGATCTCCTGGCATTCAGCCGATTGAGCCGGTGTGAGCTCCGGCTCGAGGCGGTCGACCTCCGCACCGCGGTGATGGAGGGGCTCCGGCAGGTCCAAGGGCTGGTCGCGGCGGCCGGCGCCGAGGTGGGCGTGCTGGTGGGGGAGCGGATTCCCCCGGTCCAGGGGGACTGCCGGACACTGGCGGAGGTCGTCGCCGCCCTCCTGGCCAACGCGGTGAAGTTCGTGGCGCCGGGGGTGCGGCCGCGGGTGGAGGTCGGGGCGGCGCTGCGGCCCGGCGGCTGGGTGCGGCTGTGGGTGGCGGACAACGGGATCGGGATCGAGCCGCGGTACCACGAGCGGATC
>DATLZT010000026.1:0-10909 GCA_035573835.1 Gemmatimonadales bacterium
GGCGGTTCCACTCCTCCCGCAGGCAGAACGGATCGAGCCCGTGGGGCCGATCCACCGCCAGGACGCCGTCGAGGTGGTCGATCTCGTGCTGCAGCAGCTCCGCCCGATCCCCCTCGAGTTCCACGGTGTGCCACTCTCCCTTGGTGTTCTGGTACCTCACCTTGATGCGATAGGCCCGGGAGACCCGGACGAGCAGGTTGGGGAAGGAGAAGCAGTCGTCCCAGACCGCGAAGTCCTCGTTTCCCACATCGACGATCTCGGGGTTGATCAGCGGCCAGGGCTTCTCCATCTCCACGTAGACGAGCCGAACCGGGGCGCCGATCTGGGGGGCGGCGATGGCCCGGCCGCTCCCGAACCGCGACTGCCAGTCCCGGAGCGTTTCCTTCATGTCGTCCAGGATTACCCGGACGGCCGCCGATTGTGGCTTGGCGATCGGCTCGCACTTGGTGCGGAGAATCGGGTCTCCCAGCAGCCGGATCCGGTGAATCGTCATCGGGACCTCGCGAGGGACAGGCGCCGCGGACCCCAATCTTGCGCCCGTCCGCCGCATTCTCAATAGCTGAGGGGAATTCCGAAACCTTCCTTCAGTAGTTGCTGATAATACTTCTATTGTTGATTTGGCTGGCTTCGGCTTGGTAAGCCACGGCTACCGTGCCGGAACGCGAGTCGGCCCCGAGCGGCGTGGCTCCATGGCAACTCGCGAATTGTGGAGCGCTCAAGGACTTATCTGTTGGCACCAATATTTTGGTTTTTAGTTGACAATGCCTCGGCCCCCGATTACCGTTCCTGCCATATGGACTTCGTCGGGCAGGGCCAGGGCATCGCGCTACCTCGGGGCTATCGCGGTCCCCGCGGGGCCATCCTGGTCGAGCTCAAGCGGGCCGGGCCGGCGGCTGCGCGGGAGCTGGCCCAGAAGGTCGGGCTCTCGCTCAACGCGGTGCGGCACCATCTGAAGGAGCTGGAGGCGGACGGGCTGGTCGAGTACCGGCGGGAGCAGCGGGGGCCGGGGGCGCCGACCTTCGCCTATGCCCTGACCGCCGCCGGCGAGGCGCTCTTCCCCCAGCGGTACCAGGAAACGCTCACCGACCTGCTGGAGCAGCTGGCGGAGCGGCACGGTCGGGAGGCGGCGCTGGATCTGCTTCGGGCCCGGTACGAGCGGCTCGCCCGTCGGCTCAAGGCCGAGTTGGAGGGCCAGCCGTTCTCGGCCCGGGTGGCGGCGGTGGCGCGGGCCCGGCTGGAGGACGGGTTCATGGCGGAATGGTCGGGGGCGGACCGGTCCTTCCGGCTGACCGAGCACCATTGCTCGGTCCGCGCGGTGGCCGAGCGCTTCCCCGAGCTCTGTGCCATCGAGGCGGCGTTCCTGGAGGAGGTCTTGGGGGGCCGGGTGGAGCGGACGCTCCACATCCTGGGCGGGTGCAGCGCGTGCGGGTACCGCATTACCTTCGGCCCGGGCGACGACGCCCCGGCCGCGTCGGGTGGCACGCCGGAGGCGGGGGTGTCGCCGGTTCAGGGAGGGACAGCATGAGCGCGTCGGTCGAATCGCTGGTCAATCGCGAGTACAAGTACGGTTTCGTCACCGACATCGAGATGGATGTCGCGCCGAAGGGGCTGAACGAGGACATCATCCGCCTCATCTCGGCGAAGAAGCAGGAGCCGGAGTGGCTGCTCGAGTGGCGGCTCAAGGCCTATCGCGGTTGGCTCAAGATGACCGAGCCGCACTGGCCCAACGTCCAGTACGAGCCGATCGATTACCAGGCGCTCCACTACTATGCCGCGCCCAAGACCCAGAAGCCCCTCGGCAGCCTGGACGAGGTCGACCCCAAGCTGCGGGAGACCTACGAGAAGCTCGGCATCCCGCTCACCGAGCAGAAGCTCCTGGCCGGGGTGGCGGTCGACGCGATCTTCGACAGCGTCTCGGTGGGCACCACCTTCAAGGACAAGCTGGCCGAGCTCGGCATCATCTTCTGCTCCTTCGGCGAGGCGGTGCGGGAGCATCCGGAGCTGGTGCGGACGTACCTGGGCTCCGTGGTGCCGGCCTCGGACAACTTCTTCGCCGCGCTCAACTCGGCGGTCTTCAGCGACGGCTCCTTCGTCTACGTGCCGAAGGGCGTGCGCTGCCCGATGGACCTCTCGACCTACTTCCGGATCAACGCCCAGAACACCGGGCAGTTCGAGCGCACCCTGATCATCGCCGACGAGGGGGCCTACGTGAGCTACCTCGAGGGGTGCACCGCGCCCAAGCGGGACGAGAACCAGCTCCACGCCGCCGTGGTCGAGCTGGTGGCGCTCGCCGGCGCCACGATCAAGTACTCCACGGTGCAGAACTGGTACGCCGGCGACGAGCAGGGCCGGGGCGGGATCTACAACTTCGTCACCAAGCGCGGCAAGTGCGTGGGGCCCAAGTCGAAGATCTCCTGGACCCAGGTCGAGACCGGCTCGGCGATCACCTGGAAGTACCCCAGCGTCATCCTCCAGGGCGACGATTCGGTGGGCGAGTTCTACTCGGTGGCGGTGGTGAACGGGCGGCAGCAGGCCGACACCGGCACCAAGATGATCCACCTCGGCCGGAACACCCGCAGCACGATCGTCTCCAAGGGGATCTCGGCCGGCGAGGGGAACAACTCCTACCGGGGCTTGGTGAAGGTGCTGCCCCGGGCCGAGGGGGCGCGCAACTACACCCAGTGCGACTCGATGCTCATCGGGAACCGCTGCGGCGCCCACACCTTCCCCTACATCGAGGTGGCCAACCCCAGCGCCGCGGTGGAGCACGAGGCGTCGACCTCGAAGATCGGCGAGGACCAGATCTTCTACCTCAAGCAGCGCGGCCTCAACACCGAGAACGCGATCTCCATGATCGTCAACGGATTCTGCAAGGAGGTCTTCAAGGAGCTCCCCATGGAATTCGCGGTGGAGGCGCAGAAGCTCCTCGGCGTGAGCCTCGAGGGGAGCGTGGGGTGAGGCGCCCGGCGCCTGTCGGTTAGTGTTTGGGACCTACTCTCGGAGACCGAACGTGCTCGATATTCGCGACCTGCGTGCCAGCGCCGGCGACAAGGAGATCCTCCGGGGCATCACCCTGAGCGTCAAGCCGGGCGAGGTGCACGCCATCATGGGCCCGAATGGCTCGGGGAAGAGCACCCTCGCCCAGGTGCTGGCCGGCCACCCGGCCTATGAGGTGACCGGCGGGGAGGTCCGGTTCGAGGGCCGCGACCTCCTCGAGCTGGAGCCGGAAGAGCGGGCCCAGGCCGGCGTCTTCCTCGCCTTCCAGTACCCGGTCGAGATCCCCGGGGTGAGCAACGCCTACTTCCTGCGGGCCGCCTACAACGAGCTGCGGAAGGCCCGGGGCGAGGAGGAGCTCGACCCGATCGACTTCCACGACCTCATGGTCGAGAAGCTCCAGGTGGTCGAGTGGGGGCCGGAGGTCCTGAGCCGGGCGGTGAACGCCGGCTTCTCGGGCGGCGAGAAGAAGCGGAACGAGATCCTCCAGCTCGCGGTGCTGGAGCCCAAGCTCGCCATCCTGGACGAGACCGACTCGGGGCTCGACATCGACGCGCTCCGGATCGTGGCCAATGGGGTGAACCGGCTCCGCCGTCCCGACCGGTCGTTCATCCTGGTGACGCACTACCAGCGGCTGCTCAACTACATCGTCCCCGACCACGTCCACGTCCTCGCCAACGGGCGGATCGTGAAGTCGGGCGGCAAGGAGCTCGCCCTCGAGCTCGAGGCCAAGGGCTACGAGTGGGTCGAGGAGGAGGCGGGGGTCGCGTGACGCAGGTCCTGACGCGCAGCTATCTCGACGAGCTGGGAGCCGCGGCCGAGGCGCCCGGCCCCGCCTGGCTCGCGCCGCTCCGCCGCCAGGCGGCGGACTACTTCGCCGCGGTGGGCTTCCCCACCTCACGCCACGAGGAGTGGCGCTTCACCAACGTGGCGGCCATCGCCCGGGCGACGTTCCAGCCGGCCGCGCCCGCCCCGCTGGACGAGGCGGACCTCGTCCCCTTCGGCTTCGGTCATCCCGAGTGGCCCCGCCTGGTGCTGGTGAACGGCCACCTGGCGCCGGCGCTCTCGCGGATCCCGGCGCTCCCCGGGCTCCGGCTCGGGAGCCTGGGGCAGGGGGACGAGGCGGTGGCGGTCCGACACCTCGCGCGGCACGCGCCGATCGAGGGAACGCCCTTCGTGGCGCTCAACACCGCGCTCCTCAAGGAGGCGGTCTGGGTCCACGTGGCCCCGGACACGAAGGTGGAGCAGCCGATCCACCTGGTCCACGTCACCACCGAGGCGGCGGGGACGGCGGTGCACCCCCGCACCTTGATCGTGGTCGAGCGCGGCGCCCGGGCCTCGGTGGTGGAGAGCTACGTGACGCTGGACGCCGGCGAGCGCTACTTCTCCAACGCGGTGACCGAGGTGGTGCTGGGCGAGAACGCCTGGCTCGAGCATGCCCGGATCCAGCGGGAGAGCGAGCGGGCGTTCCACGTGGGCTTCACCCACGTCGACCAGGCGCGGGACAGCCACTACCGCTCGTTCACGCTGGCCATGGGCGGGGCGGTGGCGCGGCACAACCTCCACGCCCGGCTCGGCGCCTCCAACGTCGAGACCCTGCTCTACGGGCTCTACCTCACCCGCGGCGAGCAGGAGGTGGACAACCATACCGCCATCTTCCACGACCACCCCGACTGCCGGAGCTGGGAGGTCTACAAGGGGGTGCTGGAGGGGCGCTCGCACGCGGTGTTCAACGGCAAGGTCTTCGTGCGGCCGGAGGCGCAGCGCACCGACGCCAAGCAGACCAACCGGAACCTCCTGCTGGGCGACGGCGCCCGGGTCGATACCAAGCCCCAGCTCGAGATCTTCGCCGACGACGTGAAGTGCACCCACGGCGCCACCGTGGGGCACCTCGACCAGACGGCGCTGTTCTACGCCCGGAGCCGCGGCGTGCCGATGGCCGAGGCCCGGCGGCTCCTCACCTACGCCTTCGCGGCGGAGGTGCTGGAGGAGATCGCGGTCGAGCCGGTGCGCCTCGAGCTCGAGCGGCAGGTGCTCGACCGCTTCGAGCGGGGGGTCTGACGCCCGCATGGCCGCCCAGGGAGGTCTCGCCGCGCCCCGCGCCCCCGCGCCGACCTGCGACGTCGCGCGGATCCGGCGGGATTTCCCGGTGCTCGCCCGCACGGTGCACGGGCGGCCGCTGGTCTACCTCGACAACGCGGCCACCAGCCAGAAGCCCCGGCGCGTGATCGACGCGGTCTCCCGGTTCTACGCCGAGGAGAACGCCAACATCCACCGCGGGGTGCACGCGCTGAGCGAGCGGGCCACCGCGGCCTACGACGCCGTCCGCGCCCGGGTCCGCGCCTTCTTCAACGCGGCGAGCGAGCGGGAGATCGTCTTCACCGGCGGCACCACCGACGGGATCAACCTGGTCGCGCGGTCCTACGCCCGCTCCCTCCTCCGGCCGGGCGACGAGGTGCTCGTCACCGAGATGGAGCACCACTCGAACATCGTCCCCTGGCAGATGGTCTGCGAGGAGACGGGAGCGACGCTCCGGGCGGTACCGGTGGACGACCGGGGCGATCTCCTCCTGGAGGAGCTGGAGCGGCTCCTCGGCCCGCGGACCCGCGTCGTCGCGGTGACCCACCTCTCCAACGCCCTGGGCACGGTCAACCCGGTGCGGCGGATCGTCGAGGCGGCGCACGCGGTGGGCGCGGCGGTGCTGGTCGACGGGGCCCAGTCGGCGGCGCATCTCCGGGTCGACGTCCGGGCGCTGGGGTGCGACTTCTTCGTCTGCTCGGGCCACAAGCTCTTCGGCCCCACCGGGGTGGGTGTGCTCTACGGGCGGGAGGAGCTGCTCGAGCGGATGCCGCCGTGGCGGGGCGGCGGTGGCATGATCGCCTCGGTGAGCCTCGAGCGCACGACCTACGCCCCCATCCCGATGCGGTTCGAGGCCGGGACCCCGCCGATCGCCCCGGTGATCGGCCTGGGCGCCGCGCTGGAGTACCTCGAGACGGTGGGGCTCGAGGCGGTGGCGGCGCACGAGCAAGCGCTCCTCGCCTACGCCACCGAGCGGGTGCGGGCCATCCCCGGGCTCCGGCTGATCGGCACGGCACGGGAGCGGGCGAGCGTGCTCTCGTTCGTGATGGAGCAGGCCCACCCGCACGACATCGGGACGATCCTCGACCGGGAGGGGATCGCCATCCGCGCCGGGCACCACTGCGCCCAGCCGATCATGCGGCGCTTCGGGGTGCCGGCCACGGCGCGGGCCTCGTTCGCGCTCTACAACACCCGCGAGGAGGTGGACGCGCTGGTGCGCGGGCTCGAGCGGGTGGTCGAGGTGATGGGGTGATGGCGGACCTGACCGAGCTCTACCAGAACGTCATCCTGGACCACAACCGGCGGCCCCGCAACTTCCATCCGCTCGAGGGGGAGGGCGTCCGGAAGGCCGAGGGCTACAACCCCCTCTGCGGCGACCAGCTCACCGTCTGGCTCAAGCTCGACGGCGAGCGGATCGACCAGGCGAGCTTCCAGGGCTCGGGCTGCGCCATCTCCAAGGCCTCCGCCTCGCTCATGACCACCGCGGTCCGGGGGCGGACCCGGGCGGAAACGGTCGAGATGTTCGAGCGCTTCCACCGGCTGGTGACGGGGCGGCTCGGCCCCGAGGAGCGGGAGACCCTGGGCAAGCTCGCCGTCTTCGCCGGGGTGGCGGAGTTCCCGATCCGGGTCAAATGCGCGAGCCTCCCCTGGCACGCGCTCAAGGCGGCGCTCGAAGGCGCCGCCGCCGAAGCGGTTTCCACCGAGTGATCGATCGCGAGCGAGCGACAAAGGAGGACAGGCATGCCGTACAATCCCGCACTGGTCGCGCCGATGCGCGAGGAGATGGTCCGGATGGGGGCGCGGGAGCTCACCACCGTGGCCGAGGTGGACGCGGCGCTGGGCGACCAGAAGGGCACCACCTTGGTGTTCGTGAACTCGGTGTGCGGCTGCGCCGCCGGCAACGCCCGCCCGGCCCTCCGCCTGGCGCTCCAGCACCCGGTGCGCCCGCAGGAGGTCGTGACCGTCTTCGCCGGGCAGGATCTCGAGGCCACCGCCCGGGCGCGGCAGTACTTCGCCGAGTACGGGCCGAGCTCGCCCTCGATGGCGCTCTTCAAGGACGGCGAGGTCGTCTACTTCATGCACCGGCACCAGATCGAGGGGCGCTCCCCCCAGGCGATCGCGGCCGACCTCACCGCCGCGTTCGACCGCTTCTGCCGCGCCGGCGAAGCGACCGCCGCCTGAGCCGGGCCCGATGGCGGGCCACGTCTTCCACCCCGGACACCACGAGCTCCACGGCGTCACCGTGGTGCTCGAGACGAGCGGGGGCACGACCTACGTCGGCCGCTTCCACGACGTGGAGGGCGGGGTGGTACGGATGCACGACGTCGCCGTCCACGATCCCGCCGCGAGCGACGTCGGCCGGGACGACTTCCTCCGGCGCACCCTCAAGTTCGGCGTCCGGGCGGACCGGAAGTTCCTCACGATACCGGAGGGGGAGGTCACCCGGATCACGCCGCTCGGCGAGGTGAGGCTCTAGCGCGAGTGGATGGCGGTCGGTCGCGTCGGTCCTGGACGAGGGCGCCCCGAGCGGGCGCCCTTCTCGTCCCTCGGGGACGCCGGTGCCGGTGACGGGGGTTGTGGTGGACGCCGGCGGCCGACAGCTTGGGGGATCCCGGCAAGGGCACGCCGGGACGGGAGCCCCCCATGGTGCGCCTCACGCCCACGGACCGCGAGGCGATCGCCGAGCCGGTGGGCCGGAGCTGGCTCCTCGGCTTCCGCCGCCCCCGGTCCGACCTCCTGGAAGGGTGGTGGAAGGGGTGGCGGCTCCCGGGCAGGCGCATCCCCGGCGTGATCCTGGCCGGCTCCTGCCTGTGCGAGGGCGAGTGGACGTTCTGGGACGTTCTGGGACGTCCGGGGCGCGGGGAGCCGCGCCATCGAGGTCGAGCGCGGGGGCACCCGCCGTCGCCGGCGGGTCGGGAAGACGGCCGATCCCGACCAGGAGATCCGGCGGCTGCGGTTCCCCCGAAGCGCTCGAGGCCTCCGGCGTCACCGTGCGGGTCGAGCCGGGCGGGTTCCCCGCCCTCGTGGGGCGGGCCGAGCCGCCGCTGGTGGCGGTGAGCCCGGGCGGCATCTCCCGCGAACACTTCCAATACCTCGCGAGCTACCGGGGGCTCGCCCTCCGCACCAAGTCCCCCGAGCCGTTGGCCCTCCCGCGGGCCGAAGTGGTCGCGGCGAAGGGGATCACGATTCCGGGCCTGCAGCGTCGCGGCGGGTAGCGCCACGGTGTGCAGCGTCAGGTCGCCCGCCCCGCAACCTCGAGGGATGCCGATGGGGGCTCCGTCCGCGCTCACCGCCGCCTCGTTCCTGCTCCTGGTGCTCGTGATGCTGGCGCTCGCCACCCGGGTGGTCCTGCGGGCCGGCGGGGCGCCGGCGCTGGGGGCGATGCTGCTCCTCTATCTCGTCCTCCCGGCGGCGCTCGCGCGGGCCGGCCTGCTGGAGCGCTACTCGCCGCTTCCCGCACCGGCGCTGGTGCTCGCCTTCGGCCTCCTGGTGCTCACGGCGATCGTCGCGCTCTCGCCCCTGGGGCGCCGGCTCGCCGCCACCACGAGCCTCGCGGCGCTGGTCGGCTACCAGGCGTTCCGGGTGCCGGTGGAGTGGCTGCTCCACCGGATGTACCTCGAGGGCTTCGTGCCGGTGCAGATGACCTGGGCCGGCCGCAATTCCGACCTCATCACCGGGCTCACGGCGGCGGTGCTCGGCCTCTGGCTCGGCGCGGGGCGGTCGGTCCCGCGGTGGGTGCTCCTCGGCTGGAACGTGCTCGGGCTCGCGCTGCTGGTGAACATCGTGACGGTGGCGGTGCTCTCGACGCCGGTGCCGTTCCGGCGGTTCACCGAGGGCCCGCCCAACCTGCTGCCGAGCACCTTCCCCTTCGTGTGGCTGCCCTCGTTCCTGGTGCAGCTGGCGGGGTTCGGGCACCTGGCGCTGTTCCGGCGGCTGGGACGACGGGGTAAGGTCCCGGACGGGGCCTAGCGCAACTGCCGTTGGACCGCGGCGAGCCTGGCCCATCATGCCGGGCTGGCGCGCGGCCCCCGCGGCGCGACCGAGCCCACCCCGGGCCACAAGGTGGTCTGGAATCCGGCGCTTCGCGGTCCCAACTAGTCGGCGGGTAGCAGGACGGCGTAGGGCCTGACCGGCGCATCCGCCTGGCTGGCGCGATCGGGCCGAGGCTCCTCACCGCCCCGCGTCGAGCACCCCCCGCACCCGCTCACCGACTGCCCCCGCCTCGCACACCGGCGCCAGATGCCCGCAGGCGCTGGGGAGCTCGACCGTCTCCGCCCCCGCGAGCCGGGCGAAGGTTCGGAAACTCTCGGGCGTCGTCACGTGGTCCTCGGGGACGTAGAGCAGCACCAGGCGGGGCCGGCTCGCGCGGCGGGCCCAGCCGGAGCGCTCGAGTTCGCGGAAGGCGTCGAACCGCGCCAGCGCCTCGAGCTGGAGCCGGTTGTCCTCCGGATCGAAGGGCGCCCAATCGACGGCGGCTTCCCGCCCGAGCGCGGCGTCCACGCTGTCGCGCGGCAGCGCGTTCTCCCGCGCCGGCGTGGTGGCCACGGTGTGCCAGAGCTCGGCCAGCCGGAGCGCCAGCGTATCGCGCGGGAGCCGCGCCCGCTCCGCGAGCTCGAGCAGGGCGAGCGAGGCGCGCACCCAGTACATCTCCGACGTCCCCATCCGCGGCGTTCCCGCCACCGAGACCACCCGATCCACCAGCTCCGGGTACCGGAGCCCCCAGGCGAGCGCCTGCATCCCGCCCATCGACCAGCCGACGACGGCGTGGAGCCGCCGGATGGACAGCCGCTCCGTCACCAGCCGTCGCTGGGCGTCCACCATGTCCTCCAGGGTGAGCCGCGGGAAACGGCGCCCCGGCTGCGCCTCGCTGGTGGAAGGCGAGCTCGAGACGCCGAACCCGAGCCCGTCCACCAGGATGGCGAAGTAGCGGGTGGTGTCGATCCAGGCGTCGGCGCCCAGGAGGAACGTCATCGTCTCCGAGCGCCCGCCATACCAGGTGGGCACCAGGACGGCGTTGTCGCGCGCGGCGTTGAGCCGGCCGAAGGTGCGGTAGGCGAGCCGGCAGGGACGCACCGCCTCGCCCACCGCGGTGGGGCAGCTCCCCAGATCGGCCGCGGCCACCGCGCCGGGGCCGCCGTCCTGGGCTCGGGCGGCGGCGGGAAGAAGGAGCAGCAGCGCGGCGACGGCGGCCCGGCGCGATCGCATGGTCGTCCTCGTCGGCGATGGGGGTCAGAACCTGGCCGTGGTCGGCACGATGTCCCCTCCGGCCAGCGCCTTCCGCGCCCGGGCGGCCACCCTCGTGGCCTCGGCCGTCTTCCCCTGGGCCGTGAGCGCCTGGGCGAGCCCGGTGAGCGACCAGCCGTTGTCCGGGAAGCGCGCCAGATCCTCGCGGTAGACCCGCTCCGCCTCGGCGGCCCGGCCGGCGGCCAGCAGCGCGGCGCCCAGCTCCTGCCGGACCGGCACCGTCCACTCGGGCGGCTCGCCGTAGGTGAGCTCGTCCTCGAGCCGCGCCGCCTCACGGAGCCGGGCGATGGCCGCGGCATGATCCCCACGCGCGGCCGCGATGCTCCCCGCCAGCACCTGCTCGGCGATCGCGAGGATGGCCGGCGCCTCGTTGAACTCCACCCGCGCGCCGGCGAGCCGCGGGTCGGCCGCCGCGGCGCGCACCCGGGCCAGCTCCGCCTCGGCCTCGGCGAACTGGTCGGTCGCGGCAAGCGCGCGGCCGCGGGCATAGTGCCACATGGCGCGGGCGTGGACCAGGTCCTCCTCGGGCGCCGGGCTCGCGAGGATCCGGTCCCAGCGGCCGAACCAGATCGCGAGCTGGAGCCGGCGGGTG
>DATLZT010000027.1:0-3837 GCA_035573835.1 Gemmatimonadales bacterium
CCGCGGAGCCGGCTCCCGCGCCGCCGGGCGCCCCGCCGGGCGCCCCGCCGGGCGAGGGCCGGGGCCAGCCCACCTCGTAGCGCCTCGATCGATCGGCTCGAGGCAACCCGTTCATCCTTCACCGTTCGCGACCATGGCCAAGACCTTCAAGAACTTCATCGGCGGCGCCTGGGTCGAGCCCTGCACCGGCCGGTACTTCGAGAACCGCAACCCGGCCGACACCGGCGACTTGATCGGCCGGTTCCCGGAATCGGGGCCGCAGGACGTCGAGGCCGCGGTGGCGTCGGCGTGGCGCGGGTTCGAGCAGTGGTCCCGCGTCCCCGCCCCGGCCCGGGGGGACGTGCTCCGGCGGGTGGGCGACCTCCTCACCGAGCACAAGGAGGAACTCGCCGCGAGCATGACGCGGGAGATGGGCAAGGTGATCGCCGAGACGCGGGGCGACGTGCAGGAGGGGATCGACACCGCCTATTACGCGGCGAGCGAGGGTCGGCGCCTCTTCGGGCACACCGTCCCGTCGGAGCTCCGCAACAAGTGGGCGATGAGCTTCCGGCGGCCGATCGGGGTTTGCGGCCTCATCACCCCGTTCAACTTCCCGCTGGCGATCCCGACCTGGAAGATGTTCCCCGCGCTGCTCTGCGGGAACGCGGTGATCCTCAAGCCGTCGGAGGACGTGCCCCACACCGCCCATCGGCTGGTCGAGCTGCTGCTCGAGGCGGGGCTCCCGCCGGAGGTGGTGCAGTTGGTCCACGGCCGGGGCGAGGTGGTGGGGAAGGCGCTGGTGGAGCATCCGCGGGTGCCGGTGATCTCGTTCACCGGCTCCACCGAGACCGGCGCGATCATCGGGGAGACCTGCGGCCGGATGCACAAGCGGCTCTCGCTCGAGATGGGCGGCAAGAACGCGATGATCGTGATGGACGACGCCGACCTCGACCTCGCGCTGGACGGGGTGCTGTGGGGGGCGTTCGGCACCACGGGCCAGCGGTGCACCGCCACGAGCCGGCTGATCCTGCACCGGGCGATCCACGACCGCTTCCTGGCGCGGCTCGCCGACGCGGCCGACCGGCTCACGCTGGGCGACGGGCTCAAGCCGGAGACGCAGGTCGGACCGCTGATCCACCGGGAGGCGCGGGAGAAGGTGGAGCGCTACGTGGCGATCGGTCGGGAGGAAGGGGCCGAGCTGGTGGCGGGCGGGAGCACGCCGGCCGGCGACGGCCTCGCGCGGGGCTGGTTCTACCGGCCCACGATCCTCGCCGGCGTGGCGCCGCACCACCGGGTGGCGCAGGAGGAGATCTTCGGGCCGGTGCTGAGCGTGCTCCGGGTGGACTCGCTCGACGAGGCGATCCGGGTGAACAACGGGGTGCGCTACGGGCTCTCGAGCTCGATCTACACCCGGGACGTGAACGCGGCGTTCCGGGCGGTCCAGGAGCTGGAGAACGGGATCACCTACGTGAACGCCCCGACGATCGGGGCCGAGGCGCACCTTCCCTTCGGGGGGGTGAAGGCCACGGGGAACGGGCACCGGGAGGGGGGCTGGGAGGTATACGAGTTCTACTCGGAGACGAAGGTGGCCTACGTGGACTACTCGGGCACCTTGCAGCGGGCGCAGATCGACACGTACCAGGGGTGACGCGCCACACGTCGCCGACCGGGGCCCCGACGCGCCCTCCGCGCGTCTTGCGCCCCGGCGGCGGCCGGGGTAAGGTTCTCCCAACGACCCGGCGGGTCAGCGGCTCCTCTCTCCGACCCGCATCCGTCTCACAGACGTCAGCACGGCGCGATCGCAGAGTGGTCCCTCTGTTGCCGTTCCTTTTTCCCCAAGCGACGAGTCTCCTCCGCGTGGGCAGCGCACGGAGCGGACCCGCTCACGGCGCCGCCGGCGAGGGGCCGCGGGCGGCCCCTCGCGTCGGCGAAGGGCGCTAGCCCCGTCGGCGCCGTCCGCCGAGCAATACTGGCACGAGGTCGAGAGTTATGCGTCCCATGCGCGTCGGGTCCGGCAAACGCACTCCGTCGTTCGACGAGGGGTCGCTCGACCAGTACCTGCGGGAGATCAGCAAGTACCCGCTGATCCCGCAGGAGGAAGAAGTCGAGCTGGCCCGCCGGATCCGCCAGGGCGATCAAGAGGCGCTCGACAAGCTGGTGCGCAGCAACCTCCGTTTCGTGGTCTCGGTGGCCAAGAAGTACCAGAACCAGGGCGTCTCCCTCGCCGACCTGATCAACGAGGGCAACCTCGGGCTCATCCGCGCGGCCCACAAGTTCGACGAAACCAAGGGCATCAAGTTCATCTCCTACGCGGTCTGGTGGATCCGGCAGGCCATCCTCCAGGCGTTGGCGGAGCAGAGCCGCATCGTCCGGGTGCCGCTCAACCGCGCCGGCACGCTGCACCGGATCGGCAAGCGCTCCTCGGCCCTCCTCCAGGAACTGGGCCGCGAGCCGACCCCGTCGGAGATCGCCGAGGGGATGGACATCTCGATGGAGGAGGTCCAGAAGACCCTGTCCATCTCGCAGAACCACCTCTCGCTGGACGCCCCCATCACCCCGGGCGAGGACAACAAGCTCCTCGACTACCTCCCCGACACCCAGAACCCCGGCCCCGATTCCGAGACCTTCGAGCACGCCCTCACCGAGTCGATCGAGGAGGTGCTCTCGACCCTCAAGGAGCGGGAGGCCAAGATCCTGCGGCTCTACTTCGGGCTCGACGGCCCGGAGCCGATGACGCTGGAGGAGATCGGCAGCCTCCTCGGCATCACCCGCGAGCGGGTGCGCCAGATCAAGGAGAAGGCGCTGAGCCGCCTCCGCCACGTGAGCCGGGCCCGGGCGCTGGAGAGCTTCCTCTCCTGAGCGCCCCGGGCGGACCAGCCCGCCGCCGGCGCCTCGGCCACCTGGCGCAGCCGACCGGCGCGCACGCCGTAGACGAAGCCCAGGATCACCGCGTCCGCCGCCCTCGGCGGGGACGACCGCGGTAACGGCGCGTCCTCCCCGGACGCCGGCCCCGAGGTCGGTGAAGGGACGGCGCTCCGGCGGACCGGGATCGAGGCCCGGCTCGCGGCGGATCGGCGCCTGCCGCGCCTCGTCGGTGCGCGTCGGCATCCCGCCATCGATGTGGCGGCGCACCCCCATTTCCCGCGTCCCCGGCAGCCGCCCTGAGACGACCAGCGAGCGGGCGCCGGGGTACCCGGCTCGAGCCGACCGTCCCACCGGACGACGCGGGCCCGGCGGCGGCAAGCGTGCGCGGCCGGCCCGGAGGCGTCGGCGGGCGCTTCCGCGGGGCGGTATCCGGCGTTAATGTCCGACGAGTCGAGCCACCTGCGACATCGCCTCACCCTCCCGACCATGGCCAGCAGCGCGTCCTTCGACATCTCGACCGGCGCCGACCTGCAGGAGGTCGACAACGCCGTGAACCAGACGCTCAAGGAGATCGGACAGCGGTACGACTTCAAGGGTAGCCGCTGCACGGTGGAGTTCGACCGTGACAAGGCCGCGATCCGCCTCGCGGCGGACGACGAGTTCCGGATGACCGCGCTGGTGGACGTCCTCACGTCGAAGCTGATCCGCCGCGGCGTGCCGGTGAAGAACCTCGACCTGGGCACGCTGGAGCCGGCTTCGGGGGGCACCGTCCGGCGCACGGTGACGCTCACGCAGGGGATCCCGGCGGAGACGGCCAAGAAGATCGTGAAGGCCATCAAGGACCAGGGCTTCAAGAAGGTCCAGGCCTCGATCCAGGGGGACGAGGTCCGGGTCTCCGGACCCTCGCGGGACGAGTTGCAGGCGGTCATCGGCTTCCTCCGCGGCCAGGACTTCGGCATCGAGCTCAAGTTCGGCAACTACCGGAGCTGAGCG
>DATLZT010000028.1:0-7104 GCA_035573835.1 Gemmatimonadales bacterium
GGCACGTACTTCGTCCCCCACCCCTTCTCCGCCGCCACCTTGGTCAGCGCCGCCGTCGTCGTCGTCTTCCCGTGATCCACGTGCCCGATCGTCCCCACGTTCACGTGCGGCTTCGTCCGCTCGAATTTGGCCTTGGCCATGTCGGATCCCTGCGGTTCGTGTTGCCGGTTGACGCCCGCGGACGCCCGGTCGGAGACCGGTCGCCTACTTCGCGGCCTTCTTGTTGATGATCTCGTCCGCGATGTTCTTCGGGACTTCCTCGTAGTGGTCGAACTGCATCGTGTACACGGCGCGGCCCTGGGTCATGGAGCGCAGCACCGTCGAGTACCCGAACATCTCGGCCAGCGGCACGTGCGCCGCCACCACCTGGGCGTCGCCCCGCTGCGTCATGCCGCCGATCTTGCCCCGCCGGCTGGAGAGATCGCCCACCACCGAGCCGAGGAAGTCGGCCGGGGTGACCACCTCGACCTCCATGATCGGCTCGAGCAGCACCGGCTGCGCCCGCCGGGCCGCCTCCTTGAACGCCATCGAGCCGGCGATCTTGAACGCCATCTCGGAGCTGTCCACCTCGTGGTAGCTGCCGAAGACCAGCGTGGCCTTGACGTCCACCACCGGGTAGCCCGCCAGCACGCCGGTCTCGAGCGCCTCGCGGATGCCCGCCTCGACCGGCTTGATGAACTCACGCGGGATGACCCCGCCGACGATCTTGTCCTCGAAGACGAACCCGGCGCCCGGCTCGGTCGGCTCGAGGTGGATCACCACGTGGCCGTACTGGCCCTTGCCGCCGGTCTGCCGGATGAACTTCGCCTCGACGTTCTCGACCTTCTTGCGGATCGTCTCCCGGAACGCCACCTGCGGCCGGCCGACGTTGGCCTCGACCTTGAACTCCCGCCGCATCCGGTCGACCAGGATCTCGAGGTGCAACTCGCCCATGCCGGCGATGATCGTCTGCGCCGTCTCGGCGTCGGTCCGCACCCGGAAAGTGGGATCCTCCTCCTGCAGCTTCTGCAGCGCCACCGCCAGCTTGTCCTGGTCCGCCTTGGTCTTGGGCTCGATGGCGACGTCGATCACCGGATTGGGGAACTTCATCGCCTCGAGGATGATCGGCTTGGCCTCGTCGCAGAGGGTGTCGCCGGTCCGGGTGTCCTTGAGCCCGATCGCCGCGGCGATGTCGCCCGCCCGGACTTCCTCGATCTCGTCCCGCTTGTTGGCGTGCATCTGGAGCAGCCGGCCGATCCGCTCCTTCTTGTCCTTGGTGCTGTTGTAGACGTAGCTCCCCGACTGCAGCACGCCGCTGTAGACCCGGAAGAACGTGAGCCGGCCCACGTAGGGGTCGGTCATGATCTTGAAGGCCAGCGCCGAGAAGGGCTCGTCGTCCGAGGCGCAGCGCTCGATGTGGGTGTCGTCGTGCAGCGGCACGTGGCCCTTGATCGGGGGGATGTCGACCGGACTCGGCAGGTAGTCGATCACCGCGTCCAGCAGGGCCTGCACCCCCTTGTTCTTGAAGGAGGCGCCGCAGAGGACCGGCACCAGCCCGCCCGTGATGGTGGCCTTCCGGATGGCCCGCTGGACCTCCTCCAGCGAGAGCTCCTCGCCGCCGAGGTACTTCTCCAGCAGCTCCTCGTCGTGCTCCACCGCCGCCTCGATGACCTCGTGGCGCAGCTGCTCCACCCGCTCCCGGTAGGCGTCCGGCACCGGCATCTCGGTGAAGGTCTTGCCGAGCGTCGCCTCGTCGAAGACGACCTCGACCCGCCGCAAGATGTCGATGTGGCCGGTGAAGAGCTCGCCCGACCCGACCGGGATCTGGATCGGGTAGGCCTTCTTGGTAAGCCGGTCCCGGATCATGGCGAGGCAGCGATCGAAGTCGGCCCCGATCCGGTCCATCTTGTTGGCGAAGATGATCCGCGGCACGCCGTACCGGTCGGCCTGGCGCCAGACCGTCTCGGTCTGCGGCTCCACGCCCGCCACCGAGTCGAGCAGGGTCACGGCGCCGTCCAGCACCCGCAGCGACCGCTCCACCTCGACCGTGAAGTCGACGTGACCCGGGGTGTCGATGATGTTGATCCGGTACTGCACCCCGTGGCGGGTCCAGAAGCAGGTCGTCGCGGCGGAGGTGATGGTGATGCCCCGCTCCTGCTCCTGCTCCATCCAGTCCATGGTGGCGGCGCCCTCATGGACCTCGCCGATCTTGTAGGTCTTCCCCGTATAGTAGAGGATGCGCTCGGTCGTGGTCGTCTTCCCGGCATCGATGTGGGCCATGATGCCGATGTTCCGATACTGCTCGAGCGGGGTCTGTCGGGCCATTGCCTATCCTTGCTCGTCCGGCCGCCCCTCGGGGCGAACCCATCCATGCCACCAGCGAAAAAGCGGGGCGACCGATCCGGGCCCAGCCCGTGGTATCGCTCCGCGCGCATCCGGGCCCAGGCCCTGGATGACCCGCCCCTGCGGGCTCGACGCCCGGCGGGGCCAGGTACGCGTTGTCGTCGAAGGGCGAGAGGTAACGCGCGGAGCGGGACCCGAACCCCACCGACGCCCTACCGCGCCGTCACGTCGCCCGATGTCTCTCCGGGGCGCTCGCCACTCCTCGCCACTTGGAAGACGCCCGCGGCCAGAGAAGCCCAAGACACGCGGCCAGGCGTCGGCAAAAGCGCCTAATCCCCGAAGCCCAGCAAACTTAACCCGAACCGGCCCCAAGTCAATGCCCCACCGCCGCTTTCCCGCAGCGATCGGCCCTTCCGCCGGGCCACGCCACGCCCGGAAACGAAACGGCGGGCGAGAGGAGCCCCTCCCGCCCGCCGTCGAATACCCGACCGCCCTACCAGCGGTAGTGCGCGAAGGCCCGGTTGGCCTCGGCCATCCGGTGGGTGTCCTCCTTCTTCTTGATGGCGCTCCCCTCGCCCTTGGAGGCGAGGATCAACTCGGCCGCCAGCCGCTCCGCCATCGTCTTCTCGTTCCGCTCCCGGGCGAACTGGATGAGCCACCGCATCGCGAGGGCCGTCCGCCGCTCCGGCCGGACCTCCACCGGGACCTGCAACGAGGCGCCACCCACCCGCCGGCTCTTCACCTCGAGCGTGGGCTTGGCGTTGTTCACCGCCTGCTTGAAGACCGTAACCCCGGGCTGGCCGGTCCGCTCCTCGATCAGGTCCATGGCCTGGTAGAAGATCCGCTCGGCCAGACTCTTCTTCCCCTCCACCATGAGGTGGCAGATGAACTTCGAGACCGTCTGGCTGTCGTAGCGGGGATCCGGGGCGACCGGGCGCCGGACCGCCTTGGCACGCCGGCTCACTTCTTACCACCCTTTCCGGCCGCGCCCGCGCCGGCCTCCTTGGGCCGCTTGGCGCCGTACTTCGAGCGGCTCTGCTTGCGGTCGTTCACGCCGGCGGCGTCGAGCGTGCCCCGCACGATGTGATACCGCACGCCCGGCAGGTCCTTCACTCGGCCGCCCCGGATCAGCACGATCGAGTGCTCCTGCAGGTTGTGCCCCTCGCCCGGGATGTAGGCCGTCACCTCGAAGCCGTTGGTGAGGCGCACACGCGCCACCTTCCGGAGCGCCGAGTTCGGCTTCTTCGGGGTGGTGGTGTACACGCGAGTGCACACGCCCCGCTTCTGCGGATTGGCGCGGAGCGCGGGCGCCTTGTCCTTGGCCTCGACATCCCTCCGGCCGTGGCGGATGAGCTGATTGATCGTCGGCATAACCCTGCAGTCTGTAGCCGTAAAACGAGAACCCCCAAACGAAACCCGGCGTTCGGGGAGCACGGAAAGCTAGTCGGAGCCCGCGGTCGGGTCAAGAATCCGCCCCGGCGCGCGTCGCCTCGGGCACCCCACAGGGCCCGAGGTGTTTTGCGAGCCGGGCCGGCCTTTTAACTTGGGAGACAGCCGCCGTAGCCTGTCGTAGCGTCCCGCAATCGCGCAACAACTTGCAGGGCCCGCAACTTGCACCAGGTCCGGCGAGTCGCGCGTTCGTCCCCACGCCAGTCGGGTGGTTCGTGGTCCCTGGTCTCGCCTCACGTCTCGTCGTCCTCTCGCTCCTCGGGCTTGGTGCCGTGACCGCCGGATGTGCCGGTCGGCGGGAGCCGGCCGGCGCCCCGGTGCCGACCGCCGCGGTACCGGACAGCGCGCGCCCCGCACCGCGACCCCAGCCCGCGGCCCGGAAGGAGCGGAAGGATCCCCCCTGGCGGCCCTATGAGGACGTCATCCGGAACGCCGAGATCCGCCGGGGGCTCTTCACCGCCTATCTCAAGCCGGATGCGGTGCTGTTGGGCATCATGCCCGCCCAGCTCGAGCGCGACTATCTGCTCGTCACCCAGCTTTCCCAGGGCGTGGGTGAGTGGGGGCTCGACGGCGGCACCTCGCTTCGTTCCGACCTGGTCCGCTTCCGCCGCGCCGGGGACCGGATCGAGCTCGTGGTGGTGAACCCGTACCTCACCGCCGCCCCCGGATCGCCGGCGGCGCGCTCGGTCCGGGGCACGCTGGCGCAGTCGGTGGCCCACGCATTCCCCATCGCCACCGTGAACGAGGAGTCGGGGCAGATCCTGATCGACGCCACCCCGTTCCTCCTGTCGGACTGGGGCGACCTCTCGACCGCGTTCCAGCGGATCGCCACCACCCGGCGGATCGGCGCCCACGCCACCCTCGACCGCGAGCGCTCCAGCGTCCAGCGGGTCGCGATCTTCCCCGAGAACGCCGAGCTCGAGGTGCGGCTCACCTACCAGACCCGGGCCGACCTGCGG
Organism: Gemmatimonadales bacterium; assembly: GCA_035573835.1. GTDB lineage: Bacteria > Gemmatimonadota > Gemmatimonadetes > Gemmatimonadales > GWC2-71-9 > DATLZT01. Next base: position 4,731 of record DATLZT010000028.1, read on the forward strand.
CTCGAGGCCGTGCCGGACTACCGTTGGATCCCCCTCGGCGTCCACTACTCGCTCCTCCGCCTGCCGGATACGCCGATGCGTCCCCGACATGCCGACGACCGGGTGGGCTACTTCGTCTCGGCCATGAAGGACTTCTCCCGCGACACGGCCGACCGGTTCTTCGTCCGGTACATCAACCGGTGGCGGCTGGAGAAGCGGGATCCGACGCTGGCCCTGAGCCCGCCGGTCCGGCCGATCACCTTCTACCTCGATCCCAGTATCCCGACCGAGTGGCGGCCCTATGTCCGGGCGGGGATCCTGGAATGGAACCGGGCGTTCGAGGACGCCGGCTTCCGGGACGCGATCCAGGTACTCGACGCCCCGGCCGACTCGCTTTGGAGCCCGGAGGACGCCCGTTACTCCACCGTCCGGTGGATCGCGACCACCGGCCCGGCCTACGCCATCGGGCCCACCGACGTCGACCCCCGGACCGGCGAGGTGCTCAACGCCGACGTGCTCATCTCCGCCGCCTGGATCCAGAGCTGGCGGGGGGAGTTCGGCCACTACGTCTCGCCCGAGGCGCTGGTGCGCGAGGTGTTCGCCGAGGACTCCCTGCTCCGCGCCGAGCCCCGGGCCGCGAGGCTCCGCTGCCTCGCGGCGGCGGGGCTCGCCCGGCAGGGGACGCTGGTGCGGGCGGTGCTGGCCGCGCGCGGGATCGTCCGGGCCGGCGAGCCCACCCCGCGGGAGTACATCGGCCAGGCGCTCAAGGAGCTGGTGATGCACGAGATCGGGCACACCCTCGGCCTGCGCCACAACTTCCGTGGCACCGCGATCATCCCGCCGGAGCTCCTGGCCGACCGCGATTACACGGCGACCCACGGCACGACCGGATCGGTGATGGACTACAACCCGCCCGCCATCGCCCCCGACCCGGCCCGCCAGGGGGACTTCTACTCCGGGACGGTCGGGAGCTACGACCGCTGGGCCATCCGCTACGGCTACACCGAGTTCCCGGAGAGCCGCGACTCGACCGCCGCGGCTCCCGGCGGCGACGGGTCGGAACGCGTCCCCCCCTCGCCCGCCGACCGGGAGCTCCCGTCGCTCCGGGCGATCGCGGCGCTCGCCTCCGAGCCGGGCCATCTCTACGGCAGCGACGAGGACGCCGGGTTCGGCGGGTTGGGCGTCGACCCGACCATCAACCGCTACGACCAGACCTCCGATCCGCTCGTCTGGGCCCGGGGGCAGGTCCGGGTCGTGAACGGGCTCCTCGACTCGCTCGAGGCTAGGACCGTGGCCCCGGGCGAAAGCTACGCCCGGCTCCGGAGCGCCTTCGCCGACCTCCTCTACCAGCGCTGGTACGCGGTGCTGGTGACGACGAAGTACCTCGCCGGGGCGATCACCGCCCGGGACCACCGGGGCGATCCCGGCGCCCGGCCGGCCTTCACCAACGTGTCGATCGACCGGCAGCGGGAGGCGCTCGCGTTCATCGCCGAGGCGGGATTCGGGGAGCGGGCGTTCCAGTTCCCGCCCGACCTCCTCCGCCGCCTCGCGCCGGACCGCTGGCTGCACTGGGGCGCCGAGCCGTTCGCCGAGCGGCGGATCGACTTCCCGCTGCACGACTGGGCCATGTCCCTCCAGGGAGCCTTGCTGAACACGCTCACCGACCCGGTGGTCCTGGCCCGGATCCGCGACGCCGAGCTCCGGGCGGCCCCGGGCGAGACGATCGTGGGAATCCCCGAGCTCTTCACGACCCTGGCCGAGGCGATCTGGGCCGAGACGGAGCTGGGGGCGGGGGCGGCCGGGGCCAAGGTAACCGGGGCCAAGGTGGCCGGGGCGAAGCCGCCCATCCCCCGACCGATCGCCTCGGTGCGGCGCGATCTCCAGCGCCAGCACCTGGCCGGGCTCATCCGGCTGCTCGTGAGCCCGGCGCCGGGCACCCCCGAAGATGCCCGGACGGTCGCACGGGCCACCCTCGAGCGGCTGGCCGCGCACCTCGACCGGGTGCTCGCGAACCGCGACGCCAAATTGGACGCCTATACCAGCGCCCACCTGATCGACTCGCGGCGCCGGATCCACCAGGCGCTGGAGGCCCAGGTGGTCCTGCCGGCCGGCTCGATGCGCTGAGCGGCGTCGGTCGTCATCACCGCTTGCCATCCACGGAGTCATGGAGATCTTGTCCATTACCCTCGATCCCGAGGCCGTCGTCCACGGTGTGGTCTTCACGGCCAGCATGATGGCCGGCCGCGTCCTGGTGACGCCGCCGGAGGAGCTGCGCCGGAGCTGGAGCGAGTTCCGCTCGCTGCTCCCCTTCCTCGACCGGCGGCGCCGGCCCCGATAGGCGGGATCCGATGGATCGACCGTCTCCCGCGCCGATCCCGAGGCTCGCGCTCGCCGC
>DATLZT010000029.1:0-12883 GCA_035573835.1 Gemmatimonadales bacterium
CACCCGGCCGCCCGAGGCGCAGGCGAGCCCGCCGGCGGCGAGCAAGAGGCACAGGCGGTGCCGCGGCATCGGGAGGCCGGTCAACGGCCGCCCGCCGCATCGAGCGGCGGCAGCACGAAGGCGCCCAGGTGGGGGCCGGGGTAGTTGCTGGTGACGCGGAGCAGGAACGCGAGTTGGCCGCGCGTCTCCTCCGCCGTCACGATGGCGTCGACGTAGCCCCGGGCCCCGGCGTACTTGGCGTCGAGCTGATGCTCGTAGTCCGCCCGCATCGTCTCGACGGCGCGCTGGATCTCGGGGGCGAGCTCGCGCCCCTCGCGCCGGGCCCGCTCGATCTCGGGTCCGTGGACGGCGCCCACGGCGGACTCGCCCTCCATCACCGCCATGCGCCCGGTGGGCCAGCTCAGGATGAAGTCGGGGTCGAACCCCTGTCCCGCCATCGCGTAGTAGCCGGCGCCGGAGGCGTGGTTCACGGTCAGCACGATCCGGGGAACGACCGCGGTGGCCATGGCCTCGACGAAGCGGGCGCCGGCCCGGATGATCCCCGAGTGCTCCGCCTCGGGCCCGACCATGAAACCGCTCACGTCCTGCACGAAGAGCAGCGGCAGCCGCTCGCGGCTCGCGGTCTCGATGAAGTAGGCGACCTTCTCGGCACTCTCGGTGTAGATGATCCCCCCCACCCGCGGCTGCTGGCCGGCGCGCTTCGGCTTGATCACCCGGCGCTGGTTGGCGATCACCGCCACCGGCCACCCCTCGATGTGCCCGTGCCCGCAGATCATCTCCTCGGCGACGTGCGGCTGGAACTCCTCCAGGGCGCCGTCGTCGAGGATGCAAGCCAGCACGTGGCGCATGTCGTAGGACATGCGGTGATCCTGGGGTAGGATGTCGTAGAGCTCCGCCGGCGGGCGCGCCGGCGGCCGGGCCGGCCGCTGTCGGTGCGGCACCCGTACCGGGAGCGGGAGCCGGGCCACGTACTCGCGGATCCGCTCGAGGCACTCGGCGTCGTTCCCGGCGAGGTAGTGCGCCACGCCACTCACCTCGGTGTGGGTCCGGGCGCCGCCCAGCGTCTCGGCGTCGATCGACTGGCCCGTGGCCCCCTTCACCAGGTTCGGACCGCCCAGGCCCATGAAGCTGGTCCCCTCCACCATGAAGATCACGTCGGAGAGGGCCGGCAGGTACGCGCCGCCGGCGATGCAGCTTCCCATCACCGCACTGATCTGCGGCACGTGGAGGTAGCGCCGCATGATGGAGTTGTAGTAGAAGATCCGCGCCGCGCCGTACTGCCCGGGGAACACGCCGCCCTGGTAGGGCAGGTTCACCCCCGCGCTGTCCACCAGGTAGATGATGGGGATGCGCTGCCGCATCGCCACTTCCTGGGCCCGGAGGATCTTCTTGATCGTCTCGGGCCACCAGGAGCCGGCCTTCACGGTGGCGTCGTTGGCGACGACCACGACCTCCCGGCCGGCCACCGAGCCCACGCCGGTGATGACGCCGGCCGCCGGCGCCTGGCCGTCGTATTGGTCGTAGGCCACCAGCAGGCCGAGCTCGAGCCAGGGGCTGCCCTCGTCCAGCAGGCGCGCCACGCGCTCGCGCGGGGCGAGCTGCCCCTTCTCGTGCATCTTGGCGATCCGGGCCGGCCCGCCCCCCTGCCGGAGCCGCTCGGCGAGCGCGAGGTAGTCGTCGGTGAGGATGCGGAGCCGGCTCCGCTTGATCGGGGTGTCGAGGGTGCTCACGGCGGGGCGATCAGCGCTCGAGGTGCCGGGCGGCCCACGACTCGATGTACCCCACCAGCTCCGAGGTGGGCGTGCCGGGACCGAAGAGCTTGCCGATCCCCTGCGCCTCGAGCGCCTCGGCGTCGTCCTTCGGGATGATGCCGCCCCCGGTGAGCAGGATGTCGGGCCGGCCGTACTCGTCGAGGAGCTTGCGGACCCGCGGGAAGAGCGTCATGTGGGCGCCCGAGAGGATCGAGAGCCCCACCACGTCGACGTCCTCCTGCACCGCCGCCCGGGCGATCATCTCCGGCGTCTGGTGGAGGCCGGTGTAGATGACCTCCATGCCCGCGTCGCGGAGGGCGGCGGCGACCACCTTGGCGCCGCGGTCGTGGCCGTCCAGGCCGGGCTTGGCGACCAGGACGCGGATCGGTCGGGGAAGCGATTTCGCTGCCGTCGAGCTCATGGGTTCCGGGATGTCGACTGTCACGTTGTCGGGGCCCGTGCCGTGGGCCGCCACGGGATGAGCGGCCCCGCCGGGCCGTCGGTTCAGTCCCTTGACCGGCCGACCAGCGCGTCGGCCAACTCGGTCAACGAACGCACCACGGGGACGTCGCGGCCGGGCTCGCGGCCCGCCGGGTCAAGCAGCACCGCGTCCATACCGGCGGCGCGGGCGCCGAGGACGTCCACCTCGTACACGTCGCCCACGTAAAGCGCCTCCGGCGGCCGGACGCCCAGCCGCTCCAGCGCGGCGTGGAAGATACGCGGATCGGGCTTCTCGACCCCCACCTGGCGGGAGTCGACGACCACCTCGAAGAACCGGCGGAGCCCGGCGGCCGCCAGCGCCCCGTCGACCCGGCCGTCGCCGTTCGAGACCACACCGAGGCGGCGGCCGCTGCGCCGCAGCCGGTCCAGCGCCTCCGCCGTACCCGACGCCACCCCGGTCCAGAGGTGCCGCTCGCGATGCAGCTCGGCCAGGCGGGAGCGAACCGCTCCCATGGCGCCGGGCGGCACGCCGACGAGCCGGAGGAGCGTCTCAAGATACACGACCGCGCGGTCCCGGTCATCCGCGCCGCCTCCTTCGAGCGCGCGGGCCGCGGTCGGCGCGGCGGCGACCAGCCCGTCCACCGAGACCGGCACCCCCGCGACGCCCGCCACGCCCCGGGCGAGCCGCGGGTAGTCCAGCGTGAGCAGCGTGTTGCCGACGTCGAAGAGGACCGCCCGGACCGTCACCGGAACCGGAGGAGGGCGGCGAGCCCGTCGATCCGCTGGCGCGCTTCGGCATCGTAGACGACCTCGACGCTCACCCGCTGCCGGAGCGCCTCTTCGATCGCCTCGTCCACGACATCGAGCACCGGGATCGGCTCCCCCTCGCCCCGGCACTCGCGCTCGGTGAGTGCGAGTCGGCCGGATTCGCTGCACCGGAAGCCGGGCATGGTCGCGTCGGGGTCGACCAGGAGCACCCGGACCTGCCCCCGCGCCAGGGCGCGGAGGGTGGCCATGTAGCCGTTCACCGCCCAGCGGCTCCCCAGGGCCTCCCCCATCCGACGGACCGCCTCCCGCTCGGTGGCGCGCTCGTACTCGTCCCGGGCGGCGAGCGTGGCCTCCCGCACCGCGGCGAGGGTGACGTCCTTGGGATTCAGCTTGGCGGTCCCGATCACCCGCTCGGCCAGGTACGGGTGGAGGAACGGCCGCACCGCCCCCGCCTCGGTGCCCGGACCGGCCAGGACGATCCCCCGCACCGGCGCGCGGCGGGAGAGGTCGAAGAGCTCCTGCGCCACGGCGGCGTAGTGGCGCTGCTTCTCCTCGCGGATCCGGTTGTGGTAGGTGTGCTCGCCCCAGCCGGAGGGGCCGCCCTGGCCGTCGCCGTGGAACCGGCTGCCGCGGGTGCTGGTGGCGTGGATGCCCGGCAGCTCTTCCCCGTCGAAGGCGGTGATCTCGAAGACCCGCGCGGCGGTCCGGTCGACCACCGCGGCGAGGTAGCGGCCGAATTCCTCCTCGGCCGAGGCGAGCTCGCGGATGAGCGGCGTGCGGTCGACCGCGAGGCGGGAGCGGTGTACCGACGGGAGGGGCACCGTCTCGAACAACCCGAGCGGCCCGCAGGCGAAGATCGCGATGCCGTGGCTGCTCGGAAGGTTCCCGGGGTGACGCAGGTACTCCGCCACCCGGCCGAGGTCTTCCCGGACGCCGTCCTGGGCCGCGCGGGTGAGTCCCAGCCGGTCGAGCGACTGCTCCACGGCCCGGAGGCGGTTCTTGAGCTTGATCTGGTACTTGCCGCGCACCCGGTCGCGCGGGGCGAGCTTCAGGTAGCAGGTCACGACCCGATGCTCGCCGGTGTCGAGCCCCGTGAGGCGCTCGAGCTGGCTCGCCGTGGCGATCGTGGTCATGGCTCGGTCAGAAGAACACCGGTTCGCGGTACGTGCCGTAGACCTGCTCCAGCACGTGCCGGATCTCGTAGAGGGTGCAGTAGGCCCGGGCGCAGTCCAGCATGGCCGGGATGACGTTGCGGTCTTCCACGGCCGCCTGGCGCAGCGCCTCGAGCCGGGCCGCCACCAGCTCCCCATCGCGGGTGGCGCGGAGCCGCGCCATCCGCTCCCGCTGGGTGCGCTCCGCCTCGTCGCTCACCTTGAGGATCTCGACGTCGGGCTCCTCGTGCTCCACGAAGTCGTTCACCCCGACGATGACGCGCCGGCCACTCTCGACCTCGCGCTGGAACTGCGCCGCCGACCGGGCGATCTGGCGCTGGAACCAGCCGGTCTCGATGGCGCGCACGACGCCCCCCTGGGCCTCGATCTCGGCGAAGAGCGCCTCCGCCTCCCGCTCCAGGGTGTCGGTCAGGGCCTCGACGTAGTACGAGCCGCCGAGCGGATCGGCCACATTCGCGACCCCCGTCTCGTAGGCCAGGATCTGCTGGGTGCGGAGCGCGATCCGCACCGATTCCTCGGTGGGGAGGGCCAGGGTCTCGTCCAGCGCGTTGGTGTGGAGCGACTGGGTGCCCCCCAGCACGGCGGCCAGCGCCTGGTACGCCACGCGGACGATGTTGTTGTGCGGCTGCTGCGCCGTGAGGGTAACCCCCGCCGTCTGGCAGTGGAACCGCATCTGCCAGCTCCGCGGGTTCCGGGCGCCGTATCGTTCGCGCAGGTGGCGGGCCCAGATCCGCCGCGCCGCCCGCATCTTCGCGATCTCCTCGAAGAAGTCGTTGTGGACGTCCCAGAAGAACGAGAGCCGCGGCGCGAAGTCGTCCACGTCGAGGCCCCGGGCGATCCCCCGCTCGACGTAGGTGAACCCGTTCGCCAGGGTGAACGCCAGTTCCTGGGTGGCCGTCGCGCCGGCCTCGCGGATGTGATAGCCGGAGATCGAGATGGTGTTCCACTTCGGCGTGTGCCGCGAGGCCCACTCGAAGACGTCCACGATGATCTTGAGCGCCGGCTCCACCGGGAAGATCCAGGCGTGCTGCGCCATGTACTCCTTGAGGATGTCGTTCTGGATCGTCCCCTGGAGCTTCTCCAGCGGCACGCCCTGCTTCTCGGCGGCCGCCACGTAGAAGCAGAAGAGGATCGCCGCCGGCCCGTTGATCGTCATCGAGGTGGAGACCCGGTCGAGCGGGATCCCCTCGAAGAGGTCCTCCATGTCCTGCAGGCTGGAGATCGCCACCCCGCACTTGCCCACCTCCCCTTCCGATCGCGGGTGGTCGGAGTCGTACCCCATGAGCGTGGGGAAATCGAACGCGACCGAGAGACCGGTCTGGCCCCGGGAGAGGAGGAACTTGTACCGCGCGTTGGTGTCCCTCGCCGTGCCGAAACCGGCGAACTGGCGCATGGTCCAGAGCTTGCCGCGGTACATCGTGGTGTGGATCCCGCGGGTATAGGGATACTCCCCCGGCAGCCCCGTCGCCGAGACGACGTCCGGCGCGAGGTCGAGCGGGGTGTAGACCGGCTCCACCTGGCGCCCGGACACAGTGCTGAAGTCGGCGTCCTCGCGCAGCGGCATCGTGCCGTAGCGCTCCCGCCAGCGCCTGAGCTCCTCCCGCAGCCGCTCCAGCTCCTTCTCCCGCTCCGCCAACCGCTCGGCCAGCGAGCGCTCGGTGAGCGTCGGGTCCCAGACCGTCATACGCGCACGCCCTGTTTGAGTCCGTCGAGGATCTCGGCCGCCAGTTCGTAGGGACTGACCCGCCCGCCGGCGAGCTCGTCCAGTCGGTCCCGGACCGACTCGGCCGCGTTCGTCTCCTGCCAGATCCACTGCCGCGCCGCGCGATCCAGCACCTCGCGGGTCCGCTCCACCAGCCGCCGCCGGCGCCGCTCGGCGAGTCCGCCGGTCCGCTCCAGCCAGGCGTGATGCCGGTCGAGCGCCTCCACCAGCCCGTCGATCCCCTCGCCCTTCGCGGCCACCGTGGCGAGCACCGGATGCCGCCAGGCGCCGTCGTCCTCCGGCTCGTCGCCCCGACGGCCCCCCTTGAGCGCACCGTGATGCGCCGGGACGTGGCGGAACGCGTGGCCCCGCCGGATCCCCAAGGTGATCTCCAGTTCCTGGCGCAGCCGGTCGGCACCGGGCCGGTCCGCCTTGTTGACGACGAAGACGTCGGCGATCTCCATCACGCCCGACTTGAGCGCCTGGATCCCGTCCCCCGACTCCGGGACGAGGACCAGCACCGTGGTGTCGGCGGTACGGGCGACGTCGAGCTCCGACTGGCCTACCCCCACGGTCTCCACGATGATCCGGTCGAAGCCGGCGGCGTCGACGAGGTCGCAGACCTCCCGCGTCGCGATGGCGAGACCGCCTAGCGAACCACGGGTGGCCATCGAGCGGATGAACACCCCCTCGTCGAGCGCGATCCCTTCCATCCGGATCCGGTCCCCGAGGAGCGCCCCGCCGGTGAACGGGCTGGTGGGATCGACGGCCACCACGCCGACCCGGAGCCCGCGGGCCCGGTAGGCCATGACGAGGCGCTCCACCAGCGTCGACTTCCCGGCCCCCGGCGGGCCGGTGACGCCGATGCGGCGGGCCCGCCCTACCGAAGGATGGATGGCGGAGAGAAGCCTTTCGAAGCCGGGCCGGCCGTTTTCGACGATGGAGATGGCCCGGGCGAGCGCCGGGACCTGTCCGGAGCGGAGACCGGCGAGGAGGTCGTCGAGCGACATGTCTGTAAGGTCGCAGGGGCCAAGAAGATAGGCAAGCGCGCCCCGCGGGGCGGCCCCGCGGTCAGCGATCGACGCGAGCGAGGCGTTGAGCCCTGGCAGCTCGCCCAGTTGCCTCGCCAGGCGGCCGAGGTCCTCGGCGAACGCCACATCTTCCGCGCCGAAGTGCCGGCCGGACTCGGCGGTGCCGGGGGTGATGGTCCCGAGGATCCGTTCGCGGGTGCGCCGCGGCACGCAGCGGCGGAAGACCAGCCCGAGGCCCCGCACCGGCCCGAGATGCTCCGGGTCCCGGACCGCCGCGGCGAGCGCCGGATCGGGGATCCCGGCGAGCCGGGGCCGCTCGCCGGACCGCGCGACGAGGCGCGCCCGTTCGTCCGCGGGCGACGGCGCCTCCGGCCCGACGAGCCAGAGCGCGAGCCCCTCGACACGGCCGTCGTGCCGCGGAGCGGGAGCCGGGTCACCCGCGAAGCGGTGCCGTCGTCGTCGCGTGAGAGGGTCCGGTCGATGAGGGCTCGACGGTATTCGACCCGCTCGCCGAGCAATGGATCGAGGAGGGGAACGCGGTCGGGGGAGGGATCGGCCGGCGCGGGCATATGGGCGAGGGCGTGGCCGTCCCGGTCCGACGCCGGGGGCCCGATGGGGCGGGGGCAGCGCAGGCTGCGATCCACCGGGAGCAACTACGCGCCGGGGGACCACCGGTGCCCATGGGAGACGCCGGCGAGCCATCGGAATCCGCCGCGACCCGGGCCGCCCCGGCCGACCGGGCGGGCCTCGACGGCCGGTCGTCCAGCGGGCCGACGTCTACGGCGCCGGGAGGACGCGCCCCAGCAGCATGCCGCCCACCACGATCCAGGGCGCGGGAATCCGCCATCGGACCGACCCCGCGAGGCCCGCCGCCAGGATCAGGGCGGTCGGCCAGGTGGTGAGCGTCGCCAAGGCGAGCTCGACCGCAACGGCCGCCATGAGGCCCACGGCGCTCACGTTGACGGCGTCGAGGAAGGCGCCCATCCACCCGGCGCGGCGGACCCGGGGCACCAGCGGGGCCAGGAGGCCGACGAACACGAACGACGGCAGGAAGATCCCGATCGTGGCCGCGACCGCCCCGGCCATTCCATCCAGCAGGTAGCCGACGAAGGTCGCGGTCGAGAGGACCGGACCGGGCGTGAGTTGGCCGACGGCGATCGCGTCCAACAAGGTGGCCCGGTCGAGCCAGCCGAGCCGATCGACCAGCCCGCCCTCGAGGAAGGCGAAGAGGACGTAGCCGCTCCCGTACAGCACCGCCCCCACCTGGAGGAAGTAGAGCCCGATGGCGGTCGGGGTGACGGGGCTCGACGCCCACGCGGCACCGATGCCCGTCGCCACCAGCGGGAGGACCCCGGCGGCGGCGGCGCCGCCGCCGGGCCGCCGGAGCCACCAGCCCACCAGGCCCACGACCCCGCCGCCCAGGAGCAGCAGGGTTTCCGACGCACCCAGGAGCGCCGCACCGGTGATCACCACCCCGAGGAGCAGGAGCGGGGGCGTCTTGGCCGCGCCTCGGCCCAGGCTGACGATCGCGGCGAGCAAGACGGCCAGCACCGCCGGTTTCGCCCCGGCGAGCCAGGCCGCGCCTTCCGGAATCCGCCCCACACGCACGTACACCCACGCCAGGATGGTGGTGAGGAGGACGGCCGGCACGATGAACGCCGCACCGGCGACGACCAGCCCCGGATACCCGGCGCGGGCGTATCCCAGCTGCATGGCCATCTCGGTCGAGTTGGGCCCCGGGATGAGGTTGGTGACGCCGAGGAGATCGAGGAAGCGTTCCCGCGGGAGCCACCCGCGTCGGCGCACCACCGCCTCCTCCATCATGGCGAGGTGGGCGGCGGGCCCGCCGAACCCCACCGTCCCCAGCACGAAGAAGAGGGACGCCAGTTCCGCCAGGGCCGCTCGGTGGCCGGCGGCCGCCGGGGTCGATCGGGCGGTCATCGCGGTGGCCAGCGGGGCCGGAAGCGGAGGGGATTCTGGAAGAGATGGCTCGGGAGGAGGAACACGACGAGGAACATCCCGAGCGAGATCCCGAGTCCCGCCAGCAGGACCACGAGCTGGCGGCCGGCCACGTACAGCAGGCCGGTCACCACGCCGATCGTGAACGCCAGGCCGGCGAGGAGCACGCGCCGGACCTGTTGGGCGAGGAACCGCTGGAGCTCGACCGTGTCCCGCGGGTGCCAGCGGATCCTGAGCTCCTCGCGCTCCACCCGGCGCAGCAGATCCCGGAGGATGCGGATGGCGCCCGCCGCCTCGTGGGTCCAGTCGGCGAGCCTGAGCTTCGGCTCCTCGCCCAGGAGTCCCAGCGCCAACCGCTCGCCGAACCGCTGCGCCACCGGGCGGATGGCGGCGATGGCATTGAAGTTCGGGTCGTACCGGAGGCCGATGCCCTCGACCAACACCGCCGCGCGGCCCAGGTACACGAGGTTCGAGGGCAGCATGAGCGGCCAGTCGTAGAACGTGCGGAGCACCTCCTCCACGAGGCGCTGGATCTGCCGGGGCGAGAGATCGTCCCGCAGCGGGACCTTGAGGAGCTGGCGAGCGGCGTCCCGCACGGTGCCGCGGTCGACGTCGGGGTCGAGGAGGCCGAGTTCGTAGAATCCGTTGATCACGCCGTCGACGTCCTGGCGGAACGCCGCGAGCGCGGTTCGCGCCAGCCGGGCCCGGGTCTCCCGCTCCACCTGCAGCACCATGCCGAAGTCGAGCAGCACCACCCGGCCCTGCGGATCGACCAGCAGGTTGCCCGGATGCGGATCGGCATGGAAGAGACCGTCGACCAGCATCATCTGGATGTACATCTCCACGATGGTGGCCACCAGCGTCGAGAGCTCGAGCTCGCCGGCGGCGAGCCGCTCGTGCAGCCGGTCGATCCGGGTGCCCTCGACGTATTCGAGCACGAGGACCCGGCGGCGGGTGAGTTCGGTGACCACCGCCGGCACCACCACCCGCGCGTCCCGGGCGAAGTTTCGGCGGAGCAGCTCGGCGTGGCGCGCCTCCTCGCGGAAATCGAGCTCGTCGCCGATCCGCTTGGCGAACTCGCTCACGATGGCCGTGATGGCGCGGACGTGATGATTCGGGAACAGGAGGTTGAGCAGGAAGAGGATCCGGAACGACACCTCCAGATCCTGCCGGACCAGCTCCTCCACCCCGGGGCGGAGCACCTTCACCACGACCTCCCGGCCGCCGTAGCGGGCCCGGTGCACCTGCCCTAACGATGCCGCCGCGAGCGGCACGGGATCGAAGGCGGTGAACACCTCCCGCGCGTCCCGTCCGAGCTCCTCCCGCACCACCTGCTCGGCCACGCCCGGCGGGAGCGGCGGCACTTGGTCGGAGAGCGTGGAGATGGCGCCGAGATACGGCTCGGGGAGGATGTCGGCCCGGGATCCGAACACTTGTGCCAGCTTGATGAACGTCGGGCCCAGGTCGGCCAGGGTACGGGCGAGGCGCTTGGCCCGCCGGGCGTGCACCGCCTCGGACCGGCGCCAGGGTCGCCCGAAGAGGATGAACCGCCGGCGGTCGTGGAGGAACGCGAGGACGAAGGGCAGCAGCCGGACGAAGGCGACCAGCGCGCGCATCTCAGAGCAGGCAGCGGGAGGCCAGCCCCAGGAGGAGGAAGAACCCGCACATGTCGGTCAGCGTCGTCACGAAGATCGACGACGCGACGGCGGGATCGACCCGGAGCCGGTGGAGGCAGAGCGGCACGAACGCGCCGGCGAACCCGGCGACGAGCAGGTTCCCCGCCATGGCCACCGAGACCACCGCCCCGAACCGGATCGAGGCCTCGAGCGCCCGGTCGAAGGCGACGTGGTCCACCGCGGCGGCGACGGCCCCGGCCACGACCGCATTGGCCACGCCGTTGGTGAGCCCGACGAGCATCTCCTTGTGCACTACCCGGAGCCCTTCCCGGGGGGACACCAGCCCCAGCGCGAGCCGCCGCACGGTGACCGCGAGCGCCTGGATGCCGGCGTTGCCGCCCATCCCCGCGATCACCGGCATGGCCGCGGCCAGCAGCACCAGCCGCTCGATCGTGTCGGAGAAGTGCACCACCACCACCGCCGCGGCGAGTGCGGTGACCAGGTTCACGTAGAGCCAAGGGAGCCGACTGCGGACCGCGTCGGTCCAGGGGGCGGCGAGCTCCTCCCGGGGGGAGACACCGCCGAACTTGAGCAGGTCCTCCGTGGTCTCCGCCTCCACCACGTCGATCACGTCGTCGAAGGTCACCTGGCCGAGGAGGCGCCCGTCGTGGTCGACCACGGGGACGCTGGGCAGGTTGTAGCGTCCCATCAAGCGGGCCACCTGCTCCTGGTCCACCTCGGGGGTCACCCGCACCTCGGCCGCGGTCATGAACTCGCGCACCGGACGATCGGCCGGGCTGGTCACCAGGTCGCGGAGCGCGAGGAGGCCCACCAACCGCCGGGCCCGGTCCACCACGAAGACCTGGTAGAACCCCTCCACCGCGGCGGCCTGCCGCCGGATGGCGTCGATCGCGCCGGCGGCGGTGTCGCTCTCGCTCACCGTCACCACCCGCGTCGTCATCCGGCCGCCGGCGCTCTCGTCGTCGTACCGGAGCAGGTGGGCGACCTCGTCCCGCCCCTCGACCTCCGAGAGGATGCGACCCTGCGCCTCGGGGTCCAGCTCGCCCAGGATGTCCGCCGCGTCGTCGTCGGGGAGCTCCTCGACGATCTCCGCGGCGCGTCCCGGGTCGAGGGCGGCGAGGGTCTCGCCCGCGAGGGCCTCCTCCGGCAGCTCGGCCAGTGCCGGTCCGGAAAGCTCCGGCGGCAACGCCTGGACCACCGCCAGGCGCTCGTGCTCATCGAGCGCCGCGAGCACGTCGGCGAGGTCGGGCGGCTCGAGCTCGCGCGCCCGGGCGACGAGCTCGTCGAGCCGCCCCGCGCGGGCCAGCTTCACCAGCGCCGCGACGCCGCCGCGGCCCCCTGGACGGGCGGTCACTGCGCTCCCTTGAGGGTCACCACCGGCACCGGCGCCGGGCGGACCAGCAGCCGTTCGACCCTGGTGGGGGAGGCCTGGATCACGTCGAACTCGAGCCCGCCCAGCGCCAGCCGCTCCCCGGCCGACGGGATCCTGCCCGCCAGTTCGGCGAGGAGGCCGCCGATGGTGGTCGCGCGCCCCTCCGGCAGCTTCACCCCGAACCGCTCCTCGATCGCCGCCGTCGGGGTGGCGCCGTCCGTCTCGAAGACCCCCGGCCCAGGCCCAGGGGTGGCGGCGGCCCCCTCGTCGTGCTCGTCGAAGATCTCGCCCACCAGCTCCTCCAGGAGGTCCTCGAGCGTCACGATGCCCGCCGTCCCGCCGAACTCGTCCACCACCACGGCGAGGTGGCGCCGGTCGCGCTGCATGTCGAGCAGGAGATCGCCGCAGGTGCGGCTCGCCGGCGCCACCGCCACCGGGCGCACCGGCAGCGGATCGCCGGGTCGGAGCTTGAAGAGGTCGAAGGCGTGCACCATCCCGACGATCTCGTCGAGGGTACCCCGGAACACCGGGATCCGGCTGTACCCGCTCTGGGCGAAGGTGGCCCGGATCTCGGCCAGATCGGCGCCCTCCGGGATCGCCACCACGTCGGTGCGAGGCGTCATGACCTCGCGCACCGGCCGCCGGGCGAAGCCCAGCACGCCGCTCACCGCGACCAGCTCCTCGTCCGACGTCATGCCGGCGGCCACCCGCTCCCGCCACAACGCGCGGACATCGCCGGGCCGGGCGTGGGCACGCGCCGGCAACAGCATCGACAGGAAGGCCGCCCAGGGGCGGAGGAGCGGCACCACCGCCGCCGCCACCCGCTCCGCCCTGGGCTGGGCGAGCCACCGCGGGATGAGATAGCCGCCGAAGAGCACCAGCGGCACGCCCACCACGGCGGCGAGCGCCAGCACCACCAGTCGCTCGAAGCCGGTGAGGAGCGCCGGCACGCTCGCGCCGAGCACCACCACGCCGAGCGCGGTGGTGGCGGCCGCCGCGGCGAGGTAGTCCTCCAACCGCCCCAGCCACGCCGGAGTGGCGGCGGCGCGG
>DATLZT010000030.1:0-16379 GCA_035573835.1 Gemmatimonadales bacterium
CTCGGTGGGCTCGCGCGGGCGGGGGGGAGCGTGCTGGCGGATCGCCTCCTGGGGCTTGCGGCCGGGCTCGGCATCTCGGCCGCGACGCTGGCGCTCCGCCCCGATGCGTTACCGGGCTTGCCGCTCGACCGGCTCTCCTGGCGGGGTGCGGGGGCCGGCCTGATCGGCGCGGCTCTCGCGGTGGCGCTCGGCCTCGGGCTCGCGCGCCGGGGGCGCCTGGGCCGGAAGCTCGACCAGGCCACCGCCGATTTCCGTCGGCTCCTCCGGTCCCCGGCGCGGTGCGCCGCCGCGGTCGCGCTCGCGGTGGTCGCCCAGGGGCTGGTCATCCTCGTGTGGCTGGTGCTCGGTCGGGCGGCCGCGCTGCCGGTTCCCCTCGCGACGCTCGCCGTGGCGGTGCCGCTGGTGAGCCTCGGCGCCACGCTGCCGATCACCCTGGGGGGGCTGGGCGTGCGGGAAGCGGTATGGCTCGCCCTGCTGGACGGGGCGGGTGGCGACGGCGGACGGGTCGTCGCCGTGAGCCTGCTCTACTTCGCCTGCACCGTGGCGGTGGGCCTGCTCGGCGGCGTCGCGTTCACGCGCCGCGGCGCGGCACTCCCCGACCGGCGGCTCACCCCAGGATGAGCGGCACCCCCTGCGCCGCCCGCAGGTGCAGTCTCACGTCGGCCACGGCGTCGAAGGCGGTCTCGCCCGGGTCGACCACGGCGATCCTCGCGCCCCGCCGGCGGGCGAGGAGGACCAGCCCGGCCGCGGGATGGACCGCGCCCCGGGTGCCGATCACGAGGCAGGCATCGGCCCCGGACGCCGCCCGCGTGGCGCGGGAGAGCTCGGCTTCCGGGAGCGGCTCGCCGAACCAGACCACGTCGGGGCGGAGCAGGGCGCCGCAGGTGCCGCAGTGGGGGAGGGTGCGCTCGTCGGCGGTGTCGATCGGCCCACGGTGATCCCGCCGCTCCGGGCAGCGGGTGCAGCGCAGCCGGAAGATCGAGCCGTGGAGCCCGATCGGTGCCGCGCGCGCCGGGTCGCCGCCCGTTTCGGAGGCCGTCTCGCGGGCCGCCTCCTCGTGCAGCCCGTCCACGTTCTGGGTGACCAGCGTCACCCCGTCCCGCCGCATCATCCAGCGCGCCACGGCCAGGTGCGCGGCGTTGGGCCGGCACGCGGCGATGCGCTCCCGACGCCAGGCGTACCACTCCCACACCAGGCGCGGATCGCGGCGGAACGCGTCGGGCGTGGCGAGCTCCTCCGGCCGGAACCGCCTCCAGAGGCCGTCGGCACCCCGGAAGGTGGGCAGGCCGGAGTCGGCGCTGATCCCGGCGCCGGTGAAGACGAGGACCCTTGGTGCCCGGTCCAGCAGTGCCCGCGCCGCCGCGATCGTTGGATCCTCCCGCACGATTCGCCATCCTCCTCGTCGGTTCGCCCGGCGGGCTCCGGGGAACCCGCCGGGCGGCTTCGCCTATTACCGGGCATGACCGACTCGCTGCGCGAGCTCCTCTTCGGCCCCATCGCGGGGCGGCGGGAGCTGGTCGAGACGATCGTCCCCCGGCGCACCTTCGCCGACGTGATCCTCCCGCCGGCCACGCGGCAGGCGCTGGAGCACGCGCTCGCCACCATCCGCCACCACGACCTGATCTTCCGCGAGTGGGGGCTGGGCGAACGGCACTCCACCGGGCTCGGGCTCGCCTTCCACTTCGCCGGCCCGCCGGGCACCGGGAAGACGATCTGCGCCGAGGCGCTGGCGCACGCGCTGGAGCGGCCGCTGCTGGTGGCGCGCTACTCGGAGATCGAGTCCACCTGGGCGGGCCAGACGGCGCGCAACGTGGCCGAGGTCTTCCGCCTCGCCGCCCGGGAGGACGCGGTGCTCCTCTTCGACGAGGCGGACGCCATCGCGGCCCGCCGGTTCGGCGCCGTGACCCGGGGCTACGAGCGGGAGGCGAACATCGTCGTGAACGTGCTCCTCCACGAGCTCGACCGCCATCCGGGGGTGGTGATCTTCGCCACCAACCTCGCCTCGAACCTCGACCCCGCCTTCGAGCGGCGGATCCGCACCCACATCCTCTTCGAGCTGCCGGACGTCGACGCCCGGGAGCGGATCTGGCGGGCCCAGATCCACTCGGGCAAGACGCCGCTCGCCGACGACGTCGACTTCCGGGCGTTGGCGGAAAAGTTCGAGCGGAGCGGCGGCGACATCAAGAACGCGGTGCTCAAGGCCGCCCAGCTCGCCACCGCGGAGCCCGGGCCCGACCGGGGGAAGCGGATCCACCAGCGGCACTTCGAACAGGGGATGCGCGAGGTCATGGCGGCGCAGGAGGTCATGGCCCAGTCGCTCTTCGCCGACGGCCCCGAGGCCGATCCGCTCGCCGCGCTCGGGGGCGTGTGGCAGCGTCTGGCGGCGGGACAGGAGGAGCTGGAGCGGGAGCTGGGGCGGCTGGAGGGTCGGCTCGCCGGGATCGAGCGGGTGGAGCAGCGGCTGATCGAGCAGGTCGACGGCGTGCGCGAGCTGGTGGAGCGCCGGGCGACGCCGTCCCCGGACACCGGGCCCGCCGCGCGGCCGTGGGTGTACCTGGTGCCGTTCCTGGTGGCGGCGTTCGGGCTCACCGCGGCGGCGCTCCTGGTGGCGCTCGGCACCGGTTGAGCGGCTCGGCGGCGGCGACAATCGCCCCCCGGGCGGGTATTATTCGTTCGACTTCCTGCCCAATCCGGATCGAGGAGAACCCATGAGCTCCTGGCCCTCCGAACCGGACGACGATCCCGGTTCCGAGCCCGACGGAGGCGACGAGGCGCTCCCCGCCGTGTTGGCGGGCACCGACGCGCCGATCCCGATCGACGTCCGCGCGATCGAGGACGAGCGGGTGCCCGAAGGCATGGTCTGCCTCGGTACGTTCATCGACGACCGGCTGGTGGCCCGCTGCGTGGTGCCGCCCCACGTCTCGGAGATGTTCGAGGAGCAGCAGCTCTTCGCCGAGCCGGTGCGGCTGGTGCTCGCCGCCCGGGAGGCGCCCCCCGGGCTCCAGTGCCAGCTCTTCGCGCTGGTCGAGCTCCCCGCCGACGAGGACGAGGACGAGGAGCCCTGGGCCGGGAGCGTCCCGAGCTCCGGCTACGAGCGGGCGGTCGAAGCAGCCTCGGACGGGGACGAGGACGCCGACGGCCCCGACCAGCCGATCGCCGCCATCCCCCTGGGCCAGATCGTCCGCTTCGCCCGCGACCGGCGCCACCCCGACAACCTCGCCCTCGAGGCGATGGACGTGCTGGGGAAGGTGGTGGCCGGCCGGGTGGTCGAAGTCGTCGACAAGGCCCTGGAGGACCTCCTGGGCGACTGACGGAACGCCGCGTCCCGGCCGGGGTCTACTTCCTCTGACCATTCAACCCGAGATCCGTGGTCCCCGGCCCGCGGCCGGGGGGCCGATCTCGTCCATGGGAGGGAAGCATGGCCAGAGACGACCTGGGCGACGTCCGTCGCTCCGCGACCGCATGGGACACCGAGGACAGCTGGTGGCGCAACAACTACACCAGCCGCCCCTACGTCCGCAGCGGCATCGAGTACGAGCAGCTCCGGCCCGCCTATCGCTACGGGTGGGAATCGGCCAATCGGTACCACAACCGGGAGTGGAACGACGTGGAGTCGGAGCTCCGCTCGGGTTGGGACAAGTACGAGCACCGCGGCGGCATCAAGGCCGCCTGGGAGGACATCAAGGACGCGGTGAAGGACGCCTGGGACCGGGTCACCGGCCAGGACCGGGACGAAGTGGAGACCACCCGGACCAGCCGGGGGACGACCGGTGGCCGCGGGACGATCTGATCAGAGGCGGACGATCACGTCGTCACCCCTGATCGCGACCGGGTAGGTCGCGATCGGCTGTTCGGCGGGGCCGGCCCGCACGGTGCCGGTCCCCACGTCGAACCGCGAGCCGTGCCGGGGGCACCGGAGGCACTGGACGGTGCCGCGGGCGAGGACGCCGTCGGCGAGCGAACCGCCCCGGGACGTGCAACGATCCTCGCACGCGACGTAGCCCGCCTCGGTCCGCCCCACCACGATCCGCCCCCCGTCCACCTCCACCAGTTTCGTTCGATCGAGCCCGAGCTCGTCGAGTCGGGCCGCCACGATCGAGCCAGCCGCCCACGCCGAGGAGTCCCGAGCCTGCCATCCCACGCGCTGGGATCATGGCGGTGGACTCCTTGTCCCGGAGCAGCCAGGCCACCCCGAAGAGGGCCAGCGCGCCGAGGTTGGCCGGCAGGTGCCGGGTGGCCCGACGCTTCCCCGAGCTCGGCGGCATGCCGCGCAGGTCGTCGACCTGCCCGGGCACCGGGGCCGCCAGCGCCGCCCTGAGACCGAGCGGGAGCAGATGCCCGCCGGTCGTCCACCACGCGCGTCGCCGCGGCGCGACGCGGCCGAGCTCGAAGGCGAACCCTCCGACGCGGAACGCCGAGGGGAAGGCGATGAGCGCCGGGTGGATCGGATGCCGCCGGATGCTCGCCGCGGTGCCTGCTCCCTCCGGATCGACGCGGGCCGCCGTCGGGTCATGACGGCCGGCTCATGCCCCGGCGGGACCGGAGCCGGACGGCCGGGCCTCGACCCGGGCGGCCCCGGCGCCCCTTATCTTTCGGGCGCTCGCGTCGGTCCCGTCCGTCCGGTCTGTCATCATCCAATCCCTTCGTCCATCGGGGCTGTCCATGCACGCTTCCGGCCGTCGCATCGCACCACTGCTCGCCGCCCTGCTCCTCGCCGCGCATCTCGCGAGGCCCCTGTCGGCCCAATCCGCCGGCCGGGAGACGCCCGCCGGCACCATCGTCGAGCGCTACCGCGCCACGGCGGACCGGCTCATCGACGCCGCCCTGGCCGACAGCTCGGCCTACCACCGCCTGGCGTACTTCGTGGACCGGTTCGGGCACCGGCTGAGCGGATCGCCCAGCCTTGAGGCAGCCATCGACTGGATGCTGGCCGAGATGAAGCGGGATGGACTGGACGGCGTCCGGGGCGATCCGGTGATGGTGCCGCGGTGGGTGCGGGGCGCCGAGTCGGCGGAGCTGCTCCAGCCGCGCCGCATGCCGCTCCCGATGCTCGGGCTCGGCGGGAGCATCGGCACCCCGAAGGGGGGCATCACCGCCCAGGTGTTGGTGGTCTCGAGCTTCGAGGAGTTGACGGCGCGGGCGGCGGAGGCGCGGGGGAAGATCGTGCTCTTCGACGTGCCGTTCACCACCTACGGCGAGACGGTGCGCTACCGGGTGGACGGTGCCAACGCCGCCTCGCGGGTGGGCGCCGTGGCGAGCCTCATCCGGTCGGTGACCCCGTTCTCGATGCGGACGCCCCATACCGGCGTGATGCGCTACGACTCGCTGGCCCACCCCATCCCCCACGCGGCGATCACGCCGGAGGACGCCGCCATGCTCCACCGGATGCAGGCGCGGGGGGAACGGATCGTGGTGCGCCTCGTCATGGGCGCCCGGACCCTGCCGGACGCGCCGTCGCGTAACGTGGTGGCCGAGCTCCGTGGCTCGGAGCGCCCCGACGAGGTCGTGGTCCTCGGCGGACACATCGACTCCTGGGACGTGGGGCAGGGGGCGATGGACGACGCCGGCGGGGTCGTCGCGGCCTGGGAGGCGGTGGGCCTGATGAAGCGGCTCGGCCTCCGACCCCGGCGGACGGTGCGGGTGGTGGGCTGGACCAACGAGGAGAACGGGCTCCGCGGCGCCACCGCCTATCGCGACCGCTACCGCGCCGAGCTGGAGCGGCACGTGCTGGCGATCGAATCCGACGCCGGCGTGTTTCGCCCTGACGGCTTCGGGTTCACCGGCTCCGACTCCGCCCGGGCGATCGTCCGCCAGGTGGCGTCGCTGCTCGACCGGATCGGGGCCGGCGGCATCGGGGACCAGGGCGGCGGCGCCGACATCGGCCCGATCATGGCGCTGGGGGTGCCCGGAATGGGGCTCGACGTCGACGCGTCGCGATACTTCTGGTACCACCACACCGACGCCGACACCATCGACAAGCTCGACCCGCGCGAGCTCAATCTCTGCGTCGCGACGCTGGCGGTGATGGCGTACGTGGTGGCCGATCTCCCCGACCCGCTCCCCCGCTAGCCGGCCCGGGGGATGACTCCTCGGATCTGCCGAGGAGTGGTCCCCGTGCCCGCGGTCCTCGACCCCGGGGCTCGAGCGCGCCCTCGGCGTCATCTACCGCCCGAGTCGGAGCTCACGAGCCACTGCTTCGAGGCGACGCTGCCGCGACAGTTCGACGAGTGCGTCTGGTTCGACGAGACCCCGGCGATCACGCCGCTCGCCGGTCCGACCGACACGGCAGAGCCGCCCGAGACCTACCCGTTCGGATCGTGACGCGGAGCGCGCCGGAACCGGGCCGCGCCGCCGCGGGTACTCACCTCGCGATCGGGAACGGCGCGCGACGCCGCGCCGCACGCGCCTGTGGCCGTGTTCCTTCGCCGATCGGAGTCGGCGCCGTCGACGCGCCGCTCGACGCCTCCCCGTACAACCGACGTGACGCTCGTCACTCTTTCGGAGATCGCGATGCTCGCCATCCGGCGCGGATCCAGCCTGGTCACCGCTATCCTGGTCACCACGTTCGCCGCGGCCGGCTGCGGCAAGGACGGCGATGGCTTCGGCCCGCCGGGCAACCAGCCGCCGCCCAACATCCCGACCTTCCCGGTCGTGAGCACCTTCGACGCGAACCACGAGCAGTGGCGGATCGTGGGCGATGCCCAGGACGGGCGGGGCGTGCCGTTCTACGACGCCCAGGGCGGGAACCCCGGCGGCAGGATCTACGCGGTGGACGACGTGCTGGGGCGGGCCTGGTTCTTCCGCGCCCCCGCGCGCTTCCTGGGGAACGCCGCCGCGGCCTACGGCAAGGTGCTGCGCTTCGACCTGATGACGTCGGACACGGCGCAGGCGGCGCCGAAGCCGGACGCGGTGATGCTGGTCGGCACGCACAAGACGCTCGTCATCAACGACCCCCCGACCCCCGGCCTGAGCTGGACCCGCTACAGCTTCCGGCTCGACGAGACCGGCGGGTGGATCGTTCGGGAGACCGGCGCCCCCGCCACCAAGGCCGACTTCGACCAGGCGCTCGCCAACCTGACCGACCTGTACATCCGTGGCGAGTTCCGACCGGAGCTCGACATCGGCTGGCTGGACAACGTCTACTTCGGCGCGGACAACTGACGCCGCGCCTCGTCCCGGCCACGGCACCGCGGCGGAGGGCCTCCTCGGGCGCGCCGGGGAGCGCGTCCGGGTCCACCGCGCGGAGCTCGCTCGCACCGTCGAGCTTGGCGGCGAGGAGATCGACCAGCCCCTCGCCCAGGTACGTGAGCTCCGGACCGGGGCGTACCTCGAACGGCAGCACCGCCCGCACGGTGGGCGCGAGCGCCTCGGCGCGCCGGCCCGCCGCGAAGGCTTCCCGGGAGCCGGCGGCATCGCGGCGGAGTCGCCCGGGCGCCAACGCCATCTCGTCTTCGCCCCGTCGCGCCACGACGCCGTCGCCCAGGGCCCGGCACAGGAACTGGAGGGCGCGGCGGAGCTCCAGGCGGCCCGACGTCTCGAAGGAGATCGGACCCGGCGCCGCGGTGGTCGAGATCGCCACGGAAGTGCAACGCAAGGCCGTCGAGCGGCGCGTGGCGCGGCGCCCCGGGCCGGCGCATCTTTCTCCCCCATGCGCCCCACCCCGCTCGCCCGGCTCCAGCTCCTCGGCGCGGCCGTGCTCTTCTCGACCGGCGGCGCCGCCATCAAGGCGGCCGACCTCACGAGCTGGCAGGTGGCAAGCTTCCGCTCCGGTGTCGCGGCCCTCGCCATGGGGCTCCTGGTTCCGGCCGCGTGGCGGGGCTGGACCTGGCGCACGGCGGCGGTGGGCGCCTCCTACGCGGCGACGCTCACCCTCTTCGTGCTGGCCAACAAGCTCACCACGGCGGCCAACACGATCTTCCTCCAGTCCGCGGCGCCGCTCTACATCCTGCTGCTCGGGCCCTGGCTGCTCAAGGAGCCGATCCGCCCGGTGGACCTGCTCTTCATGGCGATCGTGGGGCTGGGACTCGCGCTCTTCTTCCTGGGCGCCCACCCGGTCTACGCCACCGCGCCGGACCCGATCGCCGGCAACGCGCTCGCCACCCTGAGCGGCGTCTTCTGGGCGCTCACGATCATCGGCTTCCGGTGGATCGCGAGCCGGGAAGGGGAGCGGGACGGGGGGCCGGCGCGGGCGGTGGTGCTGGGGAACCTGATCGCGTTCGCCGTGAACCTGGCGCCGGCACTGCCGCTCGGTCCCACCGACGCCGCCGACTGGCTCGTGGTCGGCTACCTCGGGGTCTTCCAGATCGCGGCGGCGTACGTCCTCGTCACCGCGGCGATTTCCCGGGTGCCCGCGCTCGAGGCCTCGGTGCTCCTCTTGGCGGAGCCGGCGCTCAACCCCATCTGGGCGTGGCTGGTGCAGGGGGAGCGCCCGGGCGCCAGGGGACTCCTGGGCGGTGGATTGATCCTCGGCGCCACCCTGGCGCGGACCTGGTATGATGCGCGGGTCGCCGAGCGGGCGGTGCGGCGGGAGGCGGAGGCGTCGTGACCCTCGCCTTGATCGAGACGGTCCGGGTCAGGAACGGCGCGGCGCCGCTCCTGGGGCTCCACCTCAACCGCCTGGCGATCGGCTGCAAGGCGTTGGGAATCCCGCTGCCGAAGGAGATCCCGATCCCGGCAGGGGGGCCGGATCGGGTCCGGCGGCTCGAGGTGGGGCGGGTCGGGATGAGGGTGAGCGAGCGGGAGGTGGGCCCGGTGGCGCCGGTCCGGCTCGTCACCTCGACGGTGGCGCACCGCCCGTATCCCCACAAGACCACCGAGCGGGAGGCGTTCGACCGGGCATTGGAGGAGGCGAGGCGCCAGGGAGCGGACGAGGCGCTGCTCCTCACCCCGGACGGCCTCGTGGCCGAGGCGTCGGTGTGGGGGGTATTCTGGTGGGAGGGGGACCGGCCGGCGGCCCCGCCGCTCGAGCTCGGAATCCTGCCCGGCGTGGCCAGGGCGCGGATCGCCGAGCTCATGGGCGGGATCGTCGAGCGGCGGGTGGCGCCGGGCGAGCTCCGGGGGCGGACGATCTTCCTGGCCAACGCCGCCCGGGGGGTCGTGGAGGTCGCCGAATGGGACGGGAACCCGGTGCCGCGGAGCCCGGAAACCGAGCGTCTCCGGGCCCGGTTCTGGCCTTGACCGCGGGGCCTGGAAACGATAGTTTCCCCGAGCTTTCGCGGAGCCCGAGCTCCCACGTGGTGGTTGTAGCTCAATCGGTTAGAGCGCCGGACTGTGGCTCCGGAGGTTGCGGGTTCGATTCCCGTCAGCCACCCTCAGTACCAGTCCCGGGTGCGGTGTCCTGAGTGCTGGGGGAGGCCATCGGAAACCGGCGTCGGGAGCCGGCGGACGGCCCGATGGAGGTGCTCGGGACCCAGGCCCCGGGAAGTCGGGACCGGCTGTTAGGTCCGTAGCTCAACTGGTAGAGCACCGGTCTCCAAAACCGGGGGTTGGGGGTTCGATTCCCTCCGGGCCTGTCGGACGCGGCAGGGAGGTAGTAGAAGTAGGTAGTTGCAGGTCACGTGGCGCTATCGTCTAGGGGACTAGGACGGGGCCCTCTCAAGGCCCAAACACGGGTTCGAATCCCGTTAGCGCTATGATGACGGAGGGGCGCACGGCGACTCAAGGCGCACCGGCGTGCGCCCGCCTGGCCCCATCGTCTAACGGTTAGGACACCACTCTTTCAAGGTGGGAACAGGGGTTCGACTCCCCTTGGGGCTATGGTGTCGACGTGCTGGTGTTGGACGGTAGGGGCGGCCCGGCGGGTCGCCCCTACGACGTGAGACGCGCCGCTAGCTCAATTGGTAGAGCAGCTGACTCTTAATCAGTAGGTTCGGGGTTCGAGTCCCTGGCGGCGCATTCTTCGAGGGGTTCGCTGGACAAGTAGGCAGCCTCGAGTCGCGCCGGCGGTCATCGACCGCCGGCGCTTTGTCTTCCTGTAGGGTTAGGGTTCCGGGGTGACTAGGGGCGGCGTCGATCGCGGTACGGGCTGCCAACCGGCTTGGAGCGGCTTGGCTCCGGCGCATCGCTGGTGCGCCGGAGGGGGTGGGGCGGGCCGCGGCGTGTCGGGTACGGCTCTCTGTCGCGGGCGCCGGGAGCCAACGCCTACCGGCGGAGGCCAGGGGTCCTGGCGGACCGGGCGTGTCACAGGCAAGGCATGGACTGAATCAGGCGGCAAGAGAGCATCAGCCATCCTCGGGGAAGTTCATGGGTCCCGAGCCTAACGAAACTGGCCAGCGTCCACACTCTCGGGCGGGTGTCCGCTTCGAGACCCTCGATGTCCATTCTGACGGCACGCCGCATGGAGCCCGGCAGCTTGTAGCGCTCGCCACGCAATCCGGCCGACCCCTGGAGCTCGCGCCGTCGGGCCGTCCAGCCGGTCACCGCCCGATCCTCTTCGCTACGCCCCTCACTCACCCCGCTCACAGGGAACGAGCCCTGCACGTGCTGTCTTGGCCCGAAGCAAGCGATCGACCTGACCCACCAGAGGTCGCGGCGGCGTCACCGCAAGCTGCAGCGGACTTCCGCCAAGCTGTTGCCGTCTTCCCGAAGAGCGAGACGGCCGCCCCCCCCATTGGCCCGGCGATGCCTTCAGATGATTCTGGTCGACAGGGGCCGCGCGAAGGCTCGGGACCTAGCGGCACAGATTGCCGAAGTCCTGCCCGGGCTCCCTCCGGAGCTGGCCCGGAACGTTAATGCGGTGCGCCAGGTGAGCAACTTCGCGGCGGATCCCATCAAGTCCACCTCAAGTCCACCGCCACCGGCGAGATGGCCGAGGTAGCAGAGGGCGAAGCGGAGTAGCTCTTTGATTCAAGAGAAAACTCCGTGAACGCCCGGTCGCCGACGAACCCGCCCCTGCGGTTGACATCCATGGCTATCTGGCATTCGCCAGGGCGGTTGAGCCAGTTGCCGCCGCGGCGCCCTCGCGAGGGCACCCGGCCCAGGGCCGGCTCCTCGCCGCACCCATTCGCGCACGCCCCGCAACCTCCATGGGCGTGACGGGTAGCATCCCCACGATCGCCCAAGGGCCCACCTGAGGGGCCTGCCGGGGCGGATGGCGGTCGGTCGTTGAACGGCGAGTGGCCGAGCCGATCACGTCCGGCCGCAGACTATGTCCGCCCCCTGTTCGCGCGACGAATCCGTTCCCGCCGACGCCTCGCTTGGGAGGGCACCCGGCCCCCACGGGGCACGCCGGCCCGGGAGCGGGAAGGTAGTTGTCGGCCCCCGGCGCCGGCCTTACCTGGAGCCTTGTCGACGTAGCTGGAGCCACCCACGACGAGATGCCGATCTCTCGCCTGGCGGTCTGCCGGGTGGTGACCCGGATGCTCGAAACACTCGCCCGGGAGCCGATCCGCCCCGCACCCGTCCCCGACTCGGCCATGGCCACCCTGGACGCCCTGGCCGTCGAAGTCATCCGCTCCGGGTTTGCGCTCGACGACGCCGAAGGACCCTGGCACGTCGACCAGCCGCCGGACCACGGTCCCGCCACGGTAGCGCGAGGCGCGTTCTCGCTGGTCGCCGGAGACCGGGCGGGGCCCATCGCCGCGTTATTCAATTGGTGCGGCGCGCCGGAGCCTCCCTCCCCACGCCGATGAGCCCCGCGGGCAGGGCGATGAGCCCGGGCGGGCGACCCCCTGCCGCGTCGTAAGTGGTACCACAATATCAGCGCTATCTGGCACTTTGCGTGGGGCCGGTCCCGGCCTACCGTATGTCCGTCGCCGCGCGGCGGTCGCGCGCCGACGTCCACCGACCGGAGGCCCACGTGACCCGACCCGTTCCCGCTCCCGCCCTCATCCTCGTCGACTGGCAGCAGGGGATGGACGACCCCCGCTGGGGTCCCCGCAACAACCCCGACGCCGAGCGGAACGCGCGAAGGCTGCTCGACGCCTGGCGCGCGGCCGGGCTCCCGCTCTACCATGTCCGCCACGACTCGACCGAGCCCGATTCGGTGTTCCGCCCCGAGCGTCCGGGCAACGCCTTCAAGGAGCTGCTCCGCCCGGCCCCCGACGAACCGGTGGTGCCGAAGCAGGTGAATAGCGCCTTCATCGGCACCGACCTCGAGGCGCGGCTCCGGGCCGCCGGCATCGGGATGGTGGTGTTCACCGGGATGCAGACCGATCACTGCGTCTCCACCACCGCGCGCATGGCGGCCAACCTCGGTTTCGCCACCATCGTGGTGGAGGACGCCACCGCCACGTTCGATCGGGTAGACGCCCGGGGGCGGGTCTATCCGGCGGAGCTGGTGCACGCCTGCCACCTCGCCAGCCTCCACGGCGAGTTCGCCCGCGTGCTCCCGACGGCCGACGTGCTGGCGCTGATCGGCCGGCCCGCCGGGGCCGCGGTGCCGGCGGCGTGAGCGCGCCGAGCCAGCGGAGCCGGATCCGCCGGCTGCCGAAACGGGCCCGGTACGACCGGGAGACGATCCACGGGATCCTCGACCAGGGAAGCGTGGCGCACGTCGGCTTCGTGGCGGACGGCGCGCCGGTCGTGGTCCCGATGGCGTACGCCCGCCTCGGGGACCGGCTCGTGCTTCACGGCGCCCGGGCGGGCCGGCTGGCGGAGGTGTTGGGCGGCGGCGCACCGGTGTGCGTGACGGTCACCATCCTCGATGGGCTGGTGCTGGCCCGCTCGGCGTTCCATCACTCGATGAACTATCGGTCGGTCGTCGTGCTGGGCGCGGCCCGCCCGATCCGCGGCGCGGCGGCAAAGGGGCGGGCGCTCCGCGCGTTGAGCGAGCACCTCGTCCCGGGCCGCTGGGACGACGTGCGCGAGCCCACGCCGCGGGAGCTCGCCGCGACGGCGCTGTTCGAGCTCCCGCTGGACGAGGCGGCGGCGAAGATCCGGACCGGGCCGCCGGTCGACGCCCCGGGCGACTACGGCCGGCGGACCTGGGCGGGCGTGATCCCGCTGGCGCTTTGCCCCGGCGCGCCCGAGCCCGATCCTCGGCTCGCGGCTGGCATCGGGCTCCCCGGTTATCTCCGCCTCCTGCCGGACTGCTGGGGGATCGCGCGGAGCGCGTCGGCGAGGCGGCGGACCGCGCCGGGGATGAGCCCCGACGGCACCGCGGCGTAGCCGATCAGGAGCCCGCCCCGGGGGCAGGGACCGGCGTAGTAGAGGGATAGCGGGGACACCTCGATGCCCCGCTCCGCGGCGGCCCGGGAGGCCTCCCGGTCGTCCACGCCCTCCCGAAGGAGGCCCAGGACGTGCATGCCGCCGTCGGCGGGGAGCGGCTCGAGCAGGCCGTCGAGCCACCGCGCCGCGGCGTCGAGGAACACCGCTCGCCGCTCGGCATAGAGCGCCCGCATCCGCCGGACGTGCCGCGCGAAGTGTCCCTCCGTCATGAAGTCCGCCACGACCGCCTGCTCGATCGTCGAGGCGTGCTGATCGCCGATGCCACGGATGGAGACCAGCGCCGGCACCAGCGGCTTGGGGGCGATCAGGTAGGCGAGCCGGATCGACGGGAAGAGCGTCTTGCTGAAGGTCCCCACGTAGAGCACCCGCCCGTCGCGGTCGAGGCCCTGGAGCGCCATGAGCGGGCGGCCGGCGTAACGGTATTCGCTGTCATAGTCGTCCTCCAGGATCCAGGCGCCGGCCTCGCCCGCCCAGCGGAGGAGCGCCAGCCGTCGGGAGAGCGAGAGCGTGGCCCCCGTCGGGTACTGGTGCGAGGGCGAGACGTAGACCAGCCGGGCGTCGGGGCCGAGCGCCATGCCCCGGGCCACGTCGATGCCCTCCCGGTCCACCGGCACCGGTACGAGCCGCGCGCCGGCGGCGAGCAGCGCCCCCCGCGCACCGAGATACCCCGGCTCCTCCAACCAGACCGCGTCCCCCGGGTCGAGCAGGGCGCGCGCGGCGAGCTCGATCGCCTGCTGGGCCGCGCCCAGCACGATGACCTGGGCCGGCTCGCACTGCACCCCGCGCGCCGCGCGCACGTGCTCGGCGATGGCTTCGCGCAACGGCCAGTAACCGGCGGGATCACCGTGCTCGAGCAGGGCGATGCTGAGCCGACGGTAGCGGCGGGCCGCGAGCCGGGCCCAGAGGTCGATCGGGAATGCGTCCAGCGCCGGGGTGCCGGTCCGGAACGCCCGGGCGGGCTCGTTCAGCCGCGGGGCACCGGTGGGAAACCCGACCAGGCCGGCGCCCCGCCGCGAGAGCCGTCCCGCCGGCGCGGCGGCGCCGCCCCCCGCCCGCGGCTTCGCCCCCACCGTGAGGAACCGGTCCGGCAGCTCGGGGGCCACGTAGGTGCCCGAGCCGCCGGAGCCCACCAGATAGCCCTCCGCCAGGAGCTGGTCGAAGGCGAGGAGCACCGTGTTGCGAGAGACGCCGAGGTCGCGGGAGAGGGTCCGGGTAGAGGGGACACGGGCGCCCGGCGCGAGGCGTCGCTGCAAGATCGCGTCCCTGAGCCCGCGGTAGATCTGCCGATACATCGGCTCGGCGTCGTGCGGCTGGAGCGGGATCAGGAGGTCGGCGGGAGCGATGGGCCGGCGCGGCACGCAGGGAAGTTAGCCTGTGGCCGGCCCGCAGGAGAAGCGCGGACGGCGCGGCGCCGGGTCAGGGACCAATGCGACCGGGGCGGTGTACCGAACCAGGACGATCGCGAAACGGCCGGCTGGGATCGACGAGGGTGTCACCCGACGCCGGCCGTTGTCTTTTTCCGGGGACCGCAGCAGGACAGCGAGGTGGGGATATGGGATCAGGGCAGCGACACGAGCGCCGCGTGGTGGCGGGGCTCTTCGACGACACCCTGCAAGCCGAGCGCGCGGTCGGCGAGCTCGTGGCGGCAGGCTTCGATCGTGACGACATCGGCCTCGCCGCGCGGGACCGCGCCGAGCGCGAGGAGCTGGACGCTGGTACCGGTATCCGGGCGGAGGACTCGGCCGGCACGCTCGTGGGCGGCCGCGGCGGCGGGCTCATGGAGAAGATCGCCGCCTGGCTCAATCCGGAGAGCGGCGACGACCTCGTCCGGGCCTTCACCGGTCACGGGTACTCCGAGGCGGAGGCGCGGCGCTTCGATGAGGGATTCCGGGCCGGGAGGATCCTGGTCACCGTCCGCGCCGGC
Source organism: Gemmatimonadales bacterium (assembly GCA_035573835.1). GTDB lineage: Bacteria > Gemmatimonadota > Gemmatimonadetes > Gemmatimonadales > GWC2-71-9 > DATLZT01. Next base: position 15,092 of record DATLZT010000030.1, read on the forward strand.
GGCCGGAGCGAGGAGGCCCGGAGCATCCTCCAGGCGAACGGCGCCGATCTCGGCCTGCAGGCCGCGGGGGCCGGGTCGGCCGGCGAGACGGACGCCCGGCGCCTCGCCCTCCGCGAGGAGGAGCTCAACGTCTCCAAGCGACCGGTCGAGGCCGGCGAGGTCAGGGTCCGCAAGGAGGTGCACACCGAGGAGCGCCAGATCGACGTTCCCGTGACGCGGGAGGAGGTCGTCATCGAGCGGCGACCCGCCTCGCCCGAGACCGCCGATGCCGGCGCGATCGGCCAGCTGCCCGAGGGCGAGGAGATCCGGGTGCCGATCATGGAGGAGGAGGTGAAGGTGGACAAGACCCAGCGGGTCCGGGAGGAAGTGACGCTGGGCAAGCGGACGGTCCAGGACACGCGCCGGGTGCAGGACACGGTCCGCCGCGAGGAGGCGCACGTCGAGACCGCTGGCGACACCCGCTTGGTGGGCGAGTCCGGGACCAGCGGGGGCTGGAGCGGCCGCGAGCGTCGGCGGAACCGCGACCTGAGCTACGCCGGCCCGGAGCGTCGCCTGGCGAGCCGCTGAGCCGGCGTCGAGTCAGGGCCGGGCTCCCGGCGAGCCACGATCGCGGGGCTCCGGCGGCCGCCGGAGCCCCGCGATTACCTTTCCGGCATGCCGATGGCGCCGTCGTCATTGGGACCCGCGCTCGTGCTGGCGGGCGTGGTCCTCCTCATCCTGGGAGCCCTGGTCTGGACCGGCGGCCTCTCGTGGTTCGGCCGGCTCCCCGGCGACATCCGGGTGGAGCGGGAGTCGGTCCGCTTCTACTTCCCGATCGTCTCGTCCCTCCTGATCTCGCTCGTCCTCACGCTGGTCCTGCTCGTCCTCCGCCGGTTCCGGTGAGGGCCGGGGGCCCGGCGTCCCGCCCGATCCCCGCGTGCCCCGCCGGGGTATATCCGGGGAGTCTCGGGCACGGTGGGCCTTCAACCCAGAGGAGGACTGTCATGCGCAGCTTGATGGCGGCCGCGGTCGCGGCGGCGCTCGTCGCCACCGCCGGGTCCGGCTGTCGGAAGACCGGTGAGGGCGAGTACGAGGTCGACAAGCCGGTGGTCGGCACCGAGAAGGACACGGTGCAGACCCCGAGGGTCGAGGTCGGGACGGAGAAGGACACCATCGACGTCCCCAAGGTGACCACCGAGAAGAAGGAAGTCGAAGTCCCCGACGTCGACGTGAAGCAGCCGGGCGAGCGCTAGGCGCCGCGCGCGGCCGCGTCGCGCGGCCCGATCGATCCGATGCAGGGGCGGGTATC
>DATLZT010000031.1:0-15160 GCA_035573835.1 Gemmatimonadales bacterium
GCGGGCGCGGCGGTATGCTCCCCGGGTTGACCGATCAGCCCGATCGGCTGGGAGACCGGCACCGTCGCCCCGGCCGGCACCAGCTGCTTGAGCAGCGTGCCGCTCGCCCGGGCGACGAGCTCCATCACCGCCTTGTCGGTCTCGACCTCGGCGAGCACGTCGCCGACGGCGACCGCGTCCCCCTCGCTCTTCTTCCACTCCACCAGGCGCCCCTCCTCCATGGTGGGGGAGAGCGCCTCCATCACGACCGTGGTGGCCATGGCGAACCCTTGGGTAACAAGTGCCGGGGACCTGACCTCACTCCAGGTACAAGACCTTCTTCGCCGCCGAGACGACCTTGGCGGGATCCGCCTTGGCGGCGCGCTCGAGATGCTTGTTGTACGGCATCGGGACGTCGGCGCCGGTCACGCGCAGCACCGGCGCGTCCAGCTCGTCGAAGACGTCCCGCTGGATCACGTCCACCACCTGCGCGCCCACCCCGGCGAAGGGCCACCCCTCCTCGACCACCACGCAGCGGTGGGTCTTGGCCACCGAGCGGAGGATCGCCTCGGTGTCGAGCGGCCGGATCGTCCGGAGGTCGAGCACCTCCGCCGACACCCCGGCCTCGGCGGCGAGCTGCTCCGCCGCCTTGAGCGCGATGGCGAGGGTCTTGGAGTGGCAGACGATCGTGAGATCGCTCCCCGCGCGCTTCACGTCCGCCGCGCCGATCGGGATGGTGTACTCGCCCTCGGGAACCTCCCCCTTCACGTTGTAGAGCATCTCCCCCTCGATGAACACCACCGGGTCGTCGTCCCGGATCGCGCTCTTGAGGAGGCCCTTGGCGTCGGCCGGGGTGGCCGGCATCACCACCTTGAGCCCGGGGACGTGGGCGTAGTAGCTCTCGAACGCCTGGGAGTGCTGGGAGGCGAGCTGGAGCGCCGCGCCGCCGGGCCCGCGGAAGACGATCGGCACGCCCACCTGGCCGCCCGACATGTAACGCATCTTGGCGGCCGAGTTGACCAGTTGGTCGACGGCGAGGAGGGCGAAGTTCCAGGTCATGAACTCGATGATGGGGCGGAGCCCCACCATGGCGGCGCCGACCCCCACCCCGGCGAAGCCGAGCTCGGTGATCGGGGTGTCCACCACCCGCATCGGGCCGAAGTCCTCCAGCAGGCCCCGGCTCACCTTGTAGGCGCCCTGGTAGACGCCGACTTCCTCGCCCATGAGGAAGACCCGCTCGTCGCGCTGCATCTCCTCCCGCAGCGCCTGGTTCAGGGCATCGCGATAGGTCAGGACGGGCATCGGTCAGCTCGCGTAGACGTCGGTGTACAGCTCCGACGGATCGGGGTCGGGGGCCTCGTCGGCGAAGCGGTAGGCGTCCTCCACCTCCGCGATCACCTCGGCGTCCATCGCCTGCATCGCCGCCTCGTCCATGATCCCGTCGGCCATGAGCTTCCGGCTCCAGAGGGTGATCGGGTCCCGCTGCCGGTGCTCCTCGACCTCCTCCTTGGTCCGGTAGTGGCCGTGGATCGGGTCGGACATCGAGTGGCCCATGAAGCGGTAGGTGCGGATCTCGAGCAGGGTGGGGAGGGCGTCCGCGCGGGCCCGCTCCACCGCCCGGTCCATCGCCTGCTTCACCGCCAGCACGTCCTGCCCGTCCACCACCTCGTTGGCCATGTCGTAGGAGCAGGCCCGCTCGGAGATGTCGTAGATGGCGCTCGCCCGCTCGAGGGCGGTCCCCATCCCATAGCGGTTGTTCTCGCAGATGTAGATGGCCGGGAGCTTCCAGAGGGCCGCCATGTTGAGCGCCTCGTGGAAGGCGCCGTTGTTGACGGCGGCCTCGCCGAAGTAGCAGACCGCCACCTGGTCGGTCTTGCGGTACTTGATGGCGAACGCCATCCCGGTGGCGAGCGGGATGTGGCCGCCCACGATCCCGTGCCCGCCCAGGAAGCCGAGGCTCGCGTCGAACAGGTGCATCGAGCCGCCCTTCCCCTTCGAGCAGCCGGCCGCCTTGCCGAAGAGCTCCGCCATCACCGCCCGGGCGGACATCCCCCGGGCCAGCGCGTGGCCGTGCTCCCGGTAACTCGCGGTGATGTAGTCGTCCGGCCGGAGCGAGGCGATGCTCCCGACCGCGACCGCCTCCTGGCCGATGTACAGGTGGCAGAAGCCGCCGATCTTGCCCAGGCTGTAGGCCTCGCCCGCCTTCTCCTCGAACCGCCGGATCAGCAGCATCTGGCGGAGCCAGGTGCGGTACTGCTCGGCGGTACCGGCGTCGATCTTCTTCGTCTTCGTTGCGGTGGTCATGGCGTTCCTTCCCCGTCGGGGCTCCCCGTCTCGGCAGGCGCCGTGTCGGCGCGCGCCGTGTCGGCGCGCGCCCCCGCGGCGCGCACTTGATCCCACGCGTGGTAGGACGAGCGGGTGAGGGGGCTCGACTCGACGTGCTTGAATCCCATCCCGAGGCCGATCTCCCGGAGCTCGGCGAACTCCTCGGGCGTGTAATACCGCACCACCGGCAGGTGGCCGTCGCTCGGGCGGAGGTACTGGCCGAGGGTGAGGATGTCGACCTCGCTCCGGCGGAGGTCCCGCATGCAGACCAGGATCTCGTCCCACTCCTCCCCCATCCCGAGGATGATCCCGGACTTGGTGAGGACGTCCGGCGCCATCCGCCGGGCGTTGGCCAGGAGCCGGAGCGCCCGGTCGTAGCGCCCGCCCGGGCGTGCCAGCCGGTAGAGTCGCTCGGCGGTCTCCAGGTTGTGGTTCAGGATGTCGGGGCGCGCATCCATGACGATCTGGAGCGCGCGCTCCGATCCCTTGAAGTCGGGGATGAGCACCTCGACGCTGGTCTCCGGCAGGCGGCGGCGGATCTCGGTGATACACCCGGCGAAGGCCTCGGCCCCGCCGTTGGGGAGATCGTCGCGGTCCACCGAGGTGATGACCACGTGGCGGAGCCCCATCCGCTCGACCGCCTCGGCCAGGCGCACCGGCTCGAGCGGGTCGAACGCCTTGGGGGTGCCGTGGGAGACCGCGCAGTAGGCGCAGTTCCTGGTGCAGACGTCCCCCAGGATCATGAAGGTGGCAGCCTTGTGCTCCCAGCACTCGCCGATGTTGGGGCAGCGGGCCTCCTCGCAGACGGTATGGAGGCCGAGCTCCCGCATGAGCGACTTGAGATGGGCGTAGTTCGGGCCGCCGGGCGCCTTGACCTTGAGCCACGCCGGCTTCCGCTCGACCGGGAGGGGAATGGTCGGGAGCAGTCGTGCCGGCGGGGAAGCCGGCGCCGAGCGGCTGAGCTGGACCAACGGAACGGCCACGGAGTGTCCTCCCGTCGCGACGTTCGGGCGTGGATCGATCGGGGCTGCAAGCTAATGCGGTCCCTGCCCGGAAGCTACGCCGGGAGGGCCGATTTTCAACCATTTGGTTGAATCGAGGGGGCCCACCGTCGGTCGGGTGCGCGAATTGCGAATCGTCGGGCGATCGGCGTCCTCCCGGGAGGACAGATCCGGTGATCCACGCCACCGGCCGCCGATGGTCCAAGTATGCCTTGACGCGCTGGTTATGCTTCGCCCCGCGTTCGGGGCCGCCGCCGGGCACGGAAGTTGACCCACCCCGGGGGGCTCCAGCGAGGACCGGCCGTCCGCGTATACCAGCCCCAACGGGCCGGACCTCGATCGTGTGCGCTACGCCCCGGGGCACCGCCGCACGAGGCGGCGTGATGCGCCGTCGGGTGGTTCACAATCCAAGTACGACTTCCGGGTCAGCCCGAACTTCTCGGTCAGCCCGTTCGTGAACTACATCCGGGCGTTCGGCGCCGGCGCCAAGCTGAACGACGCCGATATCGACACCGACGTGAACCCGAGCATCCTGCAGTTCGGCGTCGGCGTCACCTGGCACTGATCGCGGGCGACGTCACGACCCGACAGCAAGAGGCCCGGGCGGCCGGCCGCCCGGGCCTCTTCGCATGCGGGAGCCCCCGCCGGGGCCGCCGCCTACTGCCCCGAGCCCCCGCAGCGCTCGACGATCCGCCGCGCATCCGCCTGCACCTGCGCCGACGGCTGCTCCTCCTCCTCCGTGGGCCCCCGGTGGCGAGTGTACTCCGCGAAGGTCCGGGCGGCGACCCGGAGCCCCGTGCCCCCGTCGGCGAGCCCGCCGTCCACGTCCACCTCGAGCCGGGCGACCAGGCGCCGGAACTGGACGTCGGGACGCGTGGCCCGGGTGTCGTACTTCCGCCCCGTGATCCGCTGCTCGGGGACGTCCCGGGACTCCACCGAGTAGCCGAGCGCCTTGAACTGCTCGGTCACGCAGGCATAGACGTCCGGCGCCGGCGTGGGCGTCTGCGCCTGGTAGGTGCGGAGCAGGGGACCACCGCAGCCCGTGAGGCCGGAGCCGGCGAGCCCGAGGAGCGAGACGAGGACGGAACGGGTGCGCATGCCTGTGCCCTGGAGGGGAGACGACAAATCTACCCACGGCCGGACCGGTGCGCAGCCGTGAACGACGAGGGGCGGCCCCCATTCCTGCCGGGAGCCGCCCCTGCCGACCTGCGTCGCCGGAACCGAGACCGGAACGGGTCCCGGCTCAGAAGAACAGCATGAAGCCGACGGTCGGCACGATCGACTTGTTGTCGTCGGTCGCGTCGTCGTCGTCGCCGGTCACGGCGTAGTTGAACTCGCCCACCACCTTGAGCGACTTGGTGGCCTGGTAGTAGACGCCGCCGGAGGCGAGCCAGTTCTTGGTCTTGAACTCGGCCTCGGTGTCGGCGTTCTCCATGATGCTGATGCCCCAGCTCCCGGCGAGGGTCACCTTGCTGTCGGTCGGGGTGAAGGTCACCTGGCCGTAGCCGCCGAAGGAGTCGCGGAGGTCGTCCGACCCGCCGGCCCCGGTGCCGCCGGTGCCGCCGTCCACGTTGCCCTCCCCGTCGGTGCCGTTGAAGAGCAGGGTGGTGCCCAGGCCCTTGCCCCAGTACCCCGCCGCGGTGAGCGCGACGTTGGCGGTGCCGAGCCGGAACCCGCCGCCCAGGCCGAAGGCGGTTGCCCGCTCACCGCCGGCCGCGTCCGGGGTCTTGGTGCTCTGGATCAGGCCGTTGCCCCAGATCTTGGTGTTGCCGGAGGACCAGACCACCTCGGTCTCGACCCGGGGCAGTTCGTTCACGATGTAGGGGCCGTTGGCCGCGGCTTCGAACAGGCCGATCGACCAGGAGAGCGGCCGGCCGGCCGGGGTCGAGTACGTGAGCTGCGCCTTGAAGTTCGGGTAGATGTAGCCGAACCCGATCCGCCCCAGGGTGGTGCCCGCCCCGGTGCCGGGATCGCTCCCGCCGGTGGCCCCCACGCCGAAGAGGGTCTGGTCGTTCAGGATGTTCTGCCGGTTGAACAGGCCGATCTCGCGGCCAGCGAGGATCTGGCCCCAGCTGCCGCCCACCGTCAGGTAGACCTGACGCATGTCGATCTGGGCCCCGAAGCAGTCGTGCTGGGCGGCCGCGCAGTTGATCTGGGGCGCGAAGCCGAAGTGGACGCCCAGGTCGGTGTTCCCCTCGCGGCCCTTGGCGTCGAACACGGCGAAGGCCGGGAGCAGTCCGGTGCGGATCCGGGTGGCCGCGTCGGGGTTCGCGCCGACCAAGCCGCCCGGCGGGGCGCTGGTGCCGTCCTCGTCCTGGGTCTCGAACGTGGCGAACGCGTTCACGTTCCCGGCGAAGGTGAACGACCACCCGTTCGACATCTGCATGGTGAGCTGGGCCTCGGCGGTCGACCCGAGGGCCAAGGCCGCGGCCAGAGTCAACAGCGCGGTTCGCTTCATGGTGCCTCTCCTGACGGAAGAGATGATGACCAACCAACCCCTCGAACTCCAGGACCTTCCTGCACCCACCACGAACTCGGAACGGGGGCGGCGCCTGGGCCGCCCCATCGACGCTGACGTGCGCTCGGAGCGATCAACCTCCCTGGTCGTGTGGTTTCCCGCCCGGTCGGCGCCCGGCGGGCTCGACGCACGACGGCCGGTGGGGCTCCGGCAGCGCCGGCGCCCCGCCGGCCCGCCGCGTCCTACTTCGCGCTGAACGCCTTCGGCAGGCCGAAGACGACGATCGCGTCGCCCAGCGGGTAGCTGAGCTGGAAGTTGCCGCCGCAGGCGACCGCGATGAACTGCTCGCCGTCCAGCTCGAAGCTCATCGGGGCCGAATTGCATCCGGCGCCGGCGTTGAATTGCCAGAGCAGCTTGCCGGTCTTCGAATCGTAGGCGTTGAAGTTGCCGTTCCCCTCGCCGGTGAAGACCAGTCCGGTCGCGGTGGCGAGCGCGCCGCCCATCATCGGCTGCGGGACCTTGTTCTGCCAGGCGATCTCCCCGGTCCTGAGGTTGATCGCCGAGAAGAGCCCGTACTGCTCCTCACCGGGGATCGCCACGAAGGCGGAGCCGAGCCACAGCCGCCCCTTCTCCCAGGGGGCGCTGTGGGTCTTGTAGTGCATCGGCTGGTGCAGCCCGGCCACGAAGGCGTAGCCCAGTTTCTCGTCCACCGCGATCGGCGACCACTCCGCGCCGCCGTTGGCGCCCGGCAGCATCCGGGTCCCCTCCGGCGTGGGGAGCGCGAACATGTTCTCCTGCGGGGTGAAGTTCTTCGACTTGCGGATCAGCTTGCCGGTGGCCGCGTCGAGGACGTAGAGCCAGGCGGTCTTCCCGGCATGGACCACCACCTTGCGGCCGTCGAGCCGCAGCACCACGGGGGGCGAGACGGCGTCGAGGTCCCAGACGTCGTGCGGGACGGTCTGGTAGTACCACTTCGTCTTGCCGGTGGTCGCGTCGATCGCCACCACGCAGTCGGTGTAGAGGTTGTCGCCGGGCCGGACCGAGCCGTCGAGGTCGGGCGACGGGTTGCCGACGGCGAGGAAGATCGTGTTCGACTCCTTGTCGTAGGCCGGCGTCATCCAGACGCCGCCGCCGCCCTTCTGCCAGGCGTCGGCGTACTTGGCGCTGTCCGCCTTCTCCTTGGCGATGTCGCGGTTGAGGTTGTTCCCTTCCGGGGTGGTCGGGGTCCAGACGCCCCACCAGCCGTTGGGGGCCTTCTCGTCGTAGGTCGGGTCGCCCCGCGGCGCGGGGATCGAGTACCAGCGCCAGACCTGCTTCCCGCTCACGGCGTCGTACGCGGTGACGTGGCCGCGGATGCCGTACTCGCCGCCCGAGACGCCCACGATGACGGTGTTGCCCACCACCAGCGGGGCGTGGGTGATGCTGTACCCGAACGACGGGTCGGCCACCTCGACGTCCCAGACGACCTCGCCGGTCTTGCCGTCGAGCGCCACCAGCCGCGCGTCGAGGGTGCCCATGTAGACGTGGGGGCCGTGGACCGCCACCCCGCGGTTGTTGGGGCCGCAGCAGTAGATGGTGGTGCCGAGCTTGTGCTCGTAGCGCCAGAGCTCCTTCTTGGCGCGGAGATCGTACGCGATCGCCGTGTTGTACGGCGTGGTCACGTACATCACGTTGCCGACGACGATCGGGGTGTTCTCGAAGGAGCCCAGCCGGCTGATGCCGGTCTGGAAGATCATGCGGGGGACCAGCTGCGCGACGTTCGACGGGGTGATCCGGGTGAGCGTGGAATAGCGCTGGTTCCAGTCGTTGCCGCCGTAGGTGGTCCAGTTGGCCTGGGCGGACAGCGGCGCCGCGCCGACGAGCACCGTCAACGCCGCGCCTGCCGTCCAGCGGGGGAGGACTCTCATCGCCGCCGTTCTCCTCAATCAGGGGTCTCGGTACTCGACCGGACCGCCACCCGGCGACCGGTCCGTCACCCGCCTCCGGGGCGGGTCAACGTCCATCGCGCACCGCACCGCTCCCATCCCCGCCCGGGCCGTCCCGCGAGCCCACGCGCACGGCGTCGCAGCGGAGCACGGCGTCGCAGCGGAGCGGGGGCCACCTGCCGGGGGCCGCGCCAAGTGCGGCGCGCCGATCCTGATCGGAAGTCCGACGTTGCAAGGCGTCGCAAAGCCTAACTACGACAGTCGTTACAATTAGCGTCAAACCCCGGCCCCGTCAAGACCTCGGGCTCGCGCCACGGCCCCCGCCCGCCGGCTAACCCCAAGGGGTGAACGCAGTTCGCACATCGGGCCGACTCGGCCTACGTACGCGGGGCGCCGCCGGGGCCGGCGAGCGCAACCAGTTGCCCACTCTCCCTCGCCGGGCCGGCGCCGCGCGCGCCGACGGATCGTCCGTCCCACTACCGGAGGAGCACCGCCGCCTTCTGGAGCGTGGTGTACACGCCCCAGAGCAACGGCACCCCCACCAGGATCCAGGCGACCACCACCAGGACCCAACTCGCCCGGCTCGGCCGCGGCGCCTCCGGCGTCGGTGCGTTCGTCGGGGCGCTCACGCCGTGCCCTCCTCCCGCATGAAGTGCCGCTCCGCCACCGGCCGGACCAGGAGGTTGCAGACCAACCCCAGCACCAAGAGCCCGGCCAGGATGTACATCGTGAGGTTGTACGCCTGCGCGTTGGGCACGCCCCGGGCGAGCTGGTACTCCCGGATGTAGTTGACCAGCACCGGACCCAGCACCCCCGCGGTGGACCACGCGGTGAGCAGCCGCCCGTGGATCGCGCCCACGTACTTGGTCCCGAACATGTCGGCGAGGTAGGCCGGGATCGTGGCGAATCCGCCGCCGTACATCGTGAGGATCACGCAGAAGATCGCGACGAAGAGCGCCACGCTCCCCAGCCGGCCGGCCGAGGGCGCCGCCGCGTAGAGCACCACGCCGAGGGTGAAGAACACGGTGTAGGTCCGCTTCCGGCCCAGGTAGTCCGAGAGCGAGGCCCACCCGATCCGGCCCAGGATGTTGAACACGCTGAGCAGTGCGGCGAAGGCGGCGCCGATCGTGGCGAGCTCGGCCCGCTGCGCCTCCGAGAGCTCGGCGAACGAGAGCGCGGACGCCCCGATCAGCCGCCCGCCGAAGACCTCCTGGATCATCGGCGAGGCCATCCCGATCACGCCGATCCCCGCGCTCACGTTGAGGCAGAGCAGCCCCCACAGGAGCCAGAACTGCGGGGTGCGCCAGGCCTCGTTCACGTGCACGTTCCGGGTGGTGATCATGCCGCCCTGCTTCGCCGGCGGGGTCCAGCCGGCCGGCCGCCAGCCCTCGGGGGGCAGGCGGTACCCGAAGGCGCCGCAGAGCATGGCCACGAAATACACCGCGCCGAGCACCACGAAGGTCTCCCAGACCCCCACCGAGGTGGGCGAGGCGAAGCGCTTGATCAGGATGTCCGCGAGCGGCGCGCCGATCATCGCGCCGCCCCCGAACCCCATGATGGCCATCCCCGTGGCCATGCCCCGACGATCGGGGAACCACTTGATCAGGGTCGAGACCGGCGAGATGTAGCCGAGGCCGAGTCCGCACCCGCCGATCACGCCGGAGCCGAGCCAGAGGAGCCAGAGCTGGTGGAGGTAGACGCCAAGGGCCGAGATCATGAAGCCGCCGCCCCAGCAGACGGCCGCCACGACCCCGGCCTTGCGGGGCCCCACCCGCTCGAGCCAGCTCCCGAACACGGCGGCGGAGGAGCCGAGGAAGACGAAGAACAGGGTGTACATCCACCCCAGGTCGCTCACCTTCCAATCGCAGGCGGCGGTGACCATCCGCTCGAGGAATCCCATCCCCTCGGGGCAGGGGACGCCCACCGCCCGGCTGAGCGGCAGCCAGAAGACGCTGAACCCGTAGGCGACCCCGATCGAGAGATGGATGGCGAGTGCGGCGGGGGGAACCAGCCAGCGGTTGAACCCGGGCCGCGCGACGATCCGTTCCTTGGCGAGGAGCCCGGCCATTACAGGGAATCTCTCACTGCAAGCCTCCGGCGGGACGGGACGCGCTCCGGCTGCCCGGAGGGCGACGGCGCAGGCCGTGGGGAGGTCGGAACCCAACTACATTACCAATGAATCCCCGGGCGCGCCACACACCGGTGCGCGGCACCGGGACCCAGCCTCGAGCGCGAGGGCCGCGTCATGTCGCATTCGTCCCCCCTTCGTTTGCTCCTCGCCCTGGTGGCGGCGCTCGCCGGGCCGGCGACGCTCCCGGCGCAGGAGGTGGCCCGGGCGCCGCTTCCCGATTGGATCATGGTGGACGACACCGCCCGCACCGTGACCCTCGCGCTCCGGGTGGCGCCGGCCCGAGACCAGGGCCCGGCGGCGATCAACGAGCTCCGCGAGGGGGCGCTGCAGGTGATCGTCCCGCTGGGCTGGACGGTCCGGTGGCGCTGGGAGAACGCCGACCCGGCCCGGGCCCACAGCCTGGTGCTCATGGCCGAGCGGGAAAAGCTGCCGGAACGGGGCGGGCGGCCCGCCTTCGCCAACGCGATGACGCGGATGGTCACCAAGGGCCTCGCGCCGGGCCAGACCGACGAGACCGCCTTCGTGGCCGAAGCGGCGGGGTGGTACTGGCTCCTCTGCGGCGTGCCGGCCCATGCGCTCGAGGGAGAATATCTCGGCCTGCGGGTGGACCCCGAAGCCGTCCGGGTCGGCGTCCGGCGGGAGTGAGGCTCGCTCCCCGAGCCTCACTCGGCGAGGAGGCGCTCGATCTCCCGCCTGAACTCCCGCACCAACTGCCGGTGCCGCTCCCCGGTTGCCGGGCCGTAGAAGCCGGCGTGCACCCGCCGGACCCGCCCGTCCTTCCCCAGGAAGATCGTCGTCGGATACGACGTGAACCCCGCGAGCTGCGGCTGGGTGGCCGCGGTGGCCTCGACGTCGTTGATCCCGGCGATGAGCAGCGGGTACGGGATCCCGAACTTGTCACGGAACCGGCGCACCTGGCGGGCATCCACCGCGGTGTCGCCCGAGACCTCGTACGCCAGGCCCACGATCTCCAGGCCCCGCCGGTGATAGTCCCGCCAGAGCCGGACCAACACCGGGGCCGCGTCGTGGCAGGTGGGGCACCACGACCCGAAGATGTCGACCAGGACCACCTTCCCGCGGAAGCGGGGATCGTCGCTGGTGACCAGCCGGCCGTCGAGGTCGGGGAAGGCGAAGCGGAACGGGGCCGTCGTGTCGGCCCGGGTGATCTCGGTGGGCCGCTTGAGGTGCGGCTTCCCGGTGCTCCGGACCGCGATCCAGCGGGTCTGGGTCCGGAGGCCGGCGTGGAAGATCCCCTTCAGCGTATCGCCGACCAGCCGACCGGTGAGCAGGTACACGTTGGATCCGTCGAAGTGGGCCAGGGCGAAGCTGTCGGCCCGGGCCCAGCCCGAGAAGTGGCCGTAGTCGCCGGTATTGGAGAGGATCGTCCCCTCCAGCCCGGCCGGGCCGTTCCGGAGCTCGAAGACCCGCGGGCTCGTATCCCAGTCGCGGAAATAGGTGGCGTCCCAGCGCCCCACCAGCGAGGCCGGGGCGGGCTCGAGCGGCCAGCGGCCGCGTGCCGCCCGGAAGGGGATCACCCGTGGCCCCCGGCTGCCCACGTTCCGGTAATGACCGACCAGCGAGTCGCCCCGCCGCACGGCGTCGATCGTGGCGGCGTAGTCGGCGATGTCGAACGCGACGCTGTCGGCCGTCACCCGGACCCCGGCGATCCGCTCGCACCGGGTTCCGTTGCAGAGCTCGGCCCGCCACGCGCCGTCGGCGCGGCGCAGGGTGATCGAGAAGGGAAGCGGGCCGCCGGCCAGGTCGAGCACCGCACGCCACGGGCCCCCGGGATCCGGCGCGGCCGCCTGGAGCAGCGCGAGCACCAATGGGGCGATCGTCATCTACGGCAGCTCCGGGATCTCCAGTCCGCCCCCCTCGTAGCGCTCCCCGGCGCGCACCTCGGCGTCGACGCCGTTGCCGGGCCACGGCGCCGGGCAGGGATAGATCGAGCTGTAGGCGCAGAACGGGTTCCGGGCCCGGTTGAAGTCGAGCCGGTAGCGGCCGTCGGGGAGGGGCATCAGCGAGACGAACCGCCCCGCGGGATAGGTCCCGGCCCCGTTGGTCCGATCGCGGAAGTAGATCACGAGCTCGGTCTCCTCGGACGACGGATCGGGAATCCGGTACACCCGGAGGCGCGCGCCGCCTCCCAACGGTATCGTCACCGTGCCGACCTCGACCGCCTCGACCTCGCCGCCGTCCAATGCCAGGACCCGGTGGGTGCGCCGTTCCGTCGCCGGCGTGAGCGGACCGCTGAAGACGAGATCGGCCGCGTACGGATAGTAGCTGGGCGCCTTCGCCTCGCGGCCCGGTTCGAAGACCGTGAGCACGGTGCGCCCCGGGGGGCCGCTCGGCCGGAGGCGATAGGGACCCAGCGGCGTGGCACGGTGCCGGGGCAGCGGCAGGCGGGAGCCGCCGGCCTCCAGGGTGAGCGCCCCCCGCGACTCGGTCACCCGCGCGAGCGGCGCCCGTGGGAGCGGCACGTCGGCGTCGGCGGGGCCCAGGGTGACCCCGGTGCCGACCGGGATCCGCGCCACCGCCGCGTACGGCGAGACCGGCGCGCTGCGGAGCCACAGGGCGAACTCGCGCCGCTCCCGCTCGAGGTCGGGCGGGGACTGGGCGGGGAGCGGCCGGAGCGGCACGGCGAGGAGCGCGAGCGCCAGCCGGAGGGTCATGGAGCGAGCTTGCTTACCAGGAGGATCGGGGTGGTCGGGGCAAGGGAGCCGGTCTCGGGCTCCTCCGTGACCGCCGCCGCACTCAGGCCGCGGCCCTCCGGCACCACGATCTGCCCCACCACGGTCGAGCCGCCCGACCCCGGATTGAAGGTTACCGAGGGCACTGGAATCCCGTCGCGGATGAACCAGAGCTGGTAGCTGCGGCCGACCGGCGCCGGGGGCAGGTTGAAGGCGTGGAGCAGCGCACGGTGCCGCCGGCGGTCGAGGAAGAGTTGGATCCCTGGGGCCGGGCTCGTCGGTGAGGTAAGCCGGTGGAGCTCGACGCCGGGGTCGAGCACGGCGTCGAGGGTGGCTTCATGTCGGGCAACTCGCTCCGCGAGCGCGGTCGAGTCGGCGCGGAGCTCGGCCAACTGCGCCCCAAGGCTCTCGAGCCGGCGATGCAGCGTCGCGGCATACCCGGCGAGTCCGGCCGCGACCACGACCGCAGCGGCCAGTGCCCAACGGATTCCCCGGGCGGTGGCGTGGGATCCCGGGAGGGCGCCGTCAGTCAGGCGGACGACCTTGGTCCTGGCCACCCGTTCCAAGACCCGACTCCGCAACCCCGGATCCGGGGCATCGGTGGACGGAGCCCCGTGGGCCAGGAGCGCCGCCACCTCTCGGTACTCGACGAGGATCCGGCGCGCCTCCTCGGACGATGCGAGCAACCGTTCAAACCCGCGAGCCTCAGCGGGGTCAAGCGCGCCAAGGGCGTGGACCGCCGCGAGAAGGGGAATCGATGACGGGTCGACCTTGCTCATGCGCCTCGCTCGTGCCGGTAGGGCCCGAGGGCCTCGCGGAGCTTCTGCATGCCGAGCCGGATCCGGGTCTTGATCGTGCCGAGCGGCTCGTCCAGGCGGTCGGCGATCTCCGACTGCGAAAGCCCCTCGTAGAACGCCAACTCGATCGCCGTGCGCTGGGCCAGCGAGAGCTCGCCCAGGGCGAGCTCGACCCGCCGGCGCCGCTCGGCTAGCTCGACCGCGCCCGCCGGGTCAGCGGGCGGGCGCTCCGGCAAGGAGGCGGTTTCCTGGGCAGCGGAGGCCGCCGCACGCTCGCGGCGGTCCCGCGCCCGCACCAGGTCGAGCGCCCGGCTCCGGGCGATCATGGTGAGCCACGCGCCGACCGACCCCCGCTCCGGCTCGAACCGTGGTGCGTCGCGCCAGGCCTGGGCGAAGGTGTCCATCACCACTTCCTCGGCGTCGGCGCGCTGGCCCACGATGCGATGCGCCAGCTGGTAAAGTACCGCGCCGTGGCGGTCGTACAGGAGGCCGACGGCGGCCTCGTCGCCCTGACTCATCCGCCGCACCAGCTCACGGTCCGGCACATCCGCGATCGATGAGTTGGAATCGACCATGCTCGCCCCGTCGGGGGTGTCCTCGAGTCTATACCCGGAGGCAGACGCCCCACAAGACGCCGTTCCGGCGCGACCGCGTCGGGCCGGGCTCATGGTTGGGGCCCCGCCCGGCCGGGCGCCGGCGGGACGGGGTACCCAGGGGCGACCGCGGCAGCGCGGGTCAGGAAGCGCCCTGCCGCGGCAGTGTCGCCTGCGGCACGGGCGATCGCGGCAGCGTGGTGGAGCAGCGTCGGTTCGCGGGTGCCGAGTGCCAGGGCGGAGTCCATCGCCGCGCGCGCCTCCTCGAGGCGCCCATTCCGGTACAGCGCCCAGGCGACCAAGTCGTACCCGTGGACGTCCCGCCGCGTCCGGATGTCCCGGCGAGCCTGCTCCAGCACTTCGTCGGTCCGCCGACCATGGTCGAGAAGAAGATGGGCCCAAGCCCGCTCGAACGTCCCCGATCGCGTGGCGGCCGCCTCAAACGCGTCATGGCACCGCTCGGCCCGGGCGGAGTCGCCCAGCGCCGCGTACGCCTCGCCCAGCTGGGCCAGGGTGGCCGGCTCCGGGGCCCGGGCCCAGGCCTCCCGCGCGTGGGTGACCACACGGTGCCAACGCCCGCGGGCGGCTTCGAGCCGCGCCTGGGCCGCGAGGAGCCGGTGGTCGCCCGGCGCCTCGGCCAGCCCGGCCTGGAAAGCTCGATGTGCCTCGCGGAGACGGCCGTAGCGCAGCGCGAGCTCGCCGACCTGCAAGTGAAACCACGCCCGCTGCTCGCGCGGGAGTCCGTGGCGGGCCAGCGCCCGCCGGCGCGCCTCACGCCGCAGGGCGAAGGCCTCCTCGATCCGCCCGCGCAGCTCGGCCCAGCGAGCGAGCCGGAGCGCCACCACGGGGTTCCGGCGCGCGCTGCCCAGCCTGCCGAACTCCCGCGCCGCCTCCGCATAACGCCCGAGCTCGAGCAGGTTCTCGGCCACCAGGGAGCGGTGAACCGGCTCTTCGGGCGCCTCGGCGGCCAGGGCGCGCGCCACCTCCAGCGCTTCGGCGAACCGATGCTGCCCCATCAGCGCCGACGCCAAGACCTGGCGCGCCGTCTGGTTGTGCGCGCTACGCCGGGCAAGCGAGGCCCGGGCCGCGGCTTCGGCGTGGCGGAGGTCGCTGTCGCTCCCGGTGGCTTGCGCCCGCCGCAGATAGAGCGCGGCAAGGTGGGCCCGGTCCGCCGCGCCGTAGGGGTCGCTCGCCACGCGCCGGCGGTAGAACGCGAGATCGAGCTCCCGTACCGCCGCTTCATCCGGGAGTCGCGGCGCCG
>DATLZT010000032.1:0-9934 GCA_035573835.1 Gemmatimonadales bacterium
CCCCGGAGGCGTCGGTCCTGGTGAACGCCCGGCCGGACGTGGCCCGCGCCGTCGGGGCCCAGGGGGTCCAGCTCGGTCGGGACGACCTCGCCCCGGCCGAGGCGCGGGCGGTCCTCGGACCCGGGTGGATCGGCGCCTCGGTGCACTCGATCGCGGAGGCGGAGGCGGCGGCGGCCGAGGGCGCGGACTTCCTCCTGGTGGGCGCGATCTACCCCACCGCGTCGCACCCGGGGCGCGCACCCGCCGGGATCGGCCTGGTGCGGGCGGCCGCGGCGCTGGGGAAACCGGTGATCGCGATCGGCGGCGTCACCGCGGAGCGGACGGCGGAGCTCCGGGACGCGGGGGCCTATGGTGCCGCCGCGATCCGCGCGCTCTGGAGCGCCGACGACCCGGCCCGGGCCGCGCTGGCGCTCCTCGCACCCTGGATGGACGAGGCATGAGCGAGCTGGCCATCAGCGTGAACGGCGAGACGCGCCGGATCCCGGCGCCGGCCACGGTGAGCGACCTCCTGCGGGAGCTGGGGCTCGACCCCCGCACCGTGGTGGTGGAGCTGAACCGGCGCATCGTGCGCCGCCCGCAGCACGACGCCACCGCGCTCCACGACGGGGACGCCGTGGAGCTGGTGCATTTCGTCGGCGGAGGATGAGGACCATGACTGGAACGATGCAGGCACTCGACACCGAACTCGACCCCCCGCTGGTGATCGGCGGGCGGAGCTTCCGGTCGCGGCTCCTGGTGGGCACCGGCAAGTACGCCTCGCCCGAGCTCATGGTGCGGGCCATCGAGGCCTCCGGCGCCGAGGTGGTGACGGTGGCGGTACGGCGGGTCGACCTCGACCGCACCAAGGAGGAGGGCATCCTCTACCACCTGAGCCCCGACCGCTTCTTCCTGCTCGCCAATACCGCGGGCTGCTACACCGCCGACGAGGCGATCCGCTACGCCCGGCTGGCGCGGGAGGCGGGGTTCAACGAGTTCGTGAAGCTCGAGGTGATCGGCGACCCGGCGACCCTCCTCCCCGACACCGAGGGGCTCATCCGGGCCGCCACGGTGCTGGTCAAGGAAGGGTTCCAGGTCATGGCCTACACCAACGACGACCTCGTGACCGCCCTCCGCCTCGAGGACGCGGGCTGCGCCGCCGTCATGCCCCTCGCCTCGCCGATCGGGAGCGGCCTCGGCCTGCTCAACCCCTACAGTATCCGGACGATCAAGCGGCGCCTCGCCGTGCCGGTGATCGTCGACGCCGGGGTGGGCACGGCCTCCGACGCCTGCATCACGATGGAGCAAGGCGTCGACGGCATCCTCATGAACACCGCGCTGGCGGAGGCCCAGGACCCGGTGACGATGGCGCGCGCCATGCAGTGGGCGGTCCAGGCCGGCCGCGCCGCCTACCTGGCCGGCCGGATGCCGCGGCGCGAGGTGGCGGTCCCCTCGAGTCCGTCCCGGGGGATGCTGGGAGCGTAGTCGCCCCCGTGTCCCCCTCCCCCACGGCCATGGCGGACACCGCTGCCGGGCTCGGCCCCCGCCGCGCGGCGCTCCGGATCCTCGAAGCCACCGGCCGCGGGCGCCCGTTCGACGCCGCCCGTGACGACGCGGTGGCGTCCCTTGGCGAACGGGACCGCCGCCTGGCCCACGAGCTCGCGGCGGGCGTGCTCCGCCGCCGGACCGAGCTGGACGCCGCGCTCGCGCCGCTCCTCCCCCGCGGACTCGCCGGCGTGGCCCCGCGGATCGCCGACGTCCTCCGACTCGGCGCCTACCAGCTCACGGCGCTGGATCGCGTCCCGCCGCACGCGGCGGTGAGCACCTCCGTGGCCCTGGCCAGGGAGGCGGCCGGCGCCCGCGCGGCAGGGTTCGTCAACGCGGTGCTCCGGCGGGTGGCGGAACGATCGGGCGCCGCCGCCGGCGAGCGGATCCCGCCGACCGACCACCCCGATGCCGTGCCGGGCGACGCCGCCGAGGAGCTGGCGCGCCGGTACAGTCACCCGGTCTGGCTCGTCCGGCGCTGGCTCGAGCGCTACGGCCCGGCCGGGACGCGCGCCCTCCTCGAATGGAACAACACGGTGCCACCGCTCGTGATCCAGCCGGCCCGGAGCGACCTCAAGCACCTGCGCCGGCGGCTCGCCGAGGCGGGGATCGAATGCGAGCCGGCGCCGTTCGACGCCGGGCTCGTGACCGGCCGGCGATCGCCCCGGAGGCTGCCGGACTACGACGAGGGAGCGTTTTTCGTGCAGGATCCGGCCCACGCGCTGGTGGTTCGGTACGCCGACGTGCCCCCGGGCGCCACCGTGCTCGACGCCTGCGCCGCTCCCGGCGGGAAGGCGCTGGCCCTCGGCCGGCGGGCGGGGGTGGTGGTGGCCGCCGACGCGAGCCCGGTCCGGGTCCGACGGCTGGCCGAGAACCTCGGCCGCGCCGGCCGGGGGCACGAGCATCCGGTGGTGGCCGACGCCGCGCTGCCCCCGATCCGCCAGGTGGACGCGGTGCTGGTGGACGCGCCCTGCCTCGGCACCGGGACCTTCGCGCGGCACCCCGACGCCCGCTGGAAGGCGAGCCCCGACGCCCTGGGCCGGCTCGCCCACACCCAGGCGACGCTGCTCGACCGCACCGCGGACGTGGTCCGCCCGGGCGGGCTCCTCGTCTACGCCACCTGCTCGCTCGAGCCGGAGGAGAACGAACGGCAGGTCGACCGCTTCCTGGCGCGGCACCCGGAGTTCCGGCTGGCGCCGTCGGCCACGGTACCGGCCGAGCTGTTGACCGAACGGGGCGAGCTGCAGATCCTTCCCCACCGTCATCGGATGGACGGGGCGTTCGCCGCCCGGCTCCGGAAGGTCGCCTGATGCGGTTCCGCCGTCACACCGCGCCGCCCCTCCTCTCCACCGTGGGAGGCCGCCGCCTCGCGAGGCAGCTCGCGGTGATCGTCGCGGCCGGCCTCCTCGGGTTCGCGGCGACCC
Source organism: Gemmatimonadales bacterium (assembly GCA_035573835.1). Lineage (GTDB taxonomy): Bacteria > Gemmatimonadota > Gemmatimonadetes > Gemmatimonadales > GWC2-71-9 > DATLZT01. Next base: position 2,946 of record DATLZT010000032.1, read on the forward strand.
TGTGGCTCAACCCGGGCCCGCTCCTCTCCAGCGACTCGGCGGTGCCCCGGGTGCTCGACCTCCCCCGCGCCGACGCGGAGCGCCGCCTCGCCGAGGCGGGGTTCCGGGTCCGGCTCGAGTCGGCGGAGCCAAGCCCGTCCACGCCGCGCGACGCGGTGGTCTGGCAGGACCCTCCGCCCGGGGTCGTCCTCCCCGACGGCGGCGTGGTGCGCATCGCGCCGAGCGCCGGGCCGCCGCCGCTCCTCGTGCCCGACCTGGCGGGGTTGGACGAGGCCGACGCGCGGAAGGTGGTCGGGGCGGCCGGGCTGGTGGTGGGTGGCGTCGATTCGGTACCGGCCACGGCGCCCCGCGGCGTGGTGCTCTCCAGCACGCCGGCGGCGGGGGCGCCGATCGCCCCGCGCGGCGAGCTGGTCCTGACCGTGAGCGGCGGTCCCGCGGAAGCGGCGGTGCCCGATGTCCTCGGTCTCGCGCTGCCCGAGGCGCGGCTCCGGCTCGCGCGGGCCGGCTTCCGCCTGGGCACCGTGAGTCGGGAAGTGGCCGATCAACCCGATGGCATCGTCCTGGACCAGCAGCCCGTGCCGGGCACCGTGAGCCCGCAGGAGACCCCCGTGAACCTGGTCGTCTCGCAGAGGGCCATCCCGTGAGCGTCCGCATCGCACCCAGCGTCCTGAGCGCCGACCTGGGGCGGCTGCGGGAGCAGGTGGAGGCCGTCCGGGAGGGCGGTGCCGAGTGGCTGCACGTCGACGTCATGGACGGGCACTTCGTCCCGAACCTGACCTTCGGGGCGCCGCTCATCCGGGCACTCCGGACGCTGACCGACCTTCCGCTCGACGTGCACCTCATGGTGCGGGAGCCGGAGCGCTACATCGCCGACTTCGCCGGCGCCGGCGCCACCGTCTTCACCTTCCACCCCGAGGCCACCACCCACGTGCAGCGGCACCTGGCCGCGGTGCGGGAGCGGGGGATGCAGGCCGGGCTCGCCCTCAACCCCGGGACCCCGCTTTCGCTGGTCGAGGAGGTGGTGGACGACCTCGACCTGCTGCTCATCATGACGGTGAACCCGGGGTTCGGCGGACAGCGATACATTCCAGGGATGACCGACAAGATCCGCCGGGCCCGGGCGCTCCTCGACCGCCGGGGCTCCCGCGCCACCCTCGAGGTGGACGGCGGGATCACGGCCGACACCATCGCGGAGGCCTGGCGGGCCGGCGCCGACACCTTCGTGGCCGGCACCGCGGTCTTCGGCGCGCCGGATCCGGCGCAGGCGGTGCGCGAGCTCAAGCAACGGTGCCTGGTACGGGTGTGAGGAACGCGATGTCGAAGCAGTGGAAGCTGGTGCTGATCGCGGTGGCGGGCATGGCCCTCGGCGCGTGGGGACTGGTCAAGCTGACCCAGGGCATCGAGCCGGTGGCGCCCGGCGCCCGGGCCCCCGACTTCCGGGTGGTCGACGTGCGGAGCGGGGACTCCGTCTCGCTCCGTGAGCGCTACCAGGGCTCGGTGACGCTGGTGAACATCTGGGCCACCTGGTGCGTCCCCTGCCGGGCCGAGATGCCCTCCATGCAGCGGCTCTACGAGGCGTACGGCTCCCGGGGGTTCAAGATCGCGGCGGTGAGCATCGACGAGGAGGGTCCGGAGGTGGTGCTCGATTTCGCCAACGAGCTGGGGCTCACCTTCGACATCCTGCACGACCGGACCACCCGGATCCAGCAATCGTACCAGACGACCGGCGTGCCGGAGAGCTTCCTGGTCGACCGGCGCGGGGTGATCGTGCACCGGGTGATCGGCGCACACGACTGGGGCTCGGAGCGGAACCGCGCCCTGGTGGAGCGGCTCCTGGCCGACGAGCAGAGCTGAGCGCGATGCCCGAGCGGATCCTCGCGATCGAGACGTCCTGCGACGAGACCTCCGCCGCGGTCCTCACCGCGACCGGGGGCCGCGCCGCGCTGGACAGCCTCGTCATCCTCTCGCAGGACGTGCACCGGGTCTTCGGCGGCGTGGTGCCCGAGCTGGCGAGCCGGGCCCACCTGCGCACCCTCCCCTCGGTGGTCGATCGCGCGTTGGCGGAGGCCGGGGTGCCGCTCTCCGGGATCGACGCGGTGGCCGTCACCGCCGGACCGGGGCTCGTGGGCGCGCTCCTGGTCGGCGTGATGTACGGCAAGACCCTCGCCTTCACCCTCGACCGGCCCCTCCTCGGCGTCCACCACCTCGAGGGCCACGTCTTCGCGCCGACGCTGGAGGACCCCGAGCTCGCCCCGCCCTTCGTGGCGCTCCTGGTGAGCGGCGGGCACACCATGCTGCTCGACGTCCCCGCCTGGGGCGAGTACCGGCTGCTGGGGCAGACCCGGGACGACGCGGCCGGCGAGGCGTTCGACAAGGTGGCCACCCTGCTCCAGCTCGGCTATCCCGGCGGGCCGGTGATCGAGCGGCTCGCCGCCACGGGCCGTCCCGACCGGTTCGACTTCCCGCGACCGATGTTGCGCGAGCTCGAGCAGGGCGGCCCCGCCCGCTACGAGTTCTCCTTCAGCGGCCTCAAGACCGCGGTGCTCCGCGCCGTGCGGGCGAGCGACACGGCGCTGCGCCGGGACGACGCGGGCGAGCGTGAGCGGGCCGACATCGCCCGAGGCTTCCAGGACGCGGTGCTCGACGTGCTCGTCGCCAAGACGGCGCACGCGGTCGAGGCACTGGGTTATCCCACGGCCATGATCGGCGGCGGTGTGGCCTGCAACCGGACCCTGATCGGGCGACTGCGGGAGCGGCTGGCCGGCGTCGCCCGGGTCTCCGCGGCCAAGCCGCGGCTCAACACCGACAACGCCGCCATGATCGGCGCCGCGGGCGCCTGGCGTCTGGCCCGGGGGGAACGGAGCGGTTGGGACCTCGAGCCCCGCGCCGATCTCCCCTTCCCCGGCCTCGTCCCCTTCCCTGCCGTCGGCGCGACATGACCGTCTATCCGCTCAACTTCGACCTGGGCCCCTTCGAGATCACCGGCTACGGGATCATGATGATGGTGGGGTTCATCGTCGGTGGCTGGCTCATCGGGCTCGAGCTCAAGCGGCGAGGACTCCGGGAGGACTACGCCGGCGACATCGTCGTCGCCGCGGTGGTGGGCGGGATCCTCGGCGCCAAGCTCTGGTACGTGGCGCTCACCCGGGACCCGGGCGCGCTCTTCTCCCGCGGGGGGCTGGTCTGGTACGGCGGCTTCCTGGGCGGTGCGGCCGCGGTGCTCCTCAACGGCCGCCGCCTGCGGGTGCCCACCCGGTGGACCATGCACGTCTGCGCCCCCGCCCTCGCCGCCGCCTATGCGCTCGGCCGGGTCGGGTGCTTCCTGGTGCAAGACGACTACGGCCGCCCCACCGACCTTCCCTGGGCCATGAAGTTCCCCCAGGGCCTGCCGCCCTCCACCGCCGCGAACATGACCGAGCTCTTCGGCATCCCGGTGCCCCCCGGGACCGACCCGAGCACCGTGCTCGCCGTGCACCCCACGCAGCTCTATGAGGCGGCGGTCATGCTGGTCGTGTTCGGGATCCTCTGGAAGCTGCGGAAGGCGGAGCGGCCGATCGGCTGGCTGTTCGGGGTCTACCTGATGTTCGCGGGCCTCGAGCGGTTCCTGGTCGAGTTCCTCCGCGCCAAGGACGACCGCCTGCTCGGCCCGTTTACCATCGCCCAGCTCACCAGCGTCCTCCTCCTGGCGCTCGGCGTGGCGCTCGCCACCCAGTGGCGCCGCGGCCCCTCGCCCGAACCGGGTGCGTATCTCACCGGAGCCGGCGGTCCGGGGCGGAAAAAGTAGCCGCACTCCGCCACGCACCCGGCAGGTTCGGCCGACCCACGGACCATTCTTCCGCCCGCGGAGTCGCACCATCGACGTGCCGCCGTTGTCCCGCAACGACTTGCGGTGGAGGATCGGATTGGCACCGACTTTGCTTTTGAAGAGAGCCAGCGAGGGCCCCACGGCCCGACGGAAAGTGACAGATCGAAGAAGGGTGGGATCGGGCACTTCCGCCCGTTTCCGAAAACACTCAGGGGGCGATCTGTCACCTCTCTTCGAGCGACCCGCCGGCCGGCCGGCGGGTCGCTCTTCTTGCCGCGGCTCAAGCCTCGATCGCCACCCGGTCGGGGCGCCGTTCCTCGACCGGAGCCGGCGCCGCCGACGATCCCGCGGATGGCCCCACCGCCACACGCCGCCGGGCCCGCCGGGGCTCCACCACGAAGATCCATCCGAGCGCCAGGACGGCGAGGGCGATCAACACGCCCTGGAGCGCCAGCGACTCGACGGTGGGGTAGATGCCGAGGGCCGGGGCCCGCGGCGCCCAGGAGACGAAGGTCGTCCCCACCAGCCCGCCCTCCTGCAGCTCCGCGATCCCCTTCCCGGCGAAGACGAACGCCATGTAATACAGGAACGCGCTCGTCACCGCGAAGAACGGCTTGAGCGGGAGACGCACGCCGAAACGGTTGATCGCCACGTACACCGCCACCAGGATCGCCGCCCCGACGCCGATCCCGCCCACGATCGGGAGCAGCCCGTCGCTCCCGCCGCCGGCCACCACCAGCGCCTTGTAGAACAGCACCGTCTCGAATCCCTCGCGGTAGACCGCGAGGAACGCCACCGAGGCGAGGGCCAGGGTCGAGCCGTCCGAGAGCGCCTCCTGCATCTGCGCCTTGACGAAGCTGTTCCACTTGGCCACCTCCATCTTCGACAGCAGCCAGTAGCTCACGTAGAAGAGCATCGCCGTGGCGGCCATCATAGTGATCCCCTCGAGGGCCTCCCGGCGCGCGGGGGTGAGATGGAAGATGGTCTCGAGGAGGATCGCGGTGAGGAGGCTCACGGCCACCGCCGCGCCCACCCCCAGGTGGATATCGCGCCGGCGGTGCGAGGCGCCGGTCCGCACCAGGAAGGCCATCAGGGCGCCGATCACCAGGATCGCCTCGAGCCCCTCCCGCAGGAGGATCACCAGCGACTGGAGGAACAGGTTCACCCCCGAGAGCTCCTCGCCCAGGCTGCGCTCGGCCCGTTCGAGGTCGCCCAGGAGCCGGGCGCGAAGCGAGCCGAGCTCGTCGGCCGGGGCCGGCCCGGCAAGGCGCGCCCGGAGCTCGCCGAAGCCGGTCTCCAGCGCGGCGGCCACCGAGGCGTTCTTGGCCCGGACCCGCGCCTCCACCTGCTCGAACGTCATGTAGGCGTCGAGCGCCGCGATGCCCGCCGCGTCGGCCCGCCCCGCCCGTGCGAGCGCGATGGCGGAATCGACCCCGGCCCGGACCTGCGCGAACACCGGCCCCGCATCCTCGGCGTTCGGCAGATGGCTCCGGACCGCCGCGATCCGCGCCAGCGCCTCGTCCGAGCCGGGATCCATCCCCGGCGCCACCGCGGCGGCGATCGCCGAATCCGACATCCGGGCGGTGGCGGCGAAGGTCCGCAGCGCCGGCGGCACCTCCCCCCGAGCGGGTGGAAGCCGGAGGAGGGTGGCGTAGACCGCCGCCGCCCAGCGGTCGTCGGGGCCGAGCCGGCTCTCGAAGGCCGGCATGGCGGTCCCGGCCACGCCGATGGTGATCCGGTGGTAGTAGTCGAGCGGCGAGGTGCCCCTGAGCGCGGCGGCGTCGGTGAGATCGGCGGGGGGCGGATCGAGCCCGGCCGCCGCCGGACCGTCGCCCCGACCGGCCAGGCCGTGGCAGCTCGCGCACTGCTCCCGGTAGATCGCGGCCCCGCGGGCCGGGTCGGGCGCCCGGGTCGGCATCACGTCGAGCGAGACGCCGAGCCGCCGCGACAACTCCCGGGTGAGCCGGCGGACGCCGGCGTCCACGCTGTCGGGGTTGCCCACCGCCGAGACGAGGGCCAGGAGCCGATCCAGCTCGGCCGTGGCGAGCCCCGCGGCATCGGCCGGGAGCGAGCCGGCGGTCCGCCGGGCCTCGGTGAGGAACAGGGCCGCCTCCTCCACCTCGGGCCGGAGCACGACCCGTCCGTCCTTCACGCCGAGCCGGTATTCCTGTGCGGCGAGCTGGGCGGTGGCGGCAATGCGGCGGACGACCGCGGCGCTGTCGTCGGGGGCGGCGCCGGGAGTCGATCCGGCAAGGACACTGGCCAGCGCCACGGCAAAGCCGAGAAACATTCTCAACCAGTCTTTGAGGGGCGCTTGAAATTAGAGTGAGAAACTCGGGATTGGAAGATCAGTCGCCGGGATCCGCGGCGCCGCGGCGTTCCGCCACCGCCACGGCGCCCGCCGTCCGGTCGGAATGGCTCAGCGAGAGATGCACCACCAGCGGTCCTTGCTCGGCGGCCAGCCGCGCGGCGAGGCCGTGCAGGACCATCGCGGGCCGGCCCGCGCCGTCGGGTACCACCTCCATCTCCCGCCACCCGATCCCCCGGCTCCCCAGGAGTCCCTGGAGCGCCTTGTAGGTCGCCTCCTTGGCCGCCACCCGCGCGGCCAGGTGGCGGGCGGGGCTATACTTCGCCACCACGTAGGCACGCTCCCGGTCGGTGAGCAGCCGCGCCAGGAGGCGGTCCCCCAACCGGGCGAGCATCGCCTCCATCCGCGCGATGTCGACCAAGTCGATCCCGACGCCGACGACGCTCACCGTCTCACGCTCGCCATGGGACACCCTGCCGTTCAGCCCAACCGTCGCCACCACGCCTCGACCAGCGGGTCGAGCGGATCGGGGGCCGGGATGACGCCGCCGAGCACCAGGCCGAGGTAGCCGGCGAGGCCGAGCACCGCGAAGGTGACGAGCCAGAGGGGCCACCGGGGCCGGCGCCAGGCGCGGATCCGCTCGACCTCGGCCAGCCAGCGGCTCCACTCGTCGTGCGCCGCCTCCTCCAGGGCCGTCCAGGCCGCCTCGGTCTTCCCGGCGGCGCGCCGCACTGCATCCCGCCATTCGGCGCCGCCCTCGACCTCGAGCCATCCCGGCAGCCGGAGTCGGAGCGCGATGTCCTCGAGCTCGTCGAGCGCCGCCACCAGCATCGCCCCGCCCGCGCCCAACCGCGCGGCGATCGTGCGGCGCTCCGC
>DATLZT010000033.1:0-4252 GCA_035573835.1 Gemmatimonadales bacterium
CTTCGGCGGGGGCGGTGGCTTCGGTGGCTTCGGCGGCGGGGGTGGGTTCAGCGGCGGCGGCGCCGGCGGGAGGTTCTAGGTGCGAGACGAGATCCAGCGGGTGCTCGATCCCTTCCTCGCGGCGGCGGACGCCGCGCTTCGCGACCGCTACAGCGCCCTGCTCTACGGTTCGGCGGCGTGGGGCGGCTACGTCCCCGGCATCTCCGACATCAACGTCATGCTGATCGCCGAAGAGGTGACGCCGGAGACGCTGCGGGCGATGGATCGCGCCTTCGCCGTCTTCCGGAAGGCCGGCTTCCCGCCGCCGCTCTTCATGAGCCGGGCCGAGTGGCGCCGCGCGGCCGACGCCTTCCCGATCGAGATCACGGACATGCAGAGCGCCTACAAGCTGCTCCGGGGCCCCGACCCCCTCGAGGGGGTGCGGGTCGAGCCGGCCGACCTGCGGCGGGCGCTGGAGCGCGAGGTCCGCGGCGTCCTGATGCGGCTTCGCCAGGGCTACGCCGCCTGGGCGGACGACGAGAAGTCGCTGAGCGCGCTCGCGGCGGAGTCCGTGAAGACGGTCCTCCTCTACCTGCGCTCGGTGCTGGTGCTGCTCGGGCGCGACGCCCCGCACGACCCGCCCCGGCTGGCGGTGGCCGGCGCGCTCGCGATCGGCTTCCCCCAGCTCGATCTCCTGCGGATGGTGGGCCACCGCGGCGACCGCGCCTGGCGGTGCTCGGCCGACGAGTTCGTGCGGTATCTCGGCGTCGTGGAGACGACCGCCCGCTACGTGGATGAACTTCAGCTCGGAGATCACCGATGACCCGGTTTCCCGTCCGTCGCCCGGTCCCCGTTGCCTTGGTGCTCCTCCTGACGGGATGCGGCTACAACACGATCCAGACGCTGGACGAGCAGGTGAACAAGGCCAAGGGCCAGATCCAGGCCCAGTTGCAGCGCCGGGCCGACCTGATCCCCAACCTGGTGGCGACGGTGAAGGGCTTCGCCAAGCAGGAGCAGGAGGTCTTCACCCGGGTGGCGGAGGCGCGCTCCCGGCTCGCCGGGGCGGTACAGAGCGGGAACGTGGACTCGATGGCCGCCGCCAACCAGGCGCTCAACGCGCCACTCGGGCGGCTGCTGGCGATCGCCGAGGCGTACCCGGAGCTCAAGTCGAACCAGAACTTCCTGCAGCTGCAGGACGAGCTGGTGGGCACCGAGAACCGGATCTCGGTGGCTCGGCAGGACTACAACGCCGCGGTCAACGAGTACAACGCCTACATCCGCCGCTTCCCGTACAACCTGACGGCGAAGGTGTTCGGGATGGATCGGCCCCACCCGTACTTCGAGGCGCAGCCGGGGGCGGAGCAGGCGCCCAGGGTGGAGTTCTGAGGGGGACGCGGCCTGCGGGGGCCTCAGTCGACGATCGCGTCGGGCAGGACGTAGTTGAGGGGGTCCACGGGACGGCCGTTCACGTGGACCTCGTAGTGCAAATGGGGGCCGGTGGCGAGGCCGGAGTTGCCGACCAGGGCGATCCGCTCGCCGCGCTCGACCCGCTCGCCCTTCCGGACCAGCAGCTTGGAGGCGTGGGCATAGCGGGTGCGGATGCCGTGGCCGTGGTCGATCTCGATGGTGTTGCCGTAGCCGGGCTGGCGGCCGGCGAAGCTCACCACCCCGGCCGCCGGCGCTTCGATCGGCGCCCCCATCGGCGCGGTCACGTCGATGCCCTCGTGCGGCCGGGCCACGTGCAGTACCGGGTGGTACCGCATCCGGGAGAAGGCGCTCGAGAGCCAGCCCCGCGTCGGCATGATCGACGGGAGCGCCGCCAGCCGCGCCTGGTGGCTCGCCAGGCTCTCCGCCGCCTGGTGGAACGAATGGGCCAGCAGGTTGGCCCGCCGGATGAGCGCGTTGAGGTCCATCCGCACCTGCTCCGCCCGCTGCCCCAGCGCGCCCGCGCCCGCCAACGGCGAGCCGTGCCGATCCCCGCTCGGTCCGCCGATGCCGGCCTGGCGCACCGCCGGATCGATCGGCTCGAGGTTCGCGAGGAGCCGGATCCGGGCGTCCCGCTCGGAGATCCGGTCGAGGGTGTCGGTCAGCGACGCGAGGCGGCCCCGCAGCTGGTCCACCTCCTCCGCGAGGAGGGCGTTCTCCCGCTCCAGCCGACTGCTGTGGCTGAGCCGGAACGAGTGCGCGAGCGTCGAGTAGCCGAGGGCCAGCGCCGCCACCAGGAAGACGGCGACCGCGCCCGCAGCGACCTTGAGCAATCGCTGCGAGACTTCGACCGTCTTCGAGGTTCCACAGCCGTGGGGAACCACCACGACCGTCCAGCGGCGCTCGGGCATGTAGGGCTGCCTCGGGTGCGTTGATCCACCGGAATCGCTGGCTGCGTCGGCGAAGGATCCGGTGGGGCTGCGCTCGGAGTGGATGCGGAACTGCCGAAGGCAGGCCCAACTTGGGGCGGGGAACGAGCCCCTGTCAAGACGTATAAGTGTTGGACTGTCAAAGACTTGTCTAATTTCTTGTGGTCGCCGTCAAGGGATGCGATAGTGCGCTGGATCACGGCGCCGTAACCGCCCGAGCCGCACCCGATTGCAGCCACGGGTGCGGCTCGGCGAGTTACTCGAGAAACTTCGGGCCTATTTGACGGGGTGGGGCTTGGGGAAGAGGCCCTCGGGCTTGCGGGTGGCGCGGCCGGCCATGGGGGGGGCGGCGAGGGAGGACCAGTCCGCCGCTGCCACGTCCCCGGGCTGTCCCAGTGCCTCCCACAGCGCTTGGGCCTTCGAGGGCAGGAAGGGGCTGGTGAGGATCGCCAGGCGGTAGAGGCACCGCGCCAGGGCGGCGAGCGCCGCGTCGAGCTCGGCCTCCCGGCCCGCCTTGGCGAGTGCCCAGGGGGCGGTGCGCTGCACGAAGAGGTTGGCGCGGCTCACCAGTTCCCAGGCCGCGTCGGCGCCGGCCCGGAGATCGAGCGCGTCCATGGCCCGCGCGTACGCCTCCACCGCCTCGCGGCCGTCCCGGTCGAGCTCCGACTCCGGCGCGTCGGGTGCCGTCCCCGCCCGATACTTCTCGAGCATCGCGAGCGCGCGGGAGGCGAGGTTGCCGAGCCCGTCCGCCAGGTCGGCCACGTAGCGCTCGTCGAACCGTTCCCAGGTGAAGTTGCCGTCGCTCTCGAACCCCACCTCCCGCAGGAGGAAGTAGCGGAGCGGGTCGGGCCCATGGCGCTCGATCGCCGCATCGAGACTCACCGCGGTGCCCGCCGTCTTCGACATCTTGGTCCCTTCCCACTGGACGTAGCCGTGGGCCCAGACCTTGCGCGGGAGTGGGAGGCCGGCCGCGAGGAGCATGGCGGGCCAGATGACGCAGTGGAACCGGGTGATCCCCTTGCCGATGACATGCAGGTCGGCGGGCCAGAGCCGCTCGTATCCTGCGTCGGGGAACCCGGTGGCCGAGAGATAGTTGATCAGCGCGTCGAACCAGACGTAGACCGTCTGCTCCTGGTCGCCGGGGAAGGGGATGCCCCAGGGGAAGCGGGAGCGGGAGATCGAGATGTCCTGCAGCCCGCCCTGGAGCAGCCGGAGCACCTCGTTGCGGCGGATCTCCGGCTCGACCGCCAGCTCCCCGCCGGTGATGAGCCGGGAGAGCTCGTCGCGGTAGCGGCTCAGCCGGAAGAAGTGGTTCTCCTCCCGGGTGGGGACGAGCTCCAGCGTCGGATGCTCGACGCACCGCCCGTCGACGATCTGGCTCTCCTGCTTGAATTCCTCACACCCGGTGCAGTAGAGCCCCTCGTACACCCCCCGGAAGAGGTCGTCGGGGTTCCGCTGCCGGATCCGGCGGATCAGCTCCTGCACCGCGCGGCGATGACGCGGCTCCGTGGTGCGGATCCAGTCGTCGTGGCTGCAGTGGAGCCGACTCCAGAACCGGGCGAACCGCTCCGCCATCCGGTCGACCCACTCCTGGGGGGAGACCCCGTTCGCGGCCGCGGCCTGGACCACGCTCTGGGAGTGCTCGTCCATCCCCATGAGGAACCACACCGCGTCGCCGCGGAGCCGGCGGTATCGCGCGATGCAGTCGGCCCCCACCTTCTCGAGCGCGTGCCCGAGGTGGGGGTCGCCGTTGGCGTAGTCGATGGCGGTCGTGAGATAGAACTTCGGCACGTGGATCCCGGTGGCTTCGGCTTGGGGGGAAGATAGCGGGGCCGGGGCCGGCCTCCTACGAGGTGCCCCGGCACTGCCTACCGGCCGTCCGTCCCGCCGGGGGATGGCTCCGGCCCCCGGCCGCCACG
>DATLZT010000034.1:0-20538 GCA_035573835.1 Gemmatimonadales bacterium
GGGCCCGCCACGCTGTCGGTCGTCTGGGCAGGTACACGGTGATACACCTCACCAACCCGCCGGTTGCAGGCGAACGTTCGCGGCCGTCGCGGGCTATAACAGGCATATCGGTCGATCCGGCACGATCCGACGGGGCGAGCCGGGCCGGGATCGTCGGCCCGACGCACTCGCGCCGACGCGAGGTGCCACCGGAGCCGACCGGACCAGGGCCAGACGCGATCACGCGATCACGGGAGCGGGCATATGCGAGACGGCGAGCAGGAGCGCGTACCGGGCCTCGAGCCGCGAGACTGGAGCCGGCGCACCGCGGTGGCCGGTCTCTTCCCCGACCGCACCGGCGCCGAAGCGGCGATCCGCGCGCTCAAGAGCGTGGGCTTCACCGACGCCGAGATCGGCGTCGCGCTGCGGGATCGGGACGAGCGGGGCGAGTTGATCCAGGAAGCGGGCGGCACGAAGGTCGGCCAGCGCGCCGCCACCGGCGCGGTGAGCGGCGGCGTGCTCGGGGGGGTGCTGGGGCTCCTGGTGGGCGTGGGCGCCCTGGCGATTCCCGGCATCGGACCGGTCGTGGCGGGCGGGGCGCTGGCGAGCGCCTTCGGCGTGGTTGGCGGTACGGCCGCGGCGGGTGCCGGGATCGGCGCGGCCACCGGCGGGATCCTCGGCGCGCTGATCGGGATGGGGATCCCCGAGGAGGAAGCCCGTCGCTTCGAGACCGGGGTGCGAGCCGGCGGGATCCTGCTGACGGTCCGGGCCGGCGGCCGGAGCGCCGAGGCGGCCGAGATCATGGAGCGCTACGGGGCCGACACGGCCGCGCGCACCTACGCCGCCACGGCCGGCGCCGAGTCGGTCCCACTCACCGAGCGGGCCACCGGCACGATTGACCGTACGACGGGCCTCACCGGGAGTACCGGACCGGTCACCGGCGCCACCAATCCCGGCACGCCGACGGCTCGGCCCGACGACGTCGTCGAGGGCCGCGGCCCGGGCCTGGGCCCGCGGGATCCGGGGCCCCGTGGGGGCGGGACGTCGGGGCTGGGCGGCGAGTGAGCCGCGCGGGGGCGCCGGACCGAGTTGAGTCGGAGGGAGGCACGATGAACTACAGGTCGCTCCTCACCGGCCTGGCCCTGGGGGCGGGCATGATGTACCTCCTCGATCCGGGGCGGGGGAGCCGCCGCCGGGCGCTGATCCGCGACAAGGCGGTTCGATCCCTGCACAAGACCGGTGACGCGATGGGCGCCACGGCGCGGGATGTTGCCAACCGAGCACGGGGGGCGGTGGCGGGCGTACGTTCACGGCTCCGCCGCGAGGACGTCCCGGACGAGGTCCTGGTGGAGCGAGTGCGCGCCGCGCTCGGCCGCGTCGTGTCCCACCCCCACGCGATCACGGTGACGGCCTACGAGGGCCGGGTCACGCTCCAGGGCCCGGTGCTGGAGCACGAGCTCGACCCGCTGCTCGATCGGGTCTCCCGCATCCGGGGCGTGGAGTCGATCGAGAACCTGCTCGTGGTCCACGAGTCGGCCGGGCGCGAGCCGAGCCTCCAGGGCGGACGGCCCCGGGAATCCCGGTCCGAGCTCTTCCAGAACCACTGGTCGCCGACCACGCGGATGATCGGCGGCATCGCGGGGGCGGGGCTCGTCGCCTACGGCCTCCGCCGGCGCGGCCCCCTCGGCACCGCGCTCGGCACGGTGGGCGCCACGCTGCTCACCCGCGCCGCGGTCGACCTCGAGCTCAAGCGCCTGGTAGGCGTGGGCGCGGGTCGCCGCGCGGTGCTCATCCGGAAGCACATCAACATCGCCGCGCCGGTGGACCGGGTCTTCGCCTTCTGGGACAACTACGAGAACTTCCCGCGCTTCATGACCAACGTGCGGGAGGTGCGGGATCTCGGCGGCGGACGCTCGCACTGGGTGGTGAGCGGGCCGGCCGGCGTCCGGGTGGAATGGGACGCGGTGCTCACGGAGCGGATCCCCGGCGAGGTCATCGCCTGGAAGACCGAGCCGGGTGAGGCGGTGGGGCACGCGGGGCTCGTCCGCTTCTCGCCGACCGAGGACGGCGGCACGAGGGTCGACGTGCGGCTCTCGTACGACCCGCCGGCCGGCGCGCTGGGCCACGCGGTGGCGACGCTCTTCGGCGCGGACCCGAAGCGGCAGATCGACGAGGACCTCGTGCGGATGAAGACGCTCATCGAGACCGGCGTACCGCCGCGCGACGCCGCCCGGCGGGGGGTGCCCGGGGAGGCATTCTCGGCCGGCGCGGTCCGGTCGGTCGATACGCCGATCGAGCCGGCGGCCGATCGGGGCGGCTGAGGAAGCGTCGTTATGGGTGAATCGGGACGGCGGGGCAGCCGTCGGCGCGACGGCGGCGGCGAGCGCCCTGAGGAGCCGTGGAGCGAGTTCATCGGCGACCTGCCCAACGCGCGGCCGCCGGCGAGTCCGCAGCCCGGACCCGCGAAGCGGACGGATCCCGCGCGGGAGCCGCGGCGGCGGGGAGGCGGGCGCAGGGGCGGCCGGCCTCGCCCGGCCGACGACGGTTGACCAGGAGGGGAGATGGCGAGGAATCAGGGGCAGGAGTACGCCGAAATGGAGGACGACGAGCGGCGGCGGTTCGCACTGGGGGGCGCCGATCCCGGCCTGGACCAGGACACCCAGGAGGAGCTCGACTTCGAGCCGGACGACCCCCGGGATCCGGACCACTGGGGCCGGCGGCCGGCCGACCCGTTGGCGGAACAGGCCGAGGCGGGACGCGGCCCGTTGGTCGACGAGGCCGACCGGATAGCCAGGGACCGGCTGTCGGCCAGGCGCCCCAAGGAGCGAGGTGCCAGGCGGCGGAAGCGGGGCTAGCCCACGCCGACCGCGGGAGGGCTCTCGCGAGTGGGGCGTCGCCCAGGGCGACGCCCCTTGGCGTTCGCGGGGGCGGGGCATCGCAGGGTACCGCAACCCCTGCGGGGCGGTACGGTATCAGGGGTGGATACCCGGGCGGGGCATACGCTCGGGAGGCCCCTCGCGGGAGGTTGGATGGAGACCGTGGGCCAGCTCCAGGTCGAGGAGGATCCCCGGTTCACCCGCCGGGAGTGGCGGCTCCAGCGGGTCGGCTGGATCGCGATGCTGGCGGTGGCGCTCGCCGGGCTCGTCGGGCTGGCCGGACGGGGACCCTTGAGCTCGGCCACCGCGGGCGAGCCGGCGGGAGCCCTGGCGGTCCGGTACGAGCGGATCGTGCGGCACGAGGCGCCGACGCAGCTGAGGATCCGGCTGGGCCCCGGCGTGGCTCGCAAAGGGCGGGTCCGGGTGGTGCTCGACCGCGGCTATCTCGAGGGCGTGGAGATCGAGTGGGTGCTGCCCGAGCCCGCGGCGGTGGCCGCCGCAGCGGACCGTTTCATCTACGACTTCGCGATCGCGGAGCCCGACCGGGCCGGGGAGGTCGTCTTCGGCCTCCGGCCGGATCGGTTGTGGCGGCGGCGTGCGAGGGTGGGCCTCGAGCGGGGACCGGCGGTGGAGTTCACCCAGCTCGTACTTCCCTGAGCGGGCGGCTTCGGCGGCGAGGCATCCATGGACACGATCGTTCGCGCGGCGGTGGTCTATCTCTTCCTGCTCCTCATCTTCCGACTGGCCGGCAAGCGGACACTGGCGTCGATCACCACCTTCGACCTGGTGCTCACGCTGATCATCAGCGAGGCGGTGCAGCAGGCACTCATCGACACGGACAACTCGCTCACCAATGCGCTGCTCCTGGTGGTGACGCTGGTCGGGATCGACATCGGGCTGTCACTGGTCAAGCAGCGGTCCAAGGCCGTGGCGCGGGTGGTGGACGGCTCGCCGCTGGTGTTGATCCGCGACGGGACGCCGCTCGTCGACCGGATGCGGAACGAGCGCGTCTCGCCGGACGACGTGCTCGCTTCGGCGCGGGCCCAGGCCGGGCTCCAGCGGCTCGACGAGATCCGC
Source organism: Gemmatimonadales bacterium (assembly GCA_035573835.1). Lineage (GTDB taxonomy): Bacteria > Gemmatimonadota > Gemmatimonadetes > Gemmatimonadales > GWC2-71-9 > DATLZT01. Next base: position 3,933 of record DATLZT010000034.1, read on the forward strand.
CATGCGGTGCTCGAGGTGGGCGGCACCATCACGGTGGTGCCGGTGCGTGACGGGGAGCGGTGACCGCCGCGCCGAACCGCCATTCCCGGGTCGGGTATACCATCGGGACCGCCGTCCAGTGGAGTCGCCATGAACCGTCGCAGGCAGCTCGGGCTGTTGCTGGCGACCGTCGGGCTGGGATGGCTGGCGAGCGCGCGCGTCGCGGCGCGCCGCCGCCGGACCATCGACCTCCACGGTCGCACCGTCCTCATTACCGGCGGGAGCCGCGGCCTCGGCCTGGTCCTGGCGCGCGAGCTCACCCGTCACGGCGCCGCGCTCGCCCTCTGCGCCCGGGACGAGGACGAGCTGGAGCGGGCCCGGACCGAGCTCAGCGCCCTGGGCGCCACCGTCTTCACTTTCCCCTGCGACGTCACCGACCGGGCCTCGGTCCGGGAGATGGTGCGGGTGGTGCGGCACCACTACGGCCGGATCGACGTGCTGATCAACAATGCCGGGACGATCGCCGTTGGCCCCCTCGAGACGATGACGCTCGAGGACTACGAGGAGGCGATGCGAACCCACTTCTGGGGGGCGCTGCACACGATCGACGCGGTGCTCCCGGAGATGCGCGCCCGGCGGGAGGGGCGGATCGTCAACGTCACCTCGATCGGCGGCAAGATCAGCGTCCCGCACCTCCTCCCCTACGGCGCGAGCAAGTTCGCGGCGGTGGGGCTGTCGGAAGGGCTGCGCGCCGAGTTGGCCAAGGACGGGGTGTTGGTGACCACGGTGTGTCCCGGCCTCATGCGGACCGGGAGCCCGACCAACGCGAGCTTCAAGGGCCGCCACTGGGCCGAGTACACCTGGTTCAGCATCGCGAGCGGCCTGCCGCTCGTGTCGATCAGCGCCGAACGGGCGGCGCGGCGGATCATCGAGGCCTGCCGCCGCGGCGAGGCCGAGGTGTTCTTCCCGCTTTCGGCCGCGCTCGCCGCCCGGATCCACGGCCTCTGGCCGGGGCTCACCGCCGACCTGCTGGCGGCGCTGAACCGGTTGCTGCCGGTGGCCGAGGGGGGTGTTGGGACGGCCCCGGTGAAGGGACGTCACAGCACGACCTTCCTCTCGCCGTCGTGGCTCACCACGCTGACCGACCGCGCCGCGGCGCGGAACAACGAACTCGCATGAGCGCGGCCGCGCCCGAGTGGCGCGGCCGCCCGGAGGACAGGGCATGGTATCGCTTCGGGATACGCTTCCGGACCGCCGCGCGGTCCGGCGGGCGCTGGATCGCCTCCGGGCCGACGACGTCAACGTCGGCCGGACGGAACGGTGGATCTCCTCGCTGGCCGGCGGTGCCCTCCTGGCGTACGGCCTGCGGCGGCGGGGCCTGGCCCGCGCCGCGATGCTCACGGTGGGCGGCGCGTTGCTCGAGCGCGGCGTCACCGGGTACTGCCGGGTGTACGGCGGCCTGGGACTCACCTCGGCCCCGGAGGAGCCGGTGAGCCCGGTGGCGAGCGTCGGCCGCGGGGAGGGTCGGAAGTTCGAGCACGCGGTGGTGGTGGAGCGGCCAGCGGCCGAGCTCTACCGGTTCTGGCGCCAGTTCGAGAACCTGCCGCGCTTCATGTCCCACGTGGTTTCGGTGCGGCGACTCGACGACACCCGCTGGCGCTGGGTGGTGCGCGGGCCGGCCGGGTCGACCATCGAGTGGGACGCGGTGATCCACCGCGAGGTGCCCGGGGCGCTGATCGCCTGGCGCACCGTCGGCGATCCCGACGTGAATCACGCCGGCTCGGTCCACTTCACCCCCCTGCGCGACGGCCGCGCCACCGAGGTTCGGGTGGTGCTCAGCTACGAGCCGCCGGCCGGCCGGCTCGGCGTGGCGGTGGCCCGGCTGTTCGGCGAGGCCCCGGAGCAGCAGGTGCGGGAAGATCTGCGTCGCTTCAAGCGACTGGTCGAGGCCCCCGAGCCCGGCCCGGCGCCGTCGGCGGCCCCGGGCCCGGCGGAGTCGACCGCACGCTGACGTGACCGACGACACGCCGTACGAGGCCGTCATCGTCGGCGGGGGGCCCGCCGGGCTGAGCGCGGCCCTCGTGCTGGGCCGGTGCCGGCGACGGGTGCTGGTCTGCGACGCCGGTCGCCCGCGCAACGCCGCGTCGCAGGGGCTGCACGGTTACCTGACCCGTGACGGCATCCATCCGGCGGGCTTCCTCGACGCGGCCCGGGCGGAGCTCGCGCGGTACGACAACATCACGCTCGAGCGGGGCGAGGTGACCGACGCCGAGCGCTCGGGGGAGGGGTTCCGGGTGACGCTGGCCGACGGCCGGCGATTCCGCGCCCGCAAACTGCTCCTGGCCACCGGCCTGGTCGACCCGCTGCCGCCCATCCCCGGGCTGCGCGAGCTCTGGGGCCGGAGCGTACATCACTGTCCCTATTGCGACGGCTGGGAGTGGCGGGACCAGGCGCTCGCGGTCTACGGCCGGGGGCACGCGGCCGCGGTCGCGGCGCTGGGGCTCACGGTGTGGAGCGCGGACGTCGTCCTGCTGAGCGACGGGCCGGCGGAGCTCTCGCCCAGGGACCGCAATCGCCTCCGGCTCCACGGCATCCTGCTCCGTGAGGAACGGGTGGCTCGGCTGGAAGGCCGGGACGGTCGACTGGAGCGGATCGTCTTCGAGAACGGGGGCACCCTGGCGCGCCACGCCCTCTTCCTCAGCGTGGGCCACCGGCAGCACTCCGACCTCCCCGCGCGGCTGGGGTGCGCCGTCGGCGAGGACGGCGTGGTGCGGACCGGCCGCCACGAGACCACCGACGTCGAGGGGCTCTACGTGGCGGGGGATGCCTCGAAGGACGCCCAGCTGGTCATCGTCGCCGCGGCCGAGGGCGCCCGCGCGGCCGTGGCGATCAACAGCGCCCTCCTCAAGGAGGACCTTGCCCGGCGCGAGGCCGCCGCCCGCGCCCGCCGACCCACGCCGGCCGTGGAGCCCCGGTGAGACGCACGGGCGCGCGCGGGGGACGGGGCGGCTCGACCGGGCGCCCGCCAGGCGGCCGGTTCGTGGTGCAGGAGCACCACGCATCCCGCCTCCACTACGATTTCCGGCTCGAGCTGGCCGGCACCCTCAAGTCCTGGGCGCTGCCCAAGGGCCCGACGCTCGACCCGACCGCGCGACGCCTCGCGGTGATGGTGGAAGACCACCCGGTGAGCTACATCGACTTCGAGGGGACGATCGCCGAGGGTCGATACGGCGCCGGCGAGGTCCGGGTCTGGGATTCGGGCCGGTACCGATTGGTCGATGACGCGGATCCGCTCGAGCGGCTCGAGCGGGGCCGGCTCGGCTTCGTCCTGGAGGGACGAAGGCTACGGGGGCGCTTCTCGCTGGTCCGGATGGAGGGGCGTGGGGAGGGCAACTGGCTCCTCCTCAAGGCACGGGACGAGCACGCCGTACCGGGGTGGCGGCTCGCGCCGGTGCTACCGGCCGCGCCGCCGGACCGGGAGCCGGCGCGGCGGCGGGGTCCGGCGCGCCCCCGGACGGTGCGGTCGTCCGGCACGGCGCGCCGACGCCGCGCGACCTCGGCTCCCGAGCCGGTGCCGGCCGAGGCGGTGTTCGGCGCGGGCCGGCTGGAAGGCGATCGGGTCGTCGACGTGGGCGGCACGTACGTGTCGCTCACCAACCTCGACAAGGTCTACTGGCCGGACGACGGATACACGAAGGGGGACCTGCTCGCCTACTACTGGCGCGTGCGCTCGGCCATCCTCCCGTATCTGGCCGGTCGCCCGCTCATCCTCCGCCGCTATCCCGACGGCATCGCCGGGGGGCAGTTCCACCAGCACGATCTCGACGCACCGCCGCCCTTCGTTCGCACGGTACCGATCGAGACGGAGGCGGGCCGGACGATCGATTACGCCGTCTGCGACGACCTCCCGACCCTGCTCTATCTCGTGAACCTGGGGACGATCGAGCCGCACCCCTGGCATTCCCGGGCGGAACGGCTGGAGCGTCCCGACTGGATGGTGCTCGATCTCGATCCCGCGGGTGCGGAGTTCCGGGCCGTGCTCGAGCTGGCGCTGGTGCTGCGCGACCTCCTGGGCCGGGAGGGGCTCGTCGCCTTCCCCAAGACATCGGGTGCTTCCGGGATGCACCTGTACGTCCCGCTGGCCGCCGACGCCGACTATGCCACGGCGGCCAGCCTGGCCGAGCGACTGGCGCGCCGCGCGGCGGCGGAGCGCCCCGAGCTGGTGACCCTCGAGCGGGGCCGCCGGAGCCGGAAGCAGGGGCTGATCTACCTGGACTACCTCCAGAACGCGCGGGGCAAGTCGGTGGTGGCGCCGTACTCGGCGCGGGCGCGCCCGGGCGCCACCGTGTCGACGCCGCTCGCGTGGGCCGAGGTCGAGCGGGGGGTCGACCCCGTGGCGTTCACCATCCGGACCGTTCCCCGCCGGCTCGCCGAGCGGGACGATCCCTTCCGGCCGCTCCTCACGACGAGGGGCCGGCGTTAGGGCCGGCCCCCGGCCTGTGACCCAGCTCGACTCCGCCAGGCGTCAGAAGAGCAGCTCCATGCCGAACCGGATCAAGCGGGGCGGCCCGTACGCGAAGAGCGGTTGGGCGTAGTCCCGCGCAGCGGCCAGGTAGAGCGGGAACAGCTCCTCGCGCCCCTCGACGTACCCGTTGCCGTCGAGGTCGGCGTAGGCCCGGTACCTGGGTGACTCGTACGGAATCGGCTCGGGGTGCTCCTGGTAGGCCGCCTCCGCCAGCGCCTCGAGCGCCGCTTGGTCCAGCGTCGGCGTGCCGGTGTCCCGGCGCACCGCCACGATGTTGCGGCGGTTGAGCAGGTTGCGGACGTCGAGGTACAGGCTTCCCCGCACGCCGGAGAGGGTGACCGGCCGGCGCAGGAGCAGGTCGACCGTGTAGGTCGTCGGCAGCCGCGAGCTGTTGGGGAGGCCGATGATCGTGTCGCCGGTCGGATCGGTCCGGGAGAACGGCAGCCCCGAGTTGAGCCGGAAGATCGCCGCCGCCTCGAGGCCCGCGAGCGGACTCGTGCCGAGCAGGCGGGGCCCGGCGGTCCCGGGTACCTGGGCGAGGGCGATGGCCGTGATCCCGTGGCGGCGGTCGAAGTCGAGGGGGAACTCGACCTTGGCGGGGAAGATCGTGTCGCCGGTGACCGGATCGATCCGCGGCGCGCGACGGACCAGGAAGGCGTTGGTCGCCGTCGCCTCCGCCTGCTGGAGGGTGTAGGCCAGCTTGAAGCCGAACCCGCCGGCGAGCGGCCGCTCGACGATGACCTCGCCCCCGCGGACCGAGCCGGCGTCGGCGTTGCCGAAGACGGTGGAGTCCGGGTTGACGCCGAGGGGCACCGAGGCCACCAGTCCCTCGAGGCGTCGCACGTAGACGTTCACCCGGAGTGCGGTGCTCGGCGTGGGCCGCGCCCGGACGCTGAGCTCGTACTGCCAGGTCCGCTCGTAGCCGAGGTTCGGGTTGCCCTGCCGGAACCGCCCGGTGCGGGTGGTGTCGTCGAACGCCGCGTCGACCAGGAACTGGTAGTCCGGCGCCTGGCTGAAGCTGCCCCAGCTCGCCACCACGGTGGCGCCGCGGAGCACGGTCGAGATGGCGATCCGGGGATTGAGCGACTGCTTCGCCCCGCCCCGCCCGGGGAGGTCCTCCCGCGGGTCGAACCGGTCGTAGCGGAGGCCGGCGGTGAACCCCAGGTCGGCGAGGCGGAACTGCGACTCGACGTACGCCGCGGCGGCGAGCGGCGAGAAGTCGGCGGCGGTGGCCGGCGGCACCGTGTCGCCCACCGGCAAGGAGCCGAACGCGCGCTGGAAGGTCTCGACCCGCTGCCGGACCAGCTCGCCGCCCACGAAAAACTCCCCGAACTCACCGGTACCGATGGTGAGGTCGAGCTGGGTGCGCAGCTCGCGGAATCGGTTCCAGCCGAGCTCGCCCCGGCTCCCGCCGCCCAGGAAGAACGCCGGCACGCCCCAGGGAGTGGCGGAGCTCAGCTCCGGGCGGAGGAGCCCGCGGATCGGCTCGCGCGCGGCGACGGTATCGCGTGCCTTGGCGAGCTCCTCGCCGTGGACGTGGAACGGCTTGCCGGTGAACGCGCCGAAGAACGGGTCCGGCTGCTCGATCAGCGTACCCCGGAGGAATTCGCGGTTGAAGTACCCCACCCGCAGCTCGACCCCGATCGCCGGTCGTTCGAACGAGTGCTGGTAGTGGGCGCTGAGGAGGTCCGCGCGGATCCGGCGGGCCGGTCCGCCCTGGGGCTCGTACTTGAACGCCGGATCGTAGAGCAGGCGCTGCTCCTCCGAGCGGAGGCCGAAGAGGCGGAGCGCCTGGCGATCGCCCAGCGGGACGAGCAGCTTGCCGGCGAGATCGTGCTGCTCCCCGGAATTGTGGGGCAGCATCCAGGGACGGTCGTGCCGCGGATCGCGCGGGTCCTCGGGGGCGGGGGCGTTCACCGGATCCGCGTCGAGCCGCGACGTCGCATCGGCGGCGACGACGAAGCGCAGGCCCCCGAAGAGGGGGCCGTCGGCCTGGGCCACGACCCGGTCCAGACCGTAGTCCCACCCGTCGCCGAGGGGCCGATCGGTCTCGAAGGCGACGCGGCCGGCCAATCGGTCGCCGCCGTCCTTGGTGACCACGTTGACCAGCCCCGACACCGCCTGGCCGTAGCGCGCCGAGAAGCCGTTGGTGATGAGCCCGACCTCGGTCAGCATGTCGGGGGGGAGCCGGAGGCCGAGTCCGCCGGTCGAGGCGTCGAGCTGGTTCTTGATCCCGAGCCCGTCGATGATGAACGATTGCTGTCCCAGGCGGCCGCCTCGGTAGCTCTCGCCCACCGCGCCGGCGGAAAGGGCCAGTGCCTCGTCCACGCTCGACACCGGGAGCCGGCGGAGCTCCTCGGCCGTGACCCGCTGGATGGCGGCGGTCGCGAGCGGGTCGAGCACCGAGTCGACCGGGGCGGTCACCACCACCGGCTCCAGCTCGATGGCCATCGCTTGCAGCGAGAGGTCGAGCACCGTCGTCGCCCCGCTCCGGACCAGGACGCTGTCGCGGATCAGCCCGCGGTAGCCGATGGCGGAGACGCGGACCCGGTGCCACCCGCTCCGGACCTCCCGCAGCCGGTAGTGGCCGGTCGCGCCGGTGGTGGCGCTCCCCTCGCCGTCGTCCAGCACCACGCGCGCGCCCGTGATCGGGGCGCCGGCGCTGTCGGTCACCCGCCCCGCGATCGCGCCGTTGGCCTGGGCCAGCACCGGACCGGCCCACAAGAGCCCCGCCGCCGTCATCCAGAGTCGCGTCGTCATTGTGCCTCGTAGAGCCAGAGGTCGCCCCGCGTCGCCACCAGGGTATCCAGCCCGATCACCTGGCCGTTCCCGTCGCGGATCTCCAAGAGGGTGTAGGGGAAGCCTTCCACGACGAGCCTCGCTCCGGCGGGCGCGGGCGCGGGCCGGCGGAAGAGGATCTGCCCGGCGCTGAGCGGGGTCTCGTGGCCGGTGGCCGGGTCGACCAGGACGAGCCCGCCGCCCTCGTCGCGCTGGTAGGCGCCCAGCGCCGGATCGGCGACCACGGCGACCTTCCCGCCCACCACGGCGAGGAGACGCGACCCCACCCGCCGCACGTCGCGGGCGATCCGGCCGCCGAAGTCGTGCGCCACCGTGACCTCGCCGCTCGAGAGCACCCGTCGATAGATCCTGGAATCGCCCATCAACGTGTAGTAGATCACCCCCGGCGTCTCGCCCGCCCCCACGGAGGTGGCGCTGGTGGTGCCGGGCACGCTGGCGAGGACCGGGGAGCCGCCGCCTAGGGAGAGGTGCGCGACCTCGATCCCGAGGAGCAGGGTGTCGGGACCCGCCGGCGGCCCCAGGTACACGAAGCGCTCGGCGAGGTAGACCAAGGCATCGGTGCCGAGCCACTGCAACTGGGAGAGGTGCGAGTGCGGCCGGCCGCTCGGCAGGATCCGCGGGAGCCCGAGCAGCTCGGTCGAGGCGGCGGGATCCGCGACCGTGGCGAGCCGGAGCGAGGCGCCGACCGGCGCCCGGTCGGTCGGACGCGAGGTGACGTGGAGGAACGCCAGCCGGCCGTCGGGGGAGGCCGCGGCCGAGGCGTACACGTCGGTGCTGTCGTCGCCCCCGGGGGCGCGATGGCAGATGGTGCGCCGCGCCGCCCCGCCGTCGGGAGGGAGCTCGACCAGGCACCGGTCGCGATCGGGATGGTCGCCCCAGTCCGCGGTGTAGAGGATGGCGCCGGCATCCGCCAGCCAGGCCGGGCTCCCGTCATCCCCTCGGTTGAGGGTGAGCCGGCGAGGCAGGCCGGGAAAGCGCGGCGTGTCCGGGGCGTGCCGCTCCGGCTGGAGAGGCTCGGAGTGACCGCAGGCGACGAGCGCGGCGAGCCCACAGGCGCCGGCGGCGCGCCGCAGGCTCACGGGACCTCGAAGAGCCACAGATCCACTCGATGATTGGTGGCATTGTAGTCGGAATCGGGTCCCACGTGCACCGGGGCCCAGGGGGACGCTTCGACGACGACCCGGTCGCCGGCGGGCGCGAGGCGGGGGCGGCGGAAGAGCACCGTGTCGGTGGCGATCGCCGACGCCGCGCCGGCGGCGAGGTTCACGAAGTGCAGGTCGCCCCCCTCGTCCCGCTGCACGAAGCCGTTGGCCGGCTCATGTTGGAAGAGGACGCTCCCATCCACCACCGCGACCAGGCGGTTGCCCCGCACCTCGGCGTCCCGCACCACGTGGCCGGGGCCGAAGTCGTACAGCACGGCGGTGGCGCCGCTCGTCGGGTCCCGGCGATACACCCGGGAATCCCCGCCCAGGGTGTAGACCAGCGCCCCGTCGTCGGCGACCGAGACGCTGGAGGCGTGCTCGGTGCCGGGGATCGCCTCGAAGGTCGGGCTCGGTCCCCGCACGTCGACCCGCATCACCTCGACCCCCGTCACGAAGGTGTCGGGGAAGAACGTCGAGCCCTGGTAGAAGAGGTGCTGGCCCAGGTAGACGAGGACGCCGGGCTCGAGCCAGTGGAGGTAGCCCACGCTCGAGTGCATCCGCCCCGACGGGGCTCGATACGGGATCGGCGTCACGACCGAGCCGCCGGTCGGGTCGGCCATCGAGGCCACCACCAGCGCCGCTGTGCCCAGCTTCTGCTGGCCGATGCGCGAGACCACGCGGAGATACGCGATCCGGCCGTCGGTCGAGACCGCCGGCGCCTCGAACACGTCGGTGGAGTCGTCATGGCTGGCCAGGGGTGGGCAGATCGACCGTCGGACCGTGCCCGCGTCGGGGGCGAGGATCCGGAGGCAGCGGTCGTGATCGGCGTGATCCTCCCGTTCGCTGGAGTAGACGACCTCGGCGCCGCCGGGCAGCCAGCTCGCGGTGCGGTCGTCGGCCGGGTTGTAGGTGAGCCGGCGGGGGAGGGACGGGGTGAGCGGCCCGTGGGGACGATCGACCACCGGCGCCGCCGGTTCGCCGTGAACGCATCCGACCACGAGCAGGAGCAGGATGACGATCGCGGCCATACGCCTCCCCGGCCCCGGGGCTCCCCCGGGTCATTCCCCGCGACGGCGCCGCGGAGGTGGACCACCGTTACCTGAACCGCCGGAAATCGGGCGCTGCGCTGCCACCCGTCGGCGAATGAGACGAACCAGCCCGCCGCGCCTGCACCGAGCGCGGCCAAGCCGGCGGGAATCACGTCGTCGATGGGTGGACTCGCCGGCCAGGGCCGCCGGAGTCGGACGCCGACGGCGGCGTCCCCGGGCGGGCTCCGCCCCCCAGGGCGTGGCACCGGGATCGGGCGGATGAAGGCCGGCCGGTGCAATCATGGATCGTCAAGTTATTAGCCGTTGATTATTTACTTTCAACACTAGTTGCTGTGCTATCATATTGATGGATATAATGTTGAATGCTAGAATCCAGCTATATCAACATCTGAGTGTTAAAAACGTGACCCTTGCGGCCTGGCCTCGGACGAGGTTACTCTCGATCGCCCCCAAGGGAGCTGGGACGGGCGGAGACCGGTTGGGGATGTCGCTGATCGAGCAGCTTCCATGCGTCGCCTCGCCCTGCTCCTGGCCGCCTGGGCATTCGCCGCCTGCGGCGGCGACACCGGCTCCGCCGGCCCCGCCCCACCAGTCGATACCGTGGTGACGCCCCCGCCGGCCGATACGGCCCACACGCCCACCGTGACGATCGACGTCACGCCGGCCACCGCCACCGTCGTCCCGGGGGGTACCCGGGCCTTCGTTGCCGTCGTGCGGGGGAGCGACGGGGCGTCCGTTTCGCTCCCTGTCGTCTGGTCCGCGGCGGGCGGGAGCATCGCGCCCGACGGCACCTTCACCGCCGACTCGGTGCCCGGCACTTTCGCCATCGTGGCGACGAGCGGCGGCGCGGCCGATACGGCGATGGTGACCATCAGCGCGCCCGCCGCGCCGCCGCAGCCCGGGTCCGGCGCCGAGTGCTCCGCGCCCCGTGCCGAGTGGGTGTGGTGCGACGACTTCGACCGCGATCGCCTCGGCGCGTACTTCGAGTACCGGAGCGACGGCGGCAGCTTCGTCCGGGTGAACGGGGTGGGGCGGGGCGGCTCGTTCGGGATGCGGGCCCGCTTCGCGCCCCGACAGGTCTCGGCCGGCGCGCTCCACCTGGCCGTCGGGAAGACGCCGCAGGCCTACTTCCGTCCCGCCGATGCCGGCACGGCCAACTACCGCGAGCTCTACTGGCGCTTCTACCTGCGCCACCAGCCGGGGTGGGTGGGCGGCGGGGGCGACAAGCTCACCCGCGCCTTCAGCTTCGCCTCGAGCACCAGCTGGGCCCAGGCGATGATCGCGCACGTCTGGAGCGGCGGCTCCACCCACCGGAACTACCTGGTCATCGATCCCGCCTCGGGCACCGACCCGCCGGGGAAGCTGCTCACCACGACCTACAACGACTTCGCCCGCCTCCGCTGGTTGGGGCGGGTGGTCGGCGTCACGCCCATCTTCGACGCGGCCCACGTCGGTAAGTGGTACTGCATCGAGACCCACGTCCGCCTGAATGACCCCGGGCAGGCCAACGGCGTCTTCGAATTGTGGATCGACGGGAGGCAGGAGGCGCGGAAGACCGGCATGAACTGGGTGGGCTCCTTCACCGGGTACGGGCTCAATAGCGTCTACCTGGAGAACTACTGGAACGCGGGCTCGCCCGCGGTGCAGGAGCGCTACTTCGACAATTTCGTGGTGAGCACCCAGCGGATCGGCTGCTGAGGCGCCGCCCCCTCACTCGAGCCGGCCGATCCGGGCCTGGAAGGCGTCCCGGTAGGTCCGGCTCAGGATGAGTCGGGTACCGCTCCCGAGGAACACGGCGTACTCGCCGTTCGCGAGCGGCTGGAGCTCCCTGACCCGGTCGAGATTGACGATCGCCGATCGGTGGATCCGGGCGAACCGGCGCGGGTCGAGGCGGGTCTCCAGCCGCTTGATCGTCTCCCGCAGGAGGTGCCCCCGGCCGCCCGCGTGGAGGCGGACGTAGTTGTCCGCCGCCTCGAACCACTCCACCTCGTCCACCGGCACGACCACGATCCGGCGGCCCGACCGCACCGGGATCCGCTCCAGGTATCCGCGTCCGCCCAACTCCAGTAGGAGCGCCTCCACCCGCCTGGCGAGGACCTCCCGCTCGCTCGCCGCCAGCCGTCGCCGGGCCCGCTCGAGCGCGGCCTGGAAGCGCGGTCGGTCGAACGGCTTCAGGAGATAGTCCACCGCCTGCAGGTCGAACGCCCGTACGGCGTAGCGGTCGTAGGCCGTCACGAAGACGATCGCGGGACTCTCGGCGGCGAGCGCCTCGGCCACCGCCACCCCATCGAGCTCCGGCATCTGGACGTCGAGGAAGACCAGCGAGGGACGGCGCTGCACGATCAGCTGGAGCGCCTCCCGGCCGTCCCGCGCCTCGCCCACGACCTCGACGTCCGGCTCGTCCTCCAGGAAGCTCCGGAGTCCTTGACGGACCAGCGGCTCGTCGTCGACCAGCAGCACCCGCAGCCTAACGTCGGTCATGGGGGCCCACCGGGATGCCGGGGTCCGTTTCACGGTGGTAGGGAACGGTGAGGGTCACTTCCACGCCCCCCCGCTCGGCGTCGGCGATGGCGAACCGGCCGCGGGGGCCGTAGAGCCTCGCGAGGCGCGCGCGGGTGGTGGCGAGCCCGATGCCGGTGCCCGCCGGCCTCCGCGGCCGCTCGTCCAGCCCCGGACCGTCGTTCCAGACCCGGAGCTCGGCCGCTTCGCCGCGGATCCGGGCGCCGATCTCGATCCGCCCCGGCGCCGTCCGGGCGGCGACCCCGTGACGCACCGCGTTCTCGACCAGCGGTTGGAGGATGAAGTTGGGGACCCGGGCGTCCAGCGCCTCCGGCTCCACCTCGAAGACCACCGTGAGGCGATCCGGGAAGCGGATCCGTTCGATTTCCAGGTACAGCTTCAGGAACTCGAGCTCCTGGCGCAGCGGGATCTCCAGCGCCCCCGAATTGGCCAGCGTGAGGCGGAGGAGGTCGCCGAGCAGGGTCACCGTCCGGGTCGCGGCCGCGGGATCCCGGCGGATGAGCACCGCGATCGCGTGGAGCGTGTTGAACAGGAAGTGGGGATGGAGCTGCATCTTGAGCGCCTGGAGCTCGGCCTGCACCAGCTGCGCCTGCAGTTCGGAAGCCCGCAGCTCCCGCTCCCGGTACTTGGCGTAGAAGTCGAAGGCATGGCTCGCTCCCAGGATCGCCCAGTAGGTCAGGAGCTCGAACTGGAGCCGGGAGCGGAGGTAGCTGGCGAAGATCGCCCCGAAAGGCTCGTTGCCGGCGGTGGCGGGGAAGGCGAGGCGGACCAGGAGCGTCACCAGCGCGGTGTGCGCGAGCGACACGGCGACACTGGCCGGCAGGTGCACGCCGAACAGCGAGCGGACCCACGCCTCGCGATGGATCGGGCGCCGGCGGCCGAGCCAGGCGATGACCGGCGTGAGCAGCGCCCAGAAGTACCAGGCGGCGAGCTGCCAGAGGATCACCCGCCAGGGCGCGACCGGCTGCCGCTCGGCGCTCAGGAGGAGGAACGTCTGGCTGGCCGAGAGCAGCCCGACGACCGTCCAGAACGCGACGATGAGGCCCCACCGCGCGCTCCGGCGGGTCGGCTCGCTCGGCGACGGCTCCGCCATGGGCCGCATCCGGGAAGCGGGAATCCACAATATAAGCGCGCGGCGCGGGGGGCGGCGAGCTACCGGCCCGTTTCTTGCCTCACGCGTCCAGCCGACCGTCATCGACCGACCATCCGTTCCCATGACCGGCCTTTCGGGGCCGGGCTGGAGGGGTATGCCGCTCCGCACCGCCGCCCTGCTTACCGGCTTGGTTTGCGTCGCCTCCGCGGCCTGGGGCCAGGCGGCTCGGGGGCAGCGGCCGATCGCGATCGTCCACGCCACCGTCATCGACGGCACCGGTGCCGGGCCTCGCCGCGACCAGACGGTCCTCGTCCGGGGCAGTCGGATCGCCGCCGTGGGCCCGACCGGGCGGGTGCGGCTGCCTCCGGGGACGCGGGTGATCGACGCCACCGGCAAGGTACTCATCCCCGGGCTCTGGGACGCCCACGTGCATCTCATCCCCGAGATCCAACCGCGCGACCCCAGCGACACGGCGGTCGACGTGTACCTGCCCATGCTCTTGGCCAACGGGGTGACGGCGGTGCGCGACATGGGGGGCGAGCTCGACTCGCTCGTCGGCTGGCGTCGTGCCATTGCCGGGGGCCGGCTGGTGGGACCGCGCCTGTTCACCGGGGGGCCGAAGCTCAAGGAGACCGATCCGGCGAAGGCGCGCAACGCGGTGCGACGGCTGGCCCGGGCCGGGGTCGACTTCATCAAGGTCGGCTCGGAAATGAGCCGCGAGGCCTACTTCGCCGCGGTCGACGAGGCCCGGCGGGTGGGGCTCCCGGTCGTGGGGCACGTGCCGGAGGGCGTGACCGTCCTGGAAGCGGCCGCCGCCGGGCAGCGGAGCATCGAGCACCTGAACGGCGTGCTGCTGGCGGCCTCGGCCGATCCCCGCTCGGCCGAGGCGCTCCTCGAGCTCGCCTCCCGGCCCGCCGACCCGGCCACGCGCCGGGCCCGGACCCAGGCGTTCCACGACCGACTGCTGGACACCTTCAGCGAGGAGGCGGCGGGCCGGCTCTTCCGCCGCCTGGAGGCGAGCCGGACGTGGCAGGTGCCGACGCTGACCGGTTTCGCGCAGCGCGGCTTCGCGCTCGACACGGTGCCCATGCATGCGCCGTGGGTACGCTACGCGCCGCCGGGCCTGATGGCGCACCGGACCCGCGCGATGGCGGACCGGCGCCGGAGCCTGCCGCCCCGGGGCGTCGTCCGGGCGCGGCGCTACGTCGAGCGGCACCTGATGCTGGTCGGCGCGATGCGTCGGGCCGGCGTGCCGATCGTGGCCGGCACCGACACGCCGAGCGCGGCGGGGCTCCCGGGCTTCTCGCTCCACGGCGAGCTCGAGCTCCTGGTGCAGGCTGGCCTCTCGCCGATGGAGGCGCTGGTCGCCGCCACGCTGGAGCCGGCGCGCCTGCTCGGCGTGGCGGACTCGCTGGGCTCCATCGCGCCCGGGAAGGTGGCCGACCTGGTGCTGCTCGAGGCCGATCCGCTGGAGCGGATCGGCAACACCCGGCGGGTGGTCGCGGTGGTGGCGGCGGGGCAGTACCGTCCGCGGGGCGAGCTGGTGGCGATGCTCGAGCGGGTGGGGGCCCGGGTCGTGCTGGCGCGCCGGGAGGGCCGAGCCGCGGCGTCGTCCGGCGCGGCGGAGTGACCCGCGGGATCGGGCTTGGCTTGACCGGAAAAAGTGCTTGACGGGGGCGACCTCACGCCCTACCGTTGGGCCATGGCCACGCCCCGTCCGCTTCGCCCGGCCACCGGCGAGGCGCCGGCACTCCACGCCCGCGCCATCGACAACCTCCGCTTCATCCGCGAGACGATGGAGCGGGCGGTCGCGTTCACGGCGGTGCCGGGATGGGGGGGGGTGGCGATGGGGGTCACCGCGATCGTCGCCGCGCTGCTCGCCGCGGCCCAACCCACTCCCGAGCGGTGGGCCGCCGTCTGGCTGGGCGAGGCGCTGCTCGCCTTCTCGGTGGGCGCGGTGGCCCTCGGGGTCAAGGCTCGGCGGGCCGCGATTCCCCTCGGCTCCGGGCCGGGGCGTCGCTTCGCCCTCGGCTACGCGCCGCCCATGCTGGCGGGCGTGCTGCTCACGCTGGTGCTCCTCCGGGACGCCCGCTTCGAGATGCTCCCCGGGATCTGGCTCCTGCTCTACGGGACCGCCGCCGTCACGGGCGGCGCCTCGTCGGTGCGGGTGGTGCCGGTGATGGGCGCCTGCTTCATGGTCCTGGGGGCGGTCGGCTTCGTGACGCCCGCGGGCTGGCGCGACTGGCTCATGGCGGCCGGGTTCGGTGGCCTCCACGTGATCTTCGGCGTCATCATCGCGAGGCGATACGGTGGCTAAGTCCAACGCGGCGCGCCAGCGGACCCCGGCGCTCCCGCTCCGGAGCGTCCGGGGGGCCGGCAGCGAGCCCGAGGCGCTCCACCTCGACCGGCTGATCCACGAGCGGATGCGGCTCGGGATCGTGAGCGCGCTCGCGGTCAACGAGTCGCTCACGTTCTCCGAGCTCAAGCAGCTGCTCCGGACCACCGACGGCAACGTCAGCGTCCACACCCGCAAGCTGGAGGAGGCCGGCTACGTGAGCTGCACCAAGCACTTCGAGGGTCGGGTGCCGCGCACCGAGTATCGGCTCACGCCAGCCGGCCGGCGGGCGCTCGAGCGCTATCTCGGTCACATGGAGGCGCTGATCCGGGCCACCCGGGACGGCTGAAGCCCTTTTTTTGGGGAGTGGCTTTGTGGAAACAAGTGCTTTGCAGTATCCTGGCCTGCACGTCGCCGTCATCATGGACGGGAACGGCCGCTGGGCGTTGCGCCGGGGGCTGCCGCGGGTGGCGGGGCATCGTGCCGGGGCCGAGGCGGTACGGCGGACGGTGAAGGCGGCGCCGGGGCTCGGAGTCCGGTGCCTCACCCTCTACGCCTTCTCGTCCGACAACTGGCGGCGGCCCGAGCGCGAGGTGACCGCCCTGATGCGCCTCTTCCGCGAGTACCTGCGGCGTGAGGCCGACGGTTGCCGCGAGCAGGGGATCCGGATCAACGTGATCGGCCGCCGGGACCGACTCCCCCCGGCCGTCGCCGGGGCGGTCGATGCGGCGGAGGCGGCCACCGCCCCCGGGCGGCGGCTCCTCCTCCGCGTGGCCGTGGACTACTCCTCGCGCGACGCCATCCTCCGGGCCGCCCGCCGCGTCACGGCGGATGCGTCGCTCGACCGGGCCGAGTTCGGCCGCCTGATCCAGGCGGTGGACCACGCCGCCGAGCCCGTGCCGCCGGTCGATCTCCTGATCCGCACTGGCGGGGAGCAGCGGCTGAGCGACTTCCTGCTCTGGGAGTGCGCATACGCCGAGCTGCTGTTCCTGGACTCGATGTGGCCCGACTTCGAGGCCGCGACGCTCGCCGAGGCGATCGCCTGGTTTCGGGGACGGGACCGTCGGTTCGGGGGCCTGTCACGGGTCGGGTAGCCGCGCCGGGGCGTCGGGGGCCCACCGTCCGTCGCCACGCCCGGGTGACGGGATGGCCGCCATCCCCGGC
>DATLZT010000035.1:0-18032 GCA_035573835.1 Gemmatimonadales bacterium
CGAGGATGACCGGGTGCTCCGGCCCGCCGCCGAAACCCTTGGCGCCACGGGGCCGCTCCCCGCCGATACCGTCTTCGTCCGCGCCATGCGCGGCGAGTTCGACGCCGTGCTGGCGCCCTATCACGACGTGGGGATGACAGCGGTGAAGGTGGCGGGGTTCGGCCGGGGGGTGAACGTCACCCTCGGACTCCCGTTTCCCCGCACGGCCCCCGATCACGGCACGGCGTTCGACATCGCGGGCACCGGGCGGGCCGATCCCTCCAGCATGCGCGCGGCGATCGAGCTGGCGGCGGCGCTCGGCCGCGGGGGCCCGGGCCCCTCCCCGACCGACTAGGCCGCCGCCGAGCGCTCCAGCCGTTCCATCAGCCCGAGGTGCTGCTCCAGCTTGAGCTTCTGGCTGGCCCGGTTGGCCACCAGCACCGCGCCGCACTGCAGGATCGTCTCCCGCTCCACCAGGCCGTTGGCCCGGAGCGTGGTCCCCGTGTCCACCAGGTCCACGATCCAGTGCGCCAGGTTGAGCAGCGGCGCCACCTCGACCGACCCGCCGATCCGGATGATCTCCACCGGGCGCCCGAGCCGGGTGAAGTGCTCTCGCGCCAGCCGGGGATACTTGGTGGCCACGCGGGCCGTGATCCCGCCCGGGAGGCTGGGATAGGCCGTCCCCGCGGGCGTCGCCACGACCAGCCGGCAGCCGCCGAAGCCGAGTTCGAGCGGCTCCAGCACGTCGGCGTCGGACTCGCGCAGCACGTCGGTGCCGGTGATGCCGAGGTCGGCCGCACCCGATTCCACGTAGACCGGCACGTCGCCCGGTTTGACGGCGAGGAGCTCGACGCCGGGGTCGGTGGTGGGGACCAGCAGCCGGCGGGCGTCGCCCGGGAGGGGCTCGATGCCGGCCCGGCGAAGCCGCTCGAGGCTGGGCTCGTAGAGCCGTCCCTTGGCGAGGGCGAGGCGGAGCCGGCTCACGGCGCCACCTCGGCGATGGTGTCGAGGTCGAGCGAGACGCCGACCGCCGGCCGGGGCGTGCCGAAGCGGGCCATCAGGTCGTCGTAGCGCCCGCCGGCGCCGGCGGCGCGGCCCGCGCCGCTCACGAAGAGCTCGAAGTGGATGCCCGTGTAGTAGTCGAGCCCCCGTACCTCGCCCAGGTCGTAGACCACGTGGGCCCGTTCCTCGGCGGTGAGGGCGTCGTCCAGCGCGAGGAGACGCTCGAGCCCCGGCAGGGCCGCGGGCGGCGCGGTGTCCCGGGCCCGTTCGATCGCGGCGCGGCGCCCCATGACGAAGGGCAGGGTGGTAAGGGTCCGCGCCTCGTCGCTCGCCGAGGCCAGGGCGCGGCAGAGGCTCGCCCGGTCCTTCCGGTCGATCCAGCGCCGCGCCTCCCGACGGAGCGGCTCCTCCAGCGCCGCGAGCCCCGGGGCCAGGACGCCGGCGTGGCCGAGATTGACCTGGAAGTCGCGCAGGCCGGCGGCGCGGGCCAGCGCCAGCGTCAGGCGCAGGATCTCGACGTCCCCCGGCAACCCGCCCTCGCCCAGCAGCTCGGCGCCCACCTGGAACGTTTCCCGGGGCCGTCCGCCCCGTTCCGGCTCCTGCCGGAACACCTTCCCGCTGTAACAGAGCCGGAGCGGTCCCGGCGCGTCGGCGAAGGTCGTGGCCGCCACCCGGGCCACGCTGGCGGTGAAGTCGTAGCGGAGCGCGAGGATCCGACCGTCGAGATCGAGGAAGCGGATCAGCCGCTCGGCCACGCCGGGCCCGGCCGCCCGGAGGAAGATCTCCTCGTATTCGAAGGTGGGCGGAAGCAGCTCGCGGTACCCGGCGCGGTCCAGCACGTCGAGGGCGGCACGCTGGAGGGCGCGCCGGCGGCGCACCGCCTCGCCGGTGAGGTCGAGCGCCCCCGGCGGCGTCGGGGCGATGGTGGGGCGGAGCATGGGGCGGTCCGGGATGCGGTCGAGGGGATCAGCCGGTACGCTGGGCCGGCGTCTCCTGGCCCTGCGGGGTGACGAACCGGACCCACTTCACCCGCCGGCCGTCCATCTCGACGATCTCGAGCTGCCGCTCCCCGACCGCCACCCGGTCGCCCGGCTTGGGGAGCCGTCCCAACTGACCGAAGAGATAGCCGCCGAGGGTGGTGTAGTCCCGGTCGTCCAGGGTGAGGTCGTACTGCTCATTGAAGTCCGAGATCGGGGTGGCGCCGTCGATGAGCGGACCGCCGCCGGGGGCGGTCGCGGGCTTCTCGGCCGGGTCGTATTCGTCGTAGATCTGCCCCACGATCTCCTCGAGCAGGTCCTCCATGGTCACGATGCCCGCCGTGCCGCCGTACTCGTCCAGCACGATGGCGAGGTGCACCTTGAGGCGCTTCATGTCGGCGAGCACGTCCTCGACCTCGCGGGTGCCGGGGACGAAGAGCGGCGGACGGACCAGTTCGCGGATCCGCTGCGCCGGACTCGAGCGCAGCGCGGTGAGGATGTCCTTGGCGTGGACCACGCCGATGATGTCGTCGAGCGACTCGGTGTAGACCGGATAGCGGGAGCGCCGCGCCTCCGCCACCTCGTCCGCCGCCTCGGCCACCGAGAGGTCCGCCGGGAGCGCCACCACCTGGGTCCTGGGGGTCATCACGTCCTCGGCGGTCTTCTCGGTGAACTCGAACACGCCCTCGAGGATCCGGGCCTGCTCCCGCTCCAGCCCGCCCGCCTCCTGGCTCTGCTCCACCAGCATCCGGATCTCTTCCGGGCTGTGGAGCCGCTCGGCCTCGCGCGGCGGCTCCACCCCGGCCCAGCGGAGCAGCCGGTTGGCGGTGCCGTTGAGCAGCGCGATCGGCCCCGCCATGATCCAGGCGAACCCCAGCAGGGGCGCCGCCACCCAGCCGCTGATCGACTCGGGGTAGAGGAGCGCCAGCGCCTTGGGCACCAGCTCGCCCAGGACGATGTGCAGCATGGTGATGATGGTGAAGGCGATCGCCGCCGCCACCCCATGGGTGGCCACGCCCTGGAGGGACTCGGGGAGCCAGGTGAACCCGCCCTCGATCAGGTGGGCCAGCGCCGGCTCGCCGATCCAGCCCAGGCCGAGGGAGGCCAGGGTGATGCCGAGCTGGGTGGCCGAGATGTAGCGGTCGAGCGATTGTACCGCCCGGCGGGCGAGGGTAGCTTTGCGGTCGCCGGCCTGGGCCAGCTCCTCCAGCCGCGTCTTCCGCGCCCCCACCAGGGCGAACTCGGCGGCGACGAAGAACGCGTTCGCCAGGACCAGCAGCAGGACCGCCGCCAGTCCCAGGAGAATCGATGGGTTATCGGCTCCTTCCATATGGTGTAACAGTAGCCGGGCCCGGGGCTCCCCGCGAGGCCGGCCGGTGATCCGCCGGATCGCCGTCCCGCCGCTCGAGGCGCTGGACCCCTTCCTCCCCCGTACCGCCGCCGCCGACGAGGCGACCCGTGCGACCGTGGCCGCCATCCTGGCGGACGTGGCCGCCCGGGGCGACGAGGCGCTCCGGGAGTATAGCCGCCGGTTCGACGGGGTGGACCTGGCCCCGGGGGAGTGGGAGCTCGATCCCGGGGCCTGGAGGGCCGCGCTCGAGCGGATCCCGGCCCCGGTGCGGGAGGCGCTCGAGACCGCCGCGGCCAGGGTCCGGAGCTATCACGAGCGGCAGCGCGAGCGGGGGTATGCCATCACCTTCGGCGACGGCACCCTCCTCGGCATGCGGGTGAGGCCGCTCGATAGGGTGGGGCTCTACGTCCCCGGGGGCAAGGCGGCGTACCCGTCGTCCGTCATCATGAACGCGGTTCCGGCGGCGGTGGCCGGGGTGGGGGAGGTCGTCGCGATCACGCCCCCCGGCGGGATCACCGACGAGGTGCTGGCCGCCTGCGCCGTGGCCGGGGTGTCCCGCATCTTCCGGATCGGGGGGGCCCACGGGGTCGCGGCGCTGGCCTACGGCACCGAAACCGTCCCCCGGGTGGACAAGATCGTGGGCCCCGGCAACCGGTGGGTGGCCGAGGCCAAGCGGCAGGTGGTGGGGCGGGTGGGGATCGACATGATCGCGGGTCCGACCGAGGTGCTGGTGATCGCCGACGAAGGGGCCGACCCGCGGCGGGTGGCCGCCGATCTGGTCGCCCAGGCGGAGCACGACGAGGACGCGACCGCGTGGTGCGTCACGACATCGGTCCGGCTCGCGGAGACGCTCCCCCAGGCGCTCGAGGCGGCGCTCGCCCGGGCTCCCAGGGGGGCGATCGCCCGGGCGGCGCTGGAGCGGAACGGGCTGCTGGTCGTGGTGCCCGACCCCGACACGGCGGCGGCGGTGGCCGACCGGCGGGCGGCGGAGCACGTGGCGATCCTTACCCGGGAGCCGGAGCGGGTGGCGGACCGGATCCGCCACGCGGGTGCTATCTTCCTCGGTGACCACACCCCGGAGCCGGTGGGGGATTACCTGGCGGGGCCGAGCCACGTGCTCCCGACCAACGGCACCGCCCGATATGCCTCGCCCCTGGGGGTGTACGATTTCGTGAAGCGGACCAGCATCCTTCGCTATTCGCCGGCCAAGTTGCGGGAAGACGCGCCGAGGGTGATCGCGCTCGCGATGGCGGAGGGGCTCCCGGGCCACGCCGAGGCGGTGCGGGTCCGGGTCGAGGAGTAGGTAGCCCGGTCGCATGGCGCAGCACCTCCACGACGCCTCCTGCCGCGCCCATCCGGCCGGCCCGTCGAGCGGCGGCTCGGGGGCCGGGCGGCGCGACTGCGCCCATCTCCCGGCGTTTCGCCGGGCAGCGCCGCCGGTACGTCGGCTCACGCTGGTGCTGCTGCTCACCGTGGCGTTCATGGTGGTCGAGGCGGTGGGTGGCTGGCTCAGCGGGTCGCTCGCCCTCATCGCCGACGCCGGCCACATGCTGACCGACGCGGGGGCCCTCGGGCTCTCGCTCCTCACGGCGTGGATCGCCCAGCGGCCGGCGGACCAGAGCAAGACCTACGGCTATCTCCGCTGGGAGATCCTCGCGGCGCTCATCAACGGCGCGGCGCTCCTGGGCATCGCCGGCTGGGTGGTGGTCGAGGCGGCGGAGCGGATGACCTCACCGGCGCCGATCCGCACCGGGCTCATGAGCGGGGTGGCCGCCGCGGGGCTCCTGGTGAACCTGGTGGCGCTGGCGCTGCTCCATCGGAGCCGGGGGGAGAGCCTCAACGTGCGGGGCGCCTATCTCCACGTGCTGGGGGATCTGGTGGGATCGGTGGGGACGCTGGCCGCAGCCGGGGTGATCGCGGTGACCGGCTGGACCCTGGCGGATCCGGTGATCTCGATCGGGCTCGCGCTGCTCATCCTGGTGGGCGCCTGGCGGCTGGTACGGGAGAGCACCGACATCCTGCTCGAGAGCGTGCCCGCCCACGTCTCGATGGCGGAGGTGCAGCGCCGGATGCTGGCGGTGGGCGGCGTCTCGGCGGTGCACGACCTGCACGTCTGGACCGTCACCAGCGGCATGGTGGCGATGAGCGGACATGCGGTGGTCCCCGACCTGGGCGACCATCCCGGCGTGCTGGAGCGGATCCGGGCGGAGATGGCGGCGCTGGGAATCGGCCACGTCACGATCCAGCTCGAGACCCAGGACGAATGCGAGCAGGCCCCCGAGCCGGCGCTCGTGCCGGGGCGCCACCGGCACGGCGACCACTGGCACCACGGCCGCGCCCACTGACCCCTCCCGATCGCCCACGTTCCAGTCTTGCGGCCCCGCCCCACGGTGTCTATATATGCCGCACCCCTGACCCCTCCCCGATCGGGGATCTCCCGGGGGCAGGGAGAGCGGCCCGGGGCCGTCCGGGGAGACGGGCCCCGGGATGAGGTAGAGATGGCAGGCAACGAGCAGATCCGAAACATCGCGATCATCGCGCACGTCGACCACGGGAAGACGACGCTGGTGGACCAGATGCTCCGCCAGGCGGGTGCCTTCCGGGCCAACCAGCAGGTGGCCGAGCGGGTGATGGACTCGAACCCGCTGGAGCGGGAGCGCGGGATCACGATCCTCGCCAAGAACACCGCGGTGCGGTGGGGCGGCACCAAGATCAACATCGTCGATACCCCCGGCCACGCCGATTTCGGCGGGGAGGTGGAGCGGATCCTCCGCATGGTGGACGGCGTGCTGATCCTGGTGGACGCGGCGGAAGGGCCGATGCCGCAGACCCGCTTCGTCACCCGGAAGGCGCTCTCGCTCGGCCTGCGTCCGATCATCGCGATCAACAAGATCGACCGCCCCGACGCCGAGCCGCTCCGGGTGCACGACGAGGTCCTGGGGCTCCTGATCGACCTCGAGGCGAGCCACGAGCAGCTCGACGCGCCGTTCCTGTATACCTCGAGCCGGGCCGGCACCGCCACCCGGGACCTCGACGTGCCGGGCAGCGACCTCCGGCCGCTCTTCGAGGCGATCCTCGAGCACGTGCCGCCGCCCCGGGGCGACGGGAACGGCCCGTTCCAGATGCTCATCTCCACCCTCGACTTCTCGAGCTACCTCGGGCGGATCGCCATCGGGCGGATCGAGCGGGGCCGGGTGCGGGTGGGTGACCAAGTGGCGCTCCTCCCCCTGGGCGAGCCGGGGGTGGTGATGGACGAGCCCTACGAGCGCAACCGGGTCACCAAGCTCTTCACCTTCGACGGGCTCAACCGGGTGGAGGTCGAGGAGGCCGCCGCGGGCGACATCGTGGCGCTCTCGGGCTTCGAGACCATCGAGATCGGCAAGACCATCACCGCGCTCGACACCCCCGAGCGGCTGGCGGGTATCGCGGTGGAGGAACCGACCATCTCGGTGGACTTCATGGTGAACGACAGCCCCTTCGCCGGGCGGGAGGGGAAGTTCGTCACCAGTCGCCAGGTGCGGGAGCGGCTGTTCAAGGAGCTGGAGCGGAACGTGGCGCTCCGGGTGGAGGAGACCGATCGGCCCGACACCCTGACCGTCTCGGGGCGGGGCGAGCTGCATCTGGCCATCCTGATGGAGACGATGCGGCGCGAGGGCTACGAGTTCCAGGTCTCCCGGCCGCGGGTGATCACCAAGATCGGCCCCAACGGGGAGCGGTTGGAGCCGTACGAGGAGCTCATGGTCGACGTGCCGGAGGAGTACCTCGGCACCGTGATCGAGAAGCTCGGCCCCCGGCGGAGCGAGCTGGTGGAGATGAAGAACCCGGGGCAGGGGACGGTGCGGATGACGTTCAAGATCCCGTCCCGCGGGTTGTTCGGGTACCGCTCGGAGTTTTTGACCGACACCCGGGGCACCGGGACGATGCATCATCGATTCCTGGAGTACGGTCCCTGGGCCGGGCCGCTGGCGGGGCGGAAGCGGGGGGTGCTGGTGGCGGACCGGGAGGGCACGGTGGTGGCGTACGCGCTGGGCAACCTGCAGGAGCGGGCCCAGATGTTCGTGGCGCCGGGGGACGAGGTCTACGAGGGGATGATCACCGGGGAGAACTCCCGGCCCGGTGACATGGACGTGAACGTCACGAAGGAAAAGAAGCTGACGAACATGCGGGCGTCGGGGTCGGACGACAACATCCTCCTCGAGCCGCCCCGGCAGATCACGCTCGAATACGCCCTGGAGTACATCGAGGAGGATGAGCTGATCGAGGTCACGCCCAGGAGCATCCGCCTCCGGAAGCGGGCCCTGGGCGCGAACGAGCGGAAGAAGGCCGCCCGGGCGGCCCGGGTGGCCGACGCGTCGTAATCCCGCGGGTCCCGTGTTTACCCCAATCCCTATGCCGGAGGAGCTCATGTTGGCCTGGGAGACGTCGGAGGAAGCCTTGGAGCTGCGTCGCCGGGGATTCGACGACGACGAAGACCTCGAGGAGGACGGCTTCTCGTTCGACGACGAGGATGAGGAGGACTTCGACGAGGACGAGGACTTCGACGAGGACGAGGAGGACTTCGACGAGGAGGACGAGGACTTCGAGGAGGACTTCGACTTCGACGAGGAGGACGACGAGCCTCGTCCCCGGCGGGCCCGGCGCGGCTGGGACTGAGCGGGCGCGCGGGACGGGAGCCGCAGGGGACCCGGCGGCCCCGTCCTGCGGATAAGCCCTTGCGCCGACGATGGTTAGTGGTTATCCTCTCCTGCCTTGCCCGGGACGCCCGATGCGGGCCTGTAGCTCAGGTGGTTAGAGCGCACGCCTGATAAGCGTGAGGTCAGTGGTTCAACTCCACTCAGGCCCATTCCCCGCAGGATTCGCCTTGCTTCCCGGCGTTGACATGGCCTCTTCGACCTCGGGTCGGAGGGGCCGTTTCACTTGGGCGCGCGTCCCGACGCGCGGCGGCGGGCCCGCATGGGGGCTCGTTCATCTGGCCGGCTCCGGCTCGCGGGGGCCGGCGCGCCCGCGCTGTGCCAGGAACCCGGGCTCCGCTTGGCGCCAGGCTCGGGCCACGATCTCGCGCCGCGCGCGAGCGGCGTCCGCTTCCCCCGCCGCCTCCCAGGCCGCGGCCCCGAGCTCCGGCATCTCGGGCACGCTGGTGTAGGTCGCGGAGCCGTCCATGGTGCCGCGCGCGCCGCGATCCGTCCGGCGCGCCGCTTCCCTCGCCCGATCGAGGCGGAGCAGGACCCGTGACCGCTCGTAGTTGGTGCGCGTGAAGCCGCTCGCCGGGACATAGATCGCGGCGCGGAACGCCACCGTCGCCGCCGCCAAGTCGCCACGGGACGCGAGCAGCAGACCGCGCACGTGGTGGTGCAGGCGCCGGTCCCGCCCGAACCCGCTCATCCGCCCCCACCGCTCCAGACTGTCGGCGGGGGCGCCAGGAGCGCCGTGTCTCCCGCCGCCGCGAGCGCCGCGGCGATGCTCGCCGGCGTCGAACCAGCACGCCGCTTCAAACAACGCCTCGTACGGGGCCGCGCCACGATCGAGAGCCACTTCGCGTCGTGCGGGGCGACGGTCGTCCCGTCCGCCGAGGGCCAGTAGCCGCTCGCGCGGGCACCGTCCCCCGCCCGGAGCGCCACGACGGTGCGCGGCGGCCGCAGGTCGGACTCGGGCGCGAGGCCCGCCGCGCCCTGGAGCGCGTTCTCCGCCTCCTCCGGTCGCCCCTGGGCGGCGTGCACCGCCGCCAACGCCAGCCAGGCGGATGACGCTTCGGCTGGCGCGCCAGGTACTCCCTCGCGGTCCGCTCCGCGGCCGGCAGCGAATCGAGCGCCCAGTGGGCCTGGACGAGCTGCTCGTACGCCGAGCAGCCCCGGCAGTCCGCGGGCGCGAGGGGGCTCCGCGCATCAGTCGTCAGCGCGAGCGAGTCCATGGCGATGAGCCGTCGGAGCGGCGCGATCGCGCCCGCGAGGTCCCCCGCGCCGATGCGGGCGATCGCGAGCCAGCGGTGGCCGCCGGCTCGGTGGGGAACCGGACCGCGAGGGTTTCCGCCACCGCGAGGAGGCTGGGATGGTCGGTGGCGTGGGCCCACGCCGCCGTAATCGTGAGGCGCTCCCGGTCGGTGGCCCGACGGGACCGGGCGAGGGCATGCTCGGAGGCGGCCTGCTGGCGCTCGGGCTCCGTGAGCACCGCGCGCCAGTACGCCGCCATCGCGAACTCGGGGGCCTCCACCAGCGCCCGATCGAGGAGCCGCCGCGCGGTCGCGCCATCCCCGGCGGTGACGGCGCGTGCCGCCCTCGCCCCCAGCTGGAAGAGGTCCGGGGCCTCGACCGCATGCGCCTCGATCACCCGCTCGCTCGCCGGCCGCGGCCGAGTTCGGCGTCGTGGCCGACACCTTGTGGCGCCTCCCCGGTGTGGTCCGGAGCGAGCACCCCTTCACCTTCGCGGCGGCCGGACCCAACGCCGAGTGGATCCTCGCCGATCCGCTCCCGCTCCCGCTCCACGTCCCGGAGAGCCCGGTCGGCCGGGTGCGCCAGCTCGACGGCCAGGTGCTCCTCCTGGGCGTCTCGCACGACGCCGACACGGCGCTCCACCTGGCCGACGTCCTCGCGGACGTACCCTATCGGGTGTTGAAGTCGTGCGCCGTCGTCCGGGACGGGCGGCCGGCAGGGATCGAGTACGGGGAGAATGACCATTGCTGCGCCCGGTTCGTCCTGGCGGACGAGTGGCTCAGGACACGCGGGCTGCAGCGCGAGGGACCGGTGGGACCCGCCCACGCGCGCCTCGCCCGGGCCCGTGAGATCGTGGCGGTGGCG
Source organism: Gemmatimonadales bacterium (assembly GCA_035573835.1). Classification (GTDB taxonomy): domain Bacteria; phylum Gemmatimonadota; class Gemmatimonadetes; order Gemmatimonadales; family GWC2-71-9; genus DATLZT01. Next base: position 10,101 of record DATLZT010000035.1, read on the forward strand.
CTGGAGCATCTCGCGCGGGATCCGCTCCTCTTCCTCCTCCCCGTCGGCGCCGGCTGCGCCGAGTGCGGCGAGGCGCCGGACCGCGTCGGCTGATCCCGGGGGGTCCGGGGCGGCGGCATTGCGGCCCGCCCGGGCGCTGCGCAGAATTGGGGATCGTGCCCAAGCGATCCATGCAGGTGAGCCCACCATGACGTCCGCCGAGTCGCCCGGCAGCGGCGAAGTCGCCCGTCTGCTTGCCGCCCTTCGCGCCGGCGATCCTACCGCGCTCGACCGCATCCTCCCGCTGCTCTACGGCGAGCTCCGGGAGCTGGCGGGTCGGGTGCTGGCGCGGGAGCGGGCGCCGGTGACGCTCCTGCCCACCGATCTGGTGCATGAGGCGTACTTGAAGCTCGGCGGCAGCCGGCTGGCGGCGCGCGACCGGGCCCACTTCCTCGCCATCGCCGCTCGGGCCATGCGCCAGGTCCTGGTGGATCGTGCCCGGCGCCGTTTGGCGGCGAAGCGGGGGGGCGACGCCGTCCCCGTTACGCTCTCCGACGCGGAAGCCCAGGTCGAGCTCGCGCTCGGTCCCGACGAGCTGGTGGCGCTCGACGATGCCCTCGCCGGTCTCGAGCCGCGCCAGCGCCAGCTGGTGGAGTGCCGGTTCTTCGGCGGCATGGAGGAGGCGGAGGTCGCCGAGGCGCTCGGGGTCTCGGTCCGCACCGTGCGGCGGGAGTGGGTGAAGGCCCGCGCCTGGCTTTACCGGGCGCTCTACCGGGAGCCGGAGGCCGAGGGATGACGCCGGAGCGACGCCGCGAGATCGAAACGGTTTTCGAGGAAGCGCTCGACCGTGCCGAGGGGGAGCGGCCCGCCTGGCTCGCGGCGCGGTGCGGCAGCGATGCGGAGCTCCTGGCCGAAGTGCGCGCGCTCCTCCATGCGCACGCGCGGTCCGACGGCGTCCTCGAGCGCTCGCCGGCGGCGGCGGGGCCGTCCGAGGCCGCCGCCGCCGGGCGGAGGATCGGCCCCTACCGGGTGCTGCGGGAGCTGGGGCGGGGCGGGATGGGCGTGGTCTACCTGGCCGAGCGGGACGATGGCCAATTCCGCCGCCGGGTGGCGATCAAGCTGCTCCGCGCGAGCCCCGACGCCGAGGAACTCCACCGGCGGTTCCTGGCGGAGCGGCAGATCCTCGCCTCGCTGGACCATCCCAACATCGGCCAGCTGCTCGACGGCGGCGTGACGGACGGGCAGCTCCCCTACTTCGTGATGGAGTACGTGGAGGGGGTGCCGATCACCGAGTACTGCGATCGCCACCGGCTCGATGTCGACGCGCGGCTGCGGCTCTTCCTCGACGTCTGCGCGGCCGTCTCCCACGCCCACCACAACCTGGTGGTGCACCGCGACCTCAAGCCGGGGAACATTCTGGTCACCGCCGACGGCCGGGTGAAGCTGCTCGACTTCGGCATCGCCAAGCTGCTGAATCCCGGGCTGGGCGCGGTGGCCCAGCCGGTCACCCGCACCGACTTCAGGGTGATGACGCCGGAGTACGCCAGCCCGGAGCAGATCCGGGGCGAGCCGCTCTCGGTGGCGAGCGACGTCTATGCCCTCGGCGTGGTGCTCTACGAGCTCCTGACCGGCCGGCGTCCCTACCGGTTCGCGAGCGGCTCGCCGGGGGAGCTCACGGAACTCGTGCTGGAGCGCGAGCCGGAGCGGCCCAGCAACCGGGTGGCGGCCGACGAGCGGCTCGGTGAGGGCGCCGGGGCGCCGGGTACGGCGGAGGCGCTCGCGGTGGCACGAGGCACCACGCCGGCACGGCTCCAGCGCGCGCTCAGGGGCGACCTCGACGCGGTCGTGATGATGGCGCTCCGGAAGGAGCCGCGACTGCGCTACGGCTCCGCCGATCTGCTGGCGCAGGACATCCAACGCTTCCTCGACGGCCACGCGGTGCTGGCGCACCGGGGCAGCCGCGCGTATCGCGTGCGCCGCTTCGTGGGCCGTCACCGGGCGGCGGTGACCGCCGCGACCCTCGCCGCGGCGTCGCTCCTCGTCGGGGCGGGGGCGGCGTTCTGGCAAGCATCGGCGGCGAGCCGCGAGCGGGACCGCGCCACGCGCGCGCTCCAGGAGGCGGAGGCGGTGGCGGGCTTCCTGGTCGGCCTCTTCGAGGCGGGAGAGCCCGGACGGGCGCAGGGGGAGCCGCCCACCGCGCAGGAGCTGCTTCGGCGCGGTGTCGCACGTGCCGACGAGCTGTCCGGGGAGCCGCTGGTGCAGGCGCGGATGCTCGAGACGATGGGCCGAGTGTATCGCGGCCTCGGCGACTACCCGCAGGCGCGAGCGCTGCTCGAGCGGAGCCTCGCGCTGCGGGAGGCCGAGCTCGGTCGCGCGCACGAGGAGGTGGCCCAGACGCTCTTCCACCTGGCCGAGGTGCTCGAGCGCCAAGGGCGGTACGGCGACGCGGAGGCGGCGGCCCGGCGTGCGCTCGGCATCCGAGTCGCCCGTCTCGGCGAGGTCGATCCGCAGGTGGCCGCGAGCCTGGCGCAGCTGAGCGGGCTCGCGGTCTATCGGGCGGCGCTGCCGGAGGCGGAGAGCCTGGCGCGCCGGGCCCTCGAGGTGCGGCGGGGGCTGGCCGCGCCCGACGATTCCCTGATCGCCCGGAGCCTCGAGCTCGTGGCCGCGACGGTCCGGCGCCGGGGCCGGCCGACTGAAGCCGAGGGGCTGCTGCGGGAAGCGATCGCCGTCCGGGAGCGCCGGGAGCCCTCGGCGCCCGCCACCAGCTACGCCCGGCTGCGGCTCGCCGACCTCTTGGCCGAGGATCTCGGACGGCAGGTCGAGGCGGAATCGCTGTACCGGCGCTCGATCGACGCCATGCGGCGGGTGGTGGGGGACGAGCATCGCCAGGTGGGCTGGGCCAAGGCCGACCTCGCCCGCCTGCTGTCGGTACGGGGCCGCCACGCCGAGGCCGAGCGGCTCCTCCGGGAGGCGATCACCGGCTCGGAACGCATCTTCGGTCCGACGCACCCGAACACCGCGGCGCTGGTCGGGGTACTCGCCCAGGTGCTGCTGCGGGCGGGCCGACCGGTCGAGGCCGAGTCCCTCGTCCGCCGGGAGCTCGCGATCTACCACGCGCGCCTGGGTCCGAACCACTCGGCCGCGCTGGGCGCCCTGAGCGGGTTGGGGCGGGTGCTCGCCGCCCAGGGTCGATTGTCCGAGGCGGACTCGATTGCCCGCCTGGTCCTGCGGCGACGCGAGGAGCTCGGCGAGCGCGACACCCCGCTCCTGGCGCTGGGCATGGCGGGGCTCGCCAGCATCCTGGTCAAGCGAGGGGAGCTGGCGGAGGCGGAGTCCCTGCTCGGGGCGGCGATGGCGATGTACGGCCGGACGGTGGAGCGGGGACACAGGGACTTCCGCAGACTGCACGCGGGCCTCGCCGACCTCCATGCCGCCGCGGGCCGCGACTCGGTGGCCGCCCACCACCGCCGCCTGGCCGGGGACGCCGAGCCGTACTGACGGCTCGTCCCCTCCTCGCTGTCCCACGTCGCTGCGGTCTTCCGCAGTTCAGGGTGGAGGCGAACGTTCACCCTGACCGTGGAGGACCCGTGATGACTCGTTTCCGTCCCGACCCGACCTTCTATCCGTCGCCCAGCCTGGCGATGGAGGCCCCGCCGGAGAAGCTCGCCTACGTCGCCCTGCTCGCCACTGCCGCGAACGGCCGGAAGGACGCAATCGGCGTGGTGGACACCGATCCCGCGAGCCGGAGCTACGGCCGCCTCGTCGGCCGGACCGAGCTCCCGCAGGGGGGGAACGAGCTCCACCACTTCGGCTGGAACGCCTGCAGCTCGCACCTCTGCCCTTACGCGCCGAGCGCCCACGTCGAGCGGCGGTATCTCATCGTGCCCGGGACCCACAGCTCGCGCATCCACGTCCTCGACACGAAGGCCGATCCGCGGCGCCCGGAGCTGGTCAAGGTGATCGAGGGCGAGGAAGTGATGCGGAAGACCGGCTACGCCGCGCCGCACACCGTCCACTGCGGCCCGGACGGGATCTACCTGAACGCCCTGGGGGCGCCGAACGGTGACGGACCCGGCGGCATCTTCATGCTCGACCACGACACGTTCGAGGTGAAGGGGCGCTGGGAGCAGGAGCGTGGGCCGCAGTACCTGGCCTACGACTTCTTCTGGCACCTGGGCCACGACACGATGATCACCAGCGAGTGGGGCACGCCGAACATGGTGAAGGACGGCGTGAATCCGGAGCTCCTCCTCGGCGGGAGGTACGGCCGGAAGCTCCACGTCTGGGATCTCCCCAAGCGGACCCACCTGCAGGAGATCGACCTCGGCGCCGAGCAGCAGATGGTGCTGGAGCTGCGGCCGGCGCACAACCCGACCCGGGCCTACGGATTCGTGGGCGTGGTCGTCTCGCTGGCCGATCTTTCCAGCTCGATCTTCCTGTGGTACCTCGATCGGACGGGCGGCCGCGGCGAGTGGAAGGCGAAGAAGGTGATCGGCATCCCGGCGGTGCCCGCCGACGAGGCGGACCTGCCGCCGATCCTCAAGGGCTTCAAGGCGGTGCCGCCGCTGGTCACCGACATCAACCTCTCGGTGGACGACCGCTTCCTGTACGTCTCCTGCTGGGGCACGGGCGAGCTCCGGCAGTACGACGTGAGTGACCCGTTCAACCCGGTGCTGACCGGCACGGTGAAGATCGGCGGCATCGTGAGCCGGAGCCCGCATCCGTCGAACCCCGGCAAGCGCCTCAACGGCGGGCCCCAGATGGTCGAGGTGAGCCGCGACGGCCGCCGGGTATACCTCACCAACTCGCTCTACACGCCGTGGGACGCGCAGTTCTATCCCGACGGCATCCGCGGGTGGATCGCGAAGATCGACGCGGCCCCGGCCGGCGGGCTCACGATGGACCCGCGATTCCTGATCGAGCTCGAGGAGGGCGTGCGGCCCCACCAGGTCCGGCTCCAGGGCGGCGACGCCTCGTCCGACTCCTTCTGCTTCGCCTGAGGCTGAGGGCGACGATGACCTGGACATGGCTGGCGCTGGCCGCGCTCGGCGCGGGACACGGCGTCAACCCCGGCATGGGGTGGCTCTTCGCCGTGGCACTGGGATTCCAGGAAGGACGCGCCCGCGCCGTCTGGCGCGCGCTCCCGCCGCTCGCGCTCGGCCACGCGCTGGCCATCGGCGCCGCCGTCCTCGCGGTGGCGGCGCTGGACCGGGTGGTGCCGGCCGCGCTGCTCCGGCCGATCGTCGGGGTCCTGCTCGTGGGGCTCGGGGTCGCTCGGTTGGTACGGCACCGGCATCCCCGCCACGGCGGGATGCGGGTGGGCTTCCGGGAGCTGACCGCCTGGTCGTTCCTGATGGCCACAGCCCACGGGGCCGGGCTGATGGTGGTGCCGCTCGTCGTGGGCCGGTCGGCGGCGGCCCACGCGACCCACGGCCCGCACCTGGCCCACGCCTCCGCCGTGCCCTTCGCCGGCCTCGGCGCCGCCGGCCTCGGCGCCACGCTCGTGCACAGCGCCGGCTACCTGCTTGTCACCGGCGTCACCGCCGGGGTGGTCTACCGGAAGCTCGGACTCCGCCTGCTGCGCACGATGTGGATCAATCTCGATCTGATGTGGGCGGGTGCCCTGATCCTCACCGGCGGCCTTACGCTGGTCTTCTGAGCGCCACCCCGGCCACGGTCAGGCGTGCAGGTCGAGGAAGACCTGCAGCGCCGCATCGACCGCGTCGGTCTTGGTGTCCTGCCGCATGGCTCGCTCGTACACCGCGCCCGCGACGCCGGCGAGGTCCTCCCGGAGGTCCTCGGCGAGCCGCTCAGCGGCTAGCTCGAGCTCCGCCCGCCGGCGCCGGAGTACCGTGAGCAGCTCGACGCGCGAATCGAGCGGCAGCGGCCCGGCGCCTCGCCCGGGCCCGTGAGATCGTGGCGGTGGCGCTGGAGCATCGCGCGCGGGATCCGCTCCTCTTCCTCCTCCCCGTCGGCGCCGGCTGCGCCGAGTGCGGCGAGGCGCCGGACCGCGTCGGCTGATCCCGGGGGGTCCGGGGCGGCGGCATTGCGGCCCGCCCGGGCGCTGCGTGCGGGCGATGCCCCACCGCGCGCGAAGCGCCCCACGCTCGCCGAGCGCCAGCCCGGCCGCTACCCCGGCCCCCGCGGGCTCACATCGTGAGGACCACCTTCACGCACTCGTCCTGCTTGTTGAGGAACAGGTCGAAGCCGCGCGGCGCCTCCTCGAGCGGCATATGGTGGGTCACCACGAAGCTCGGGTCGATTTCCCCCCGCTGGATCCGCTCGAGCAGCGGGCGCATGTAGCGGTGGACGTGGCACTGGCCGGTGCGGATCGTGAGCGAGCGGTTCATGACCGCGCCGATCGGGAACGTGTCGACGAACCCGCCGTAGACCCCGATCACCGAGACCGTGCCGCCGTTGCGGCAGGCGTGGATGGCCTGGCGTAACGCCAGCGGCCGGTCGGTCTCGAGCATCAGCGCCTGCTTGGCCCGATCGTAGGCGTACATCGGCCCCGGGGCGTGCGCCTCCATACCGACCGCGTCGATACAGGCGTCCGGCCCCCGGCCTCCGGTGAGCTCGCGGAGGGCCTCCTGGACGTCGGTTTCCTGGTAGTTGACCGTCTCGTCCGCGCCGGCCCGCTCCCTGGCCATGCGGAGCCGGTAGGGAAACCGGTCGATGGCGATCACCTGCTCGGCGCCGAGCAGCTTGGCGCTCGCCATGGCGAGGAGCCCCACCGGGCCGGCGCCCCAGACCGCGATCACGTCGCCCGGCCGGATGCCGCACATCTCGGCTCCCATGTACGCGGTCGGGAAGATGTCGGAGAGGAGCAGGGCCTGGTCGTCAGTGAGCTCCGCCGGGACCGGCAGCGCCCCGACGTCGGCGAACGGCACCCGGACGTACTCCGCCTGCCCGCCGGCGTACCCGCCCAGGATGTGGGAGTAGCCGAAGATCCCGGCGGGGGAGTGGCCCCAGAGCTTCTCGGCCATCCAGGCGTTGGGGTTCGAGTTCTCGCAGAGGGAGAAGAGATCGCGGCGGCACATGGCGCACTCGCCGCAGGCGATGGGGAAGGGCACCACCACCCGGTCGCCGACCCGGAGGTTCCGCACCCCGGGGCCCACCTCGACCACCTCGCCCATGAACTCGTGCCCCAGGATGTCGCCCCGTTGCATGCTGGGGATGAAGCCGTTGTAGAGGTGCAGGTCCGAGCCGCAGATCGCGGCGGAGGTGACCCGCACGATCGCATCGCGGGTGTTCAGGATCCTGGGATCGGGCACTTCCTCGACCCGAACCTGCCGCTTGCCCATCCAGCAGTTGGCCTTCATGGCACGTCTCCTCCCGATCAGAGCGGCGTGGCCGGCGGACGGGCGGGATGGGGGAGGCGGTGGATGCTGGCGTCGGACTTCACCACCTCGCCGGTCTCGATCACCTGCTTGAGCCGACGGAGATCGCTCGCCACCTGCTGGCCCGGCTCCTCGCCGAACAGCTTCGCCACCGCCGCCCCGACGGCGCCGCCGGGCGGCTGGTACTGCAGCTGGACGCGAACCTCCGTGCCGCGGCCCCCGGGTGCCGGCGTGAAGCGGACCGAGCCCGAGTTGGGCACGTCCGCCCCTTCGAGCGAGCGCCAGGCGATCAGCTCGCCGGCGCGATCCTCGACGATCTCGGCGTCCCACTCGACGGTGCGGCCCGCCGGCGCCCGGGCGACCCAGTGGGAGCGGCGCTGGTCGAGGACGCGTACCGAGTCCAGGTGGCTCATGAAGCGGGGCAGGTTCTCGAGGTCGCGCCAGAAGCGGTAAACCTCCTCGGCCGGCCGGCCGATCGTGATGGTGCGGGTGGCCTGCAGGGCGCGCCCCCGGCGGGCGCCGGCTGCGACGCCGGCCGCGGAGAGCCGGCGGCTCGCGACGAGGTCCAGCACGGCCACGCCCGCGACCGCCGCCGCGGCGGCCATGAGGCGGG